>NZ_JAGXJL010000367.1:0-251 GCF_019091475.1 Streptomyces sp. GbtcB6 | reverse complement strand
CAATTTTCTGAATAAGCAATTAATAAGACTTTTTTCACAGGTACGAAGGATAAACAAGTCAAATCAATTGCCCGGATTGACAATTATATACGGGAAACGATCACTCTGTGTTGGGTAACGGCCTGGAAGCTATTTTATTGCACTTTTAGGTGTATATGTGTATTGGAATCAATTACTTTTGTGCAAAATAGCTGATTAACATGAATCTGATAGCAGAATTGCGCTGGAGGGGTATGGTTCAGGACATTATG
>NZ_JAGXJL010000366.1:0-251 GCF_019091475.1 Streptomyces sp. GbtcB6 | reverse complement strand
GTAATAGTGAGATATCAGGTCAATTGGCACTGAGATAATAATAACCGAGCATTAAGGTATTGGCCAT
Organism: Streptomyces sp. GbtcB6; assembly: GCF_019091475.1. Classification (NCBI taxonomy): domain Bacteria; kingdom Bacillati; phylum Actinomycetota; class Actinomycetes; order Kitasatosporales; family Streptomycetaceae; genus Streptomyces; species Streptomyces sp. GbtcB6. Next base: position 184 of record NZ_JAGXJL010000366.1, on the reverse strand, counting down.
GACGTCAATCATGTCATCTATATGAGAAGATAGTGGTAATGCACTATGTAAATAATTGCATAATATTCATAATAATTTTATGTCTGTAAGAGTCTATGCTGCTCCCCATCATGAATAAAGATCGATTTCTCCAACACCATCATTCATTTTGTAAAGTTGCTGAGAATGAAAGGTGTACAAACCA
>NZ_JAGXJL010000365.1:0-251 GCF_019091475.1 Streptomyces sp. GbtcB6 | reverse complement strand
CTGCGCGACCGCCGCCAGGATCGCCAGCAGCGGACCGTTCGCCCCGAATGCCAGCTGTTCTGCGGTCAACAGGCTCGCCAGCAGGATGGCCGCGGCCCGTGTCCGCGCCGATCCCCACTCCGTCTTGACCTGCCCGTCGCCCACCCGGTCCATCCCGTCGGCCTAGCGCGGTTTTTCGAGGCGCGCGACGGCCTTGGCGAGCCCGGTTTTCTCAAAACAGGGCAGGCCAGGCCGCGTATCACTCGCGCCCC
>NZ_JAGXJL010000364.1:0-251 GCF_019091475.1 Streptomyces sp. GbtcB6 | reverse complement strand
AGCAACAAGTAGTATAATATAGATGTAATATAGTGAAATAAATAAAGACACAGAGTTTTTATAGAGGTTCGACCCCGAGCAGTTCGGTAATAGCCTACTGCTCTTGATTTGTATTGACTTAAGAACAAATAATGCAATGATTCCTTTCTTAGAGCTCTTACAAAGATATCTCTGAGTATATACTCTTAGATTAGTTTTTCCACCCTTCGCCCAGTGAGAATAGATCACTATATATAGGGCTATAAGCTTTG
>NZ_JAGXJL010000363.1:0-252 GCF_019091475.1 Streptomyces sp. GbtcB6 | reverse complement strand
AGGCTTGCCGAGCTTACTTGTACACAAATTCGATTAGAGACTTTGGTACCTGGTCAGGCAGGGCAGCTTTGGCTGGACGTATATAGCATTTTTAGCGCACCTTTCTTCACAAGGACGCTCATGACATATATATATTTTCCAAGAAACCTCAATGTCGAACATACCTGTGTCTGGAGAAGATGTCCCAATGAACTAAACTAATCCAAGGAAAAGTGAAGAGAGAAGTTAAGAGAATTGAGGTTTGAGAGATAC
>NZ_JAGXJL010000362.1:0-252 GCF_019091475.1 Streptomyces sp. GbtcB6 | reverse complement strand
AAAAATTGAGAGTAGTATGTATGAATGAACACTTAAGCACAATCATGAATCAACAACCTTGATTGTTCTTAAACTCCTCTTTTTTTTAACACAAAAAATAACAATGTTGATTAACATTATGAATGTGAACCAAACCCAAGAAAATAAAATAAATTACTACTTCTAATGAATTCAATAACCATACTTTATTTCAAATCATTTCATACTCTAAAATCATGCTCACTTGTCAATAAAAATCCAGAAACCTATACA
>NZ_JAGXJL010000361.1:0-253 GCF_019091475.1 Streptomyces sp. GbtcB6 | reverse complement strand
CTCGCCCTCGCCCATCCGGTGTTCGGGCGCTTCACCATGCTCGTGTCGCTGGCGGTGCTGTGCAGTTCGGCGGGCTGCCTGCAATCGACGATGCTGTCGCCGTCGCGGACGATGCTGGCGATGAGCTTCTATGCGGCGTTGCCGGAAAGGCTGGGGCGCACGCATCCGATCCACCGCGTGCCGACCAACGCCGTGCTGGTTTCGACGGTCGGTTCGTCGCTGTTCTACGCGGTGCTGCGCTTCTCGTCGCAGA
>NZ_JAGXJL010000038.1:22487-88603 GCF_019091475.1 Streptomyces sp. GbtcB6 | reverse complement strand
ACCGTGCGCATGGCCAACGACAGTGCCTACGGCCGGGCCGCGGGCGTCTTCACCCGCGATCTGTCCAAGGCCTACCGGACCGCCTCGGCGTTACGGGCCGGAACGGTCTGGGTCAACACCTGGAACACGCTGGACGCCGCGGTGCCCTTCGCCGGCCAGAAGCAGTCCGGCTGGGGACGCGAGATGGGTCAGGAGGCCCTCGACGGCTACCTGGAGACCAAGTCGGTCGTCACCGGCCTGGGCTGAGACCGCGGGGGCGCGGACGGTCGGCGGGCCGGTGCCCGGTACGCCGACCGCTCGCACGGTTGTCCGCCCCGAGTGTGTGTCAGGAGGGGACGCCGGTCACGACGCCTGCCCCCGCGCGCTCACGGGTATCGCGCCGGTGGCGAAGGGGAGCCGCTCCGCGAGCAGGCTCGGATCGTGCAGGAGAATGGCCCGTTCGAACCGGCGCAGCACCGGGGAGGGTTCCAGGCCGAAATTCTGGTCCAGACTTTCCCGCAGTCTCCGGTAGACATCGAGGGCGTCCGTCTGGCGGCCGGTCCGGTAAAGCGCCGTCATGAGCATCATGCAGTACTGCTCGTTGAACGGGTTCTGGGCGTACAGCTCCCTTATTTCCGGGAGTACGCGAGCGTGCGCGCCGTCACGCAGCTCGAATTCGTAAAGCAGTGCGTGTGCGAGGCTCCGGGCCTCCCGGTATCTGTCGGCGGCCATCCGGCATATGGGTCCGCCGGCGATTCCACCGAAGAGCGGTTCGCGCCACAGGGCGAGCGCGTTGCGCAACTCCTCGACCGCCGACCGGAATTCCCGGACGAGATCGCTGTCCAGTCCGGCCCGTACGGCGTCGATGGTGTGCAGGAAGGTCAGCGCGTCGACCTCCTTGGGTTCCACGGCGAACCGGTACCCGGCCGCACGCTTGGTCAGCCGGGACTCCACTCGTCCCGGCTCCGCCCTCTCCAGGCAGCGCCGTAATCGGCTGACCTGCGCCTGAAGGGCGTTCTCGACTTTGGCGGGCGGTGTCGTACCCCACAGCTCGTCGATGAGGGCATCCACGGTGATCACCTCCTCGCCGCCGGCCAGAAACGCGGTGAGCAGGGTCTGCTGAACGATTCCGGAAACCCTGACCGCCCCTTTTGTGCCCTGGATCTCGATCGTTCCGAGAATGGAGAAAGTGAACACGGCAACCCTTTCGCGCGGACGATTCAAACGTGCCGTTAGGGAGCTGTGGCCGACTCGGATGTCAGAGGTGCGGCAGGGACTCGCGGACCAGAATGCAGGCAGGCCAAATAGGGCAGGGTGGATCCCAGGTTGCTTCCGCTAACCAGGACCGCATGCATCCGGTGATTCCCCCGTGCACAGATGGAGTCGCCTCCCAGGCCAATCTTGTGGCATGCTGTTCGATTTTAGGCAGGTTCTGTCGAGGGTTGCATGCACATCGCGTGGCCGCAAGCCCCGAATGCAGTCAAGAGTGGGTAATATACATTTCCGGCATCGATTGTCGGCGCTGATTGAACGATTGATCTCGGCCGGGTGTGCCGGACATTAATCCTGCCGGGGCCGTACGGTCGCCCTGCTTGCCGTTTCGGTCGGAGGGGGCGGGTCCGCGACCGACGTCGGGTCGACCACCACCTCCCGGATGCCGAGCGGTGCCAGCAGGGAGGTCAGGGCCGCGTGTGTGAGCCGGAACCACGGCTGTCCCGAGCCCAGGGTCCGGATGAGGTCGTCCGGGCTGCTGAAGGCGTACCCCACGCGGCGTCCGCCGGGGCGGCGTCCCGTGCGCAGCACGACGGCCCGGCCGGGGCCGCGGTGGTCGACGGGCACCACGACGAGGTCACGATGCATCTCTCGCGCTCCTGAGGGGAGGTGGTCGTGGCGGTGGAGGGGCCGGTGGCCCGGAGCGGACCGCGGGCCGGTCTCCGGGCCCGCTCTGCCGGCACCTCCCGTGGAGGCCGCCTAGGCCGTGGCGACGGCCCCGCGGGCCGCGCCGAGTCGCTCGTCCAGCAGGCGGGCGGAGGAGTTCACCCGCCACAGCGCGCCGCGGGCGATGCCCCGCCGCATCCGGGCGTCGTGCGCGGCCGGCAGGACGACGTGGTGGAACCAGCCGGCGGCGTGCTGCGAGTCGACCGTGATGTGCAGCCGGTGGTACGTGATGCCGACCGGGGGGAGCCCGAGCCGCTCCCAGGCGTGCACCACGTCGGTGAAGCGGTCCGGTACCAGCCACTCCGTCATGCCCAGGAACCCGACCGCCTCCGCGTAGAGGCGCCGGTAGCGGCAGACGAGGACGGCCAGGTTGCCGGTGAGCAGATCACCGGCGGTCATCACCGACTCCATGTCGTCCTCGCGGACGTCGAACACCTCGTAGATCTTGTTGAACAGATGGGTGTGCACCTGGTCCGGATCGCCGTTGCCCATCTCGTCCCAGTAGTTGTTCGCGATCTCCATCTTGGCGGCACCCGCCGTGCCCACCTGCATCATCGCGAGCAGATCGTCGAACCGGCCGTCCACCAGCGACTCCTGCACGACATAGGTGCGCAGGTCGTCGTGTCCGGCCTGGTCGCGGATGAACTCCGTGTAGTAGGGGTGCTTGAACGCGCGGTGCCGGCGCACGAGGCCCTTCAGCCACGACAGGTACGGCCGCGGCTCGGTCGGTGCCTGTTCGAGCGTGCTTGGCGTGATGCAGCCGTCCTCCAGGGCGACGGTGGCGTTCTCCAGCAGTCTTGTGACCTCGTGCAGCAGCGCGGAGCCCTCGGCGGACGTGCCTTTGGGGAGCTGCACGACGGTGGTGTAGATCCTGGACAGCAGCAGTTGCTGCAGGTGGAAGGCCTCCGTGTCACCGGCGGCCGCGTCCTCGTTCAGGGCGCGTACCGCGGTGAGGGCGTGGTCGCGCCGCGCGGCGTGCTTGTGGTCGACGTCGTCGGCGTCCAGGGCGAGCCAGGACGATATCTCGTCCACGAGCGCGGCGTGCCCGGCCGTACCGGTGGCCTGGTATGTGCGGGACACCATTCCTCCAGCTTCGATGGAAAACAGAGCCTGGATGGGCGGATCCAACGGCTTCCCGATCGGTAACACGACCAGCCGTTCGATGTCGCCGAAACGCAGGGACAATTATTCCAAGAAGGGCTGATGGGACCCTGACGGGCGTCTTACGGAATGCCGCGGCGCAACAGGAAGAGGACGGATTACCGATTTCCCGGTGACCCGCCCTCTTCGGCGCGGAGAGGGTAGGATTCGAACCTACGTGGGCAGAGCCCTGTCCGGATGATTCCGGACCCCCATTAGGCCGCTTTGGGTACCTCTCCCTTGCACTTCAATAGTGGCACAGAGGTCCTGACTCGCCCCTGACATGGAGCTGAGACCAGGAAAGCGCTGAAACGGCGGACGATATTTCCGTACGAATCCCTGTACGGACGTCCGCCGTTTCTCCCGTATTTCCTGTTCAGTGTGCGGACGGCACCGGCAGCAGCTCCGCGGCGACCGCGCGGATCTCCTCGACCGAACGGTCCACGTCGTCCCGTGTGGTGCGCCAGGAGGACACCGACACCCGCATCGCCGTCTGTCCGTGCCACGCCGTACCGCCGAACCAGCAGACACCGCGCCGCTGGAGGCGGGCGATGGCCTCGCGCGTGAGGGCGTCGTCGTCCCCGAAGCGCACCATGACCTGGTTCAGCGCCACCTCGTTGAGCACCCGCGCGCCCGGGATCGCGGCGATGCCCTCCGCGAAGTGACGGGCCAGGTCGCAGCACCGCTCGACCAGTTCCGCCACCCCTGACCGGCCGAGCGTGCGCAGCGCCGCCCACACCGGCAGGCTGCGGGCCCGCCGGGAGAAGTCCGGCACCCACTCGATGTTGTCGCGCTCCGACGGGGTGCCGGGGGGCAGATAGGCCGCCCGCTCGGTCAGCATCGCCGCGCGGTGCGCCTCCGGGTGGGCCACGAAGACCAGGCCGCAGTCGTAGGGCACGTTGGGCCACTTGTGCGCGTCGCTCGCCACCGAGTCGGCCGCCTCGATCCCGGCCACCAACGGACGCAGCCTCGGGCTCGCCGCGGCCCACAGTCCGAACGCGCCGTCGACGTGCACCCAGGCGTCGTGCTCGTGTGCGATCTCGCAGATCGCCCGCAGTGGATCGACGGCGCCCGAGTGCACATCGCCCGCCTGCGCGCACACGATGGCCGGCCCGGTGCCCTCCGCCAGTACGGCCTTGAGGCCCTCCAGGCTCATCCGGCCCTCGTGATCGGCCGGTACCACCTCCACGCGCCCGGCACCGATGCCCAGGTAGCGCAGGGCGAGGTCGATGGTGAGATGGCGCTGCTCGCCCCCGATCACCCGCAGCCGCGGGGCTCCCTGCAGCCCGTCCTGCTCCACGTCCCAGCCCGCGCGGGCCAGCAGATGGTGGCGGGCGGCGGCCAGCGCGGTGAGATGGCCCATCGTGCAGCCGGTGGGAAACCCGACCGACGCCGTCCGGGGCAGGCCCAGCAGCTCCAGCAGCCACTGCCCGGCGGTGTGCTCGGCCACGGCGACGGCCGGCCCGAGTTCGTGCACGCCCGCCGCCGGGTCCCACGTCGACACCAGCCAGTCCGCGGCGATCGCGACCGGCAGGGTGCCGCCGATGACGTAACCGAAGTAGCGCGGACCGGAACTGGCGACCACACCGCCCTCCTCCTGCACCCGGCGCAGGACGTCCATGGTGTCGGTGGCCGGAGCGGGACCGTCGGGCAGCGGGCCGCCGAGCAGCGCGTGCAGATCCTCGGTCCGTGCGGTGGCGGCGACCCAGCGCTCGGGCAGCTCGTCCAGATAGTCGAATGCCTGCTTTACGGCGCGAACCAGCGGTTCTTTGTCGAAATCCGTCACGGCGATCAGGGTAGGCGCCGCCCGCTGATTTCCTGCTGACGGCGACGAAGGCGAAGGACCCGTAATCCCGGCCTCTTCCCACAGCGCGCTGACACCGCCCTGACGTATAGAGTTTTCGCAGGTCAGAGGGGTGATGTCGGGATGGCGCCAGGACGGGCGGCTGCCCTATTCTCGTCGGGCATTCCCTTCGGCCGCCGTATTCCTGCCGACACCACGGCGGCCCGCGCGCGCAGAACGGTCCGGTAGAGAACTCGCCCCGAAAGGCGTTCCCCGTGGTCCTGCACACACGTTTCACGTCCCTGATGGAGTGCACCGCTCCCATCCAGCAGGCCGGCATGGGCTGGGTGTCCGGCATCGACCTCGCCGTCGCCGTCGCGAACGCCGGTGCCCTCGGCATGGTCGCCTTCCCGCTCGCGCCGCCACCGGTGCTGACGCAGCTGCTCGACCAGGTCACGGCGCGCACCCGGGGAGCCGTCGGCCTGAACGTGATCGTGCCGTTCCTGGACGATCCCGCCTGCCTGGACATCGCCGCCCAGCGGCTGCGGCTGGTGGAGTTCTTCTGGGCCGACCCCGACCCGGACCTGGTGGCGCGCGTCCACTCCGGGGGCGCCCTGGCTGCCTGGCAGGTCGGTTCGCTGCGCGAGGCCAAGGCCGCCCAGGACGCCGGCTGCGACCTGGTCGTCGTCCAGGGCACGGAGGCCGGCGGGCACCTCCGGGGCGAGCGGGCGCTGCTGCCGCTGCCCGACGAGGTGCTGGACGCGGTGGACCTGCCGGTGGTCGCCGCGGGCGGCATCGCGACCGGGCGCGGCGTGGCCGCCGTACTGGCCGCCGGGGCCGCCGCGGCCAGGTTGGGCACACGGTTCGTGGCCACCGACGAGGCCGATGCCCACCCCGACTACAAGCGGGCACTGGTGGCGGCCACCGAGACCGAGATCACCGACACCTTCGCCGTGATGTGGCCCGACGCCCCGCACCGGGTGATCGCCTCGTGCGTCGAGCGCGCCCGCGCGACCGAGGCGGAGTTCGTCGGCGACATCGAGTTCGGCGGCGCCGAGATGCGCGTCCCGGCGCGCAGCATGGTGTCGCCCACCAGCACCACGCGCGGTGACATCGCGGCGATGGCGCTCTACGCCGGCCAGAGCGTGGGCGCGATCGGTGCCGTCGAACCGGCGGGCCGGGTGGTGGCGGGCCTGCTGACCGAGGCGGAGAAACTGCTCGGGGAGCATCCCGGCCCGCGCTGAGGCGCGCCGGACGAGGCCCGCGGGAGCACCGGAACGGCTCCGGTGCTCCCGCGGGCCCCGACATGTGCGGACGGCTCAGCCGTCCCCGCCGCCTCCCGCGTCCTCGGCCGCGAGGCCGGTCAGCAGCTCCTCCAGAGCGGCCAGTTCCGCGTCGGCCGTCTCGGCGACCGCACGGTCGTCCGGGGCCGCCGCACACGCGGCGAACATCTCCACGACCCTCTCGCCCTGTCGGCGTACCTCGTCGGGCATGAGTGTTCCCTCCTCCTCGCGAAGCGTGGTGACGGCACGTCAGACGGCGTTGCAGGCCCGGAAGACGTGCACCAGGCCCGGCAGGCTCGCCCGGCGCTGGAAGGCGAGGTACTCGGGCAGTACCAGGGTCGGCGCCCACTTCTCCTTGTAGGCGAGCTGGGTCCGGGCGGGGTAGACGGCCTCGCCGTGTTCCCACAGATGGTTCACGAACCAGTGGAAGGCCAGGCTGTAGCCGGGAAACCGCGGGGCGTCCAGCGAGGTGAACGGCGTGAAGCCGAAGTGCAGCCAGCGCACGCCCTCCGCGCGGAACACCTCGATCGCCGCCTTGTTGACCGCCTCCATGACGCCCGGTCCGGCGTCGGGCCTGCGGCGGCTCAGGTCGTGCATCCACCCCGCCTGCGGGCCGTGGACGGGGGAGTAGGAGATGTAGCCGACGAGTTCTTCCTCGCGCGTCGCGACGAACAGCCGGCGCAGCCGCTGGAGCGGGCCGCCGGTCTCGCCCACGAGGAACTCCAGCGCCCTGACGCCCTCCCCCTTCGTCCCCAGCCAGGCCGCGTCCAGTTCGGTGACGGCCTTCCGCCAGTCGGCGTACGGGGCCTCGGTGATCACCAGACCGCCGCGCAGCGCCTTGGAGATCTTGTTGCGCAGTTGCATGAAGCGGGTGCCGGCGAGGGTGAAGGTGTCGAGGTCGACGGCGTAGGAGGCGCCCATCTGGTTCACCACGAAGCCCGCGTCGAGGAACACCGGGGCATCGGCGCCCTGCACCTGGACGGCGACGATCTCCCGGTCCTGCGCGGCGGCGAAGTCCACGAACGCCGCCAGCAGCCGGGCCCTGGACCCCGGGGCCGCGAAGACGCCCCCGAACTGCACCAGATAGCGGCCGACCGGACGGTAGACGATCAGGCCGTCGTCCCCGGGCAGCCGGAAGTAGCTGTTGCCCCGGTTGAAGGCCAGGTAGGCACTGGGATTGCCGGAGTCGCAGTACCGCCGGACCGCGGCAGCGGCCGCCTCCGTCCCGGTGCTCTGCGTACCCAGGGCGTCCGTCGTGACCGTGTCCATGATCTCAACGCCGCCCGACGACGGTGAAGGCGACGCTGTAGGTGAGGGTGTCCTCCCGGGCGAGGTACTCAAGGAAACGGTCCTGCACCCGCTGGGCCGCGTCGGCGTCGCCCAGCGCCTCGGTCCTGGCCGGCTGCGCGATCTCCAGCTTCAACCGCCACAGCCGCATCGTCTCCTCGTCCGCCCGCCCGGCGATCAGATGGTAGGAGTCCGCCGCCACCTCCACGTCCCGCAGCCCGGCCCGGTGGGCGAAGTGGAACAGCTTGCGGCCGATGAACGGGTCGAAACCGGAACGCTCCAGCCCCTTCACGACCGTCTCCAGGCCTGCCTGCAGCTCCGGATCCTCGGGATGGTGCCACAGCAGCTGCCCGTCCAGTTCCTGGAGCAGGATCAGCCCGCCCGGCCGGCAGACCCGCACCATCTCCGCGAGCGCGCGCTGCGGGTCGGGCAGGAACTGCAGCATGAAACGGCAGTAGACGAGGTCGAACGAGGCATCGGGCAGCGGCAGTTCCCGGGCGTCACTGCGGACCGCCGCGCCCACGCCGGCGAGACGCGCACGGGCCTCCGTGATCCGGGAGGGGGAGAAGTCGACGCCCGTGACATGCACCCCGGGCCGTGTGTCGGCCACCTGACGGGCTATCACCCCCGGGCCGCAACCGATGTCCAGAACGCGGTCGCCGGGACGCAGCCGACGGGCCAGATAACGGTCGACCCAAGCCGCCGGGTCGACCTTCGCGGCCAATCGCTCGGCCTCCCGGGGATCCTCCATCAGATACGTGGTCTCGGCCATGCTTCTTCTCCACTCATGGTTGGACAAGGGGGCCGTACTCCGAAGTTCCAGCGCGGTGTTGGTTTATCCCATGGAATTCGAGCGCCGGGCAATACGAGAACTCCGTGCGGTCAGTGCCGCATCAGACGCCCATCAGGCGCCCCCGGGTGTCAGCCGGCCATCAGGGTTCGATCAGGAGCCCCTGCGAGACTGGCCGTGCACAACCCGCATATGGGCCCTGTGCCGCGCCGAATTCCTTCGCCATCGGATTTTCCCGTGATTTCACCTGTGAAGGAGAACCGCCGATGCGCTCCCTCGATGCCGCACGGGACATGTGCGGCCGGTTCCATCCCGGACTGCTGGCCGAACTCGAACAGCTCACGCTCGCCGAACGGGAGGCGGACGACAGCCCCGTGGTGGAGATCTACCGGGCCCATGGCGGTCCGGGCCTGCTGGTCCCGGCCGACTACGGCGGTGCCCAGGCGAGCCCGCTGCAGGCCGTACGCGTTCAGCGTGCCCTCGGCGCGGTGTCGCCGTCCCTGGCCGTGGCCACCGTCATGCACCACTTCACCGTGGCGATGCTGTTCAGCCTTGCCGAGACGGCCGAGCGGCTCACCCCGGGGCAGCTGAAGATGCTGTCCGCCGTGGCCGGGGACGGGCTGTGGTTCGCCTCGGGCTGGGCCGAGGGACGCAGCGGGCAGAACATCCTGGCCCCGGCCGTGGTGGCCGAGCGGACCGCCACCGGCTACCGGGTCGACGGAGGCAAGAAGCCGTGCAGTCTGTCGCGGTCCATGGACGTGCTGACCGCCAGCGCCGCGGTCCGTGACGAGGACGGCACCACCAGCCTGGCGCTGCTGCTGATCCCGGCGGACAGCCCCGGCATCAGCGTGGTGCCGTTCTGGGGCACCCAGGTGCTCGCCGCCTCCCAGAGCCACGAGGTCCGGCTGGAGGGCGTCGAGGTCGGTGAGGAACTGGTGATCCGCAGCACGCCCCAGCACCAGAGTCGGCTCGACGATCTGCAGACGGCCGGATTCACCTGGTTCGAGCTGCTCACCACGGCCGCCTACACCGGCGCCGCCTCCGCGCTCGTGGAGCAGGCCGTGCTCCGGCGGCGCGGCACCGCGGCCGACCGGGCCCGTCTGGCGACCGCCCTGGAGGCCTCGGTCAACCTGCTGGAGGGTACCGCCCGCGCCGTCGGCGACGGCCTCGGCGGCGACGAGGCCGTGGCGGCGGTCCTGGTGGCCCGGTACGCGGCCCAGGACCTGCTGGCCGACGTGGTCGACGCAGCCGTGGAGATGCTGGGCGGCATCGCGTTCATCGGATCCCCGGACATCGCCTACCTGTCGTCGGCCGTACGCGCCCTCGCCTTCCATCCCCCGTCGCGGGCGAGCGTGGCGGCGGAGCTGGCCGACTACTTCGCAGGGCAGCCACTGCGGCTGTCCTGACCCCCAGACCTCGCGGACGGAAGGCCGAGCGTGGACATCAAGAACCCCTACGAATCACCCGTCACCTTCAAACTGCACCGTGCCGAGTACCTCGTCGGTTTCGCCGTGACGATCGTGATGACCGTGCTGCACCTGGGGGACATCCGGTGGCCGGTATGGCTGGCGCTGTTCCTGTACATCGACGTGATCGGCTACATCCCGGGCGCCATCGCGTTCCGGCGCAGCCCCGACGGGCGGATACCGAAGACCTACTACGTCCTGTACAACTCGATGCACAGCCTGATCACCTGCGGCCTCGTGGCCGGACTGTGGATGTGGCTGGTCGGGCCCGAGTGGGCACTCCTGGCCCTGCCGTTCCACGTCCTGGGCGACCGGGGTGTGTTCGGCAACTTCCTCAAGCCCTTCGGCCGGCCCTTCGAACCGGTCGCCAATCCGCAGTACGACCGCATGGTCGCCGCCCTGCGAAAGGCGGCCGCGGGAACCAGGGTTCCGGCCGACCCCGACACGGAGACGGCCGTACCGACGGGCGAGACGGTCGCCGCGAAGGCCGCCCGGTGACGGTGCCCACGAGGACCCCGGCCGTCGGCACGGCGCAGCCGCAGCCCCACGACCAGGCCGCCGGGGACGGCGCACGCCGCGCGGCACGCGCGCTCACCTCCGCGGTGACCGTCCTGACGGTGGGCGGCGCCCGTCCGCACGGCACCACGGTGAGCGCCGTTGTCGCGATCTCCAGGACTCCGCTGCTGCTCGGGGTGTGCCTGCGCCCCACCTCCACGTTCGCCGACCGGCTCAGGGACACCCCGCTGTTCTCCGTCAACGTGCTGGGCGCCGCGCAGGAACGACTCGCCCGACGCTTCGCCGACCCCGAACGACCCGACGGCGAGGCCCAGTTCGCCGGGATGTCCGTCACGCCCGATCCGCTCACCGGCGCGCCCCTGCTCGCCGACTGCGTGGCCCACCTGGCCTGCTCCGTCGTACGGCGGCACCACATCGGCGACCACGACCTGCTCGTCGCCGAGGCCGTCGCCGGCGACAGCCCGGGCGGTGACCCACTGGTCAGCTTCGCCACCCGGCTGCACCGAGGACTGCACAGGACCGACGACGACCCGGACCCTTGGGAGCGATGACCGATGACGACCGACATTCCGCTGGAAGCCGACTGGGACCGCGCGCCGAACCTGCTCGACGGCGCCCAGGAGCTGACCCTCACCGCCGGGCAGTGCGACCTCGCCTACTGGCTGTCCGCCGTGGCCCAGGGCACCCTGCGCGGCCGGGCCCGGCGCGGCCACGCGACCACCACACCGCCCTACATGCGCGAGCCCGGCCCGCTGCGCGAGGCGCTCGTCCTGGAACTCGGCAACCGTTCACTGTCGGAGCTGCGCGCGGTCCAGGTGCTCTCCCACTACGTGATCGGGGCACCCGGACCGGCGGAGACGGAGTTCTTCGTCACACAGGTGGTGGACGAGGCACGCCACTCGATGGTGTTCCGCAACCATCTGCTCGAACTGGGCGTGCCCGCGGAACGGTTGCACGAGCAGATCGCGCAGGAGGGCGCGGACTACACCAAGCGGATACTCGACCCGATCTCCGAGTTCGCCACCTCCGTCGTCCGCGACGAGGGTGACTTCATCGGTGCGGTGGCGGTGTTCACCATCGTCATCGAGGGCGTGCTGGCCCCCGCGGCCGAACTCAGCGAACGCAAGTGGGGACTGCTCGACCGGGCGGCGGCCGAGATCGCCCGCGGCGCCTCCATCGACGAGATCCGGCACCTGGCCGTGGGCAGCTCCATCGTCCGCGAGCACCTGGCCCGGCACCCCGAGTACCGGCCGCGGCTGATCGAGCTCGTCCGGCGCGGCCGGCGGCTCTGGGACGAGCTGCCCGTCGACGAGTTCGTCCTGCACCGTGAGCACCTCTTCCAGGAGGGCATGGCCGCCCACACCGAACTCCTCGCCGACTACGAGGTGTTCCCCGGTCGGCGGCTGCTGGAGACCACGGCGGAGGAACGCTACGACCTGGCGGAGCGCTGGACCGACGACATGGCCCGCGCCCGGCTGCCCGAGATGGGCATCCCCGAGGCCGTGGACATCATCGTCACCGGACACTGAGCGGGAGGCGGTGATGGGATCCCCGGCACCTCTCGCGAAGGCCGCCCGGACGCATCCGCGCGCCGGACTGACCACCACGAAGATCGTCTTCCTGGTCGTGGCCGCCGCGGCCCCGATGGCCGGCATGGTGGGGTCGGTGCCCCTGGCCTTCGCCCTGGGCAACGGCGTCGGAGTACCGGCGGCCTTCCTGCTCTCCGGCGCCACCCTGCTGTGCTTCTCCGTCGGATACGCGGCCCTGAGCCGCCGGATCACCAGCACCGGCGGCTTCTACACCTACGTCGCCCGCAGCCTCGGCCGGATCGCCGGCCTGCCCGCCGGCCTGATCGCCCTGATCGCGTACAACGCGACCGTCATAGGTGTCACCGGAGCCTTCGCCTACTTCGCCGAGCTGGTCGCCCGGTCCCACGGACTGCACGTGCCCTGGCCCTGGTGGGCCCTGGCGGGCATCGCGCTGATGGCGTTCATGGGGTACCACCAGATCGACCTGAGCGCGCGCCTGCTGGCCGTGCTGATGGTCAGCGAGGTCGCCGTCCTGCTCGTGGTCAGCGTCTGCGTGGTCGTCCGCCGGGGCACCAAGGCGCTTCCCGCCGCCTCGTTCGCCCCGCACCACGTGTTCGCCTCCGGCCTCGGTGTGGCCCTGATGTTCGCACTGATCTCCTACATCGGGTTCGAGGCGGCGGCCCTGTACGGCGAGGAGACCCGCGACCCCGCCCGCAGCGTTCCGCTGGCCACCTATGTGTCGGTGGTGCTCATCACCGTGTTCTTCGCGCTCGTCAGCTGGGTCGCCGTGGGCGGGGTCGGCGTGGACCGGCTGCGGCCGACCGCACAGCGCGAACTGGGCGACATGTTCTTCGACCTCGCCCGGAGCTACACCGGTGCGGCCGTCGCCACGCTCATGCAGGTGCTGTTGTGCACCAGCCTGTTCGGGGCCATGCTCGGGCTGCACAATGCCGCCAACCGCTACCTGTACGTGCTCGGCCGGGAGCGGGTCCTGCCGTCCTGGCTCGGCGCAGTGCACCCGCGGCACAGCGCACCGCACCGCGCCGGACTGGTCCAGGCCGGCCTCACGGCGGCCGCGTGTGCGGTCTTCGCCGCCGCCGGCCTCGACCCGTACACCAACCTCGCCACCACCACGCTCGCGCTGGGAGCGGTGGGGCTGATGGCACTGCAGGGGGCCGTCAGCGTGTCGGTGATCGCCTACTTCCACTCCGACGGGCGGGCCGGCCGGCACTGGTGGCGCTGCGTGGCCGCCCCGCTGCTCGCCCTCGGCGGCATCGGCACCGAGCTGGTTCTGCTCCTCGACAACTTCCCGGTGGTCACCGGCACCCACTCGGCGCTGGTCAACCGGCTGCCCTGGCTGCTGGTCGCCGCCGTGCTGTGGGGTGTCGGGCAGGCGCTGTACCTCAAGGCACGCTCGCCCGCCCGGTACGCGGCGATGGGCGGCGGGATCGATACGCCGGCGAGCCCCGTCGGTCAGAACAGCCGCAGCTTGTCGTCCTCGATGCCCCGCAGCGCGTCGTAGTCCAGGATCGTGCAGCCGATGCCGCGGTCGGTGGCGAGGACCTTTGCCTGGGGCTTGATCTCCTGGGCCGCGAAGATGCCCCGGACGGGGGCGAGGTGGGGGTCGCGGTTGAGCAACTCCAGGTAGCGGGTGAGCTGTTCCACGCCGTCGATCTCGCCACGGCGCTTGATCTCGATGGCCACGGTCTGGCCCTCGGCGTCGCGGCACAGGATGTCCACGGGGCCGATCGCCGTCATGTACTCGCGGCGGATGAGGGTGTAGCCGTCGCCGAGGGTCTCGATACGGTCGGCCAGCAGCTCCTGGAGGTGCGCTTCCACGCCGTCCTTGATCAGGCCCGGATCGACGCCCAGCTCGTGCGAGGAGTCGTGCAGGACCTCCTCCATCGTGATGATGAGCTTCTCGCCCGCCTTGTTGATGACGGTCCAGACGCCGGCCTCGTCCCCCGTTCCCTCCTTGAGGGTGCACGGCGGCGACATCCAGTTGAGGGGCTTGTAGGCCCGGTCGTCCGCGTGGATGGAGACACTGCCGTCCGCCTTGACCAGGATCAGACGGGGAGCGGAGGGAAGATGGGCGGTGAGCCGGCCGGCGTAGTCGACGGAGCACCGGGCGATGACGAGACGCATGGTCGGCAACGCTACTCGACGCCCCGCCCTCCACGCGATTCGCCCAGCCCCCTCGGGAGGGCCCCCGCGACCGGTCCTGAAGAGTCGCCTGCGCACGCCTGTTCAAACCTGGCCGATTGTGTGCCTAAAGGGACCGTCGCATATACGCAATCTCCTGGTGGGGTCACCGCCCGTTGCCTACCGTAGTAAACGGGAGGTCGCGAAGTGTGTACTCAGCGTGTTCGGTATCGCGAACTCCCTTACCTGTCCGCCAACCCCTGTTGTTCGGGGGTGCGAGAGGAGTACCCATGTCGCTCGACGTCTCACCGGCCCTACTCGAACAGGCCGAGCGAGGCGAGGTCGACGAAGCGGATTTCGTCGACTGCGTCCGGACCTCCCTGCCCTACGCATGGGAGATGATCAGCTCCCTGGTGGCCCAGCTGAAGGTGGACGGCGGAGACTTCGCCGACAACCAGACGCCGCCGCCGGACGAGCAGGCACGCGGTCAGCTGCTGCGTGCGCTCGCGAGTGACGCCATACGCGGCGCCCTGCAGCGGCACTTCGGTGTGCGGCTGGCCTTCCAGAACTGCCACCGTGTGGCGGTGTTCCCGCTGGACGCCTCGGTCGACGAGACGCTGGCCCGCTTCACCTCGGTGCGCAATCAGCTGCTGAACCAGTCCCCGGAACTACGGGACTGCTGACGCCATGCTCCGGTACTGCTGACGCAGTGAGCCGCTTGCTTGCCGCTCCACACGCGGGAGGTGCATCAGTCACTGGGGCGGCAAGCTCCCCGCGGCGGTGAGGTCACCGGAGGTGTGGCAGTACCTCGGCACCCAGCCGTCGTACGTTCTCCTCCGTGGCCGCCAGATCCCCCGAGCCCTCCGTCAGCAGGGCGAAACGGGAGATGCCGGTCCGCTCGGAGGTCGCGGCGAGCCGGTCGACGCACAGCCGCGGGGTACCCACCGGGTGGAGTCCGCAGAGCAGTTCGGTGTACCCGAGCGGGTCCCGCATGGATCGGAACCGGCCGTCCACCGTCATGTGGGCCTCCAGGCCCTGCTTCAGCCAGCCCGGCATCGCCTTCGTCAGGGTCTCCGCGGCGTCGGTGCGGCTGTCCGCGATCTGGCAGACGCCGGCCGAGACGTGGGCCGCCCCGGCGATCTCGTCGCCGGGCCGCCCGGCCGCCCGCGCGTGCTGCCGCCACAACGCGACCATCTCGGCCTTCTCCTCGTCGCCGACGTGCATCCCGAGCAGCATCGGCAGCCCCCGCTCGGCGGCCAGCCGGATGCTCGCCGCAGAGGTGCAGGCGATCACCACCTCCGGCCCCGGCGCCTCCGTCAGCGCCTCCGACGGGCGCGGTACGACGGGGACCTCACGGAACGAGAAGCGCGGGCCGGAGGCCGACACGGCCGGTTCGCGCAGCCATCGCATCAGCAGATCGAGTGATTCGGGGAAGCCCTGTTCGTACGCCTCCAGGCCGGAGCCGAAGACCTCCAGATCCACCCAGGGCCCGCCCCGCCCCACGCCGAGCGTGAAGCGGCCGCCGCTCGTCACATGCAGCAGCGCGGCCTGCTCGCCGAGGGCGACCGGGTGGACGGTGGGCAGTACGCTCACCGCCGTACCGACCCGCAGCCGCCGGGTGCGGCCCAGCAGTAGAGCCGCCAGCGTGACCGCCGACGGACACGTGCCGTACGGCACGAAGTGGTGCTCGGCCAGCCAGACCGCGTCCAGACCGGATTCCTCGGCCACCTCCGCCGTGCGCACCGCCCGGTGCAGGGCTTCCCCTTGGCCCTGGCCCGGGAACTGGGCGGCCAGCACAAAACTACCTACGCGCATCGTTTCTTCCTGCTTTCCTGGCTCCGACCCGGAGCTCCCCCACCGGGCATAACCGTCTGACACGTGCCGAGGACACGGCCTGGCGGAGAGATTTGCGGATTGTCTGGAGAATGGGTCGCCTTGGAGGGGGACTTGTGTGGGTTGGTGCCCTACGCGTACCCCCGTGCGCGCGTCGTAGGCTGGACACAGCCCGTGCTTCCTGTATAGCCCCGAGAGGTGTCCCGTGTCCCCGCGTCGCAACCGACCCAAGGGCCTGAACGGATCGGACTCGTCCGCCCGGAGCGCCGAGGACGACCGCGCGGACCGCTACGGCGGCTGGCAGTCCACCGAGAACTGGCAGGGCGAGGAGTGGAGCGTCCGGCATGTGGCAGGCGCCAGCGCGGTCGGCAAGACGTACCGCTGCCCGGGCTGCGACCAGGTGATCGCCTCCGGCGTCCCGCACGTGGTGGCCTGGCCGGAGCACTCGGGCGTGGACGAGCGCCGGCACTGGCACAAGGCCTGCTGGAACGCGAAGGACCGCCGCACCACGCGGGTGCAGCGGCCCAGGAACGCGCCGAAGTTCTGAGAGCCGTACGGCCTACACGTCCCGCTTCTCCAGCAGCGCGTACGCGCCCCCGAACGCGACGGCCGTCACGCCCAGGATGATCCACAGCGGGTCCCAGCCCGAAGGGCCGGAATCGCTCAGGGAGTTGGAGTAGAAGACGCTCAGCTGGTTCGGGATCGAGTACTCGAACAGGGCGTTGCGCACCTTCTCCAGCGACGAGGAGAACATGAACAGGGCGATCACCAGCGGGGCGAGCACCGCGCCGATCATGATGGTGATGGCGCCCGCCGAGTGCCGGATGATCGAGCCGATGATCAGCGAGAGCAGTCCGAGCAGCGCGATGTAGAGGCTGACGCCGACGGTTCCCTTCAGCCATTCCCCGCCGGTCGGCGTCCGGGCGACGTCGCTCAGCATCGACACCTGCGTCATGGCCACGAACGCGCTGGCCGCGAGGGTGATCACGAACGCGACCGCGAAGAAGACGATCGCCTTCGCCGCCAGCACGCGGGCACGGGAGGGGCAGGCCACCATCGTCGTACGGATCATGCCCGTGCCGTACTCCGAGGCGGTCGTCAGCACGCCGAGCGTGATGATGCACATGCTGCCGAGCAGCAGCCCGAAGAAGCCGAGCGACAGCGCGTTGTTGTCGGACAGGTCGTCGGACGAGGAGGAGTTGCTGACCACCGCGCCGGCAAGGAGGCCGATGCCGACCACCAGCAGGACGAAGACGCCGAGCGTCCAGATCGTCGAGCGCACCGATCTGATCTTCGTCCACTCGGA
Source organism: Streptomyces sp. GbtcB6 (assembly GCF_019091475.1). Lineage (NCBI taxonomy): Bacteria > Bacillati > Actinomycetota > Actinomycetes > Kitasatosporales > Streptomycetaceae > Streptomyces > Streptomyces sp. GbtcB6. The sequence goes on along the minus strand of NZ_JAGXJL010000038.1, from coordinate 71,611 downwards.
CGTGATCGCGTGCCCGAGGTGGGTGCGCACCACCGGGATCGGCGAGACGTAACCGGGGTACGGACCGCCGGGCGCCGCCTGCCGGTCGGGCGCGGCCGGAGCTGCCTGCGGCAGCGGAGGCTGGTGGGTGCTCATCGGGCGTCCTCGGGCTTGGTCAGGTCGGCGGGAGCGGAGGCGGAGGCGGGGTCGCCCGCCGGCGTGGGTGCGGCGGCGGGCGCCGGAGTGGGCGCCGGAGCGGGCGCCGGCTGTGCGTAGGGGTTCGGAGCGGCCTGGGGAGCCCCGTACGGGCCCTGCGGGGCGCCGTACCCGCCGACGGGCGCCGCGGGCGGGTACGGCGCCCCGGGCGCTCCGTACAGCCCCGCCGGCCGGCCGCCAGGCGGGGGCGGCGGCGGGGCGTACCAGCCCGGCTGGCCCTGCCCGGGCACCGGCATCGGCGGCTGGGCGCCGGGCGGCAGGGGCTGCTGGAAGCCTGCCTTCTGGTCGATGCTGGAGCGGTAGTCGACGGCGCCCTGCGTCATCCGCATGTACGCCTCCTCCAGCGAGGCCTGGTGCGGGGACAGCTCCCACAGCCGTACGTCCGCCTCGTGCGCCAGGTCGCTGATCCGGGGCAGCGGCAGCCCGGTCACTCTGAGCGCCCCGTCCTGCTCCGGCAGGACATGCCCGCCGGCCTCGGTCAGCGCCGAGCCGAGCTTCTCGCGCAGCTGCGGCTCGGTGTCCGGGGTGCGAACGCGCGCGAAGTCGGCGGAATTGGCCGAAATGAAGTCGGTCACGCTCATGTCGGCGAGCAGCTGGCCCCGGCCGATGACGATGAGGTGGTCGGCGGTCAGCGCCATCTCGCTCATGAGGTGGGAGGAGACGAAGACGGTCCGGCCCTCGGCGGCGAGGGACTTCATCAGGTTGCGCACCCAGAGGATGCCCTCGGGGTCGAGGCCGTTGACCGGCTCGTCGAAGAGCAGCACCTGGGGGTCGCCGAGGAGTGCGGCGGCGATGCCGAGGCGCTGGCCCATGCCGAGCGAGAAGCCCTTGGAGCGCTTTCCGGCCACGTCCTGGAGGCCCACCACGCCGAGCACCTCGTCGACCCGGCGGGCCGGGATGGCGGACAGCTGGGCCAAGGAGAGCAGGTGGTTGCGGGCGGACCGGCCGCCGTGCACCGCCTTGGCGTCGAGCAGCGCGCCGACCTGGCGGGCGGCGTTCTGGAGCTTGCGGTACGGGAAGCCGCCGATCGTCACCGAACCGGCGGTCGGGTTGTCCAGACCCAGGATCATCCGCATGGTCGTCGACTTGCCCGAACCGTTCGGCCCGAGGAAGCCGGTGACGGCCCCGGGTCGTACCTGGAAGGAAAGGTTGTAGACGGCGGTCTTGTCGCCGTAGCGCTTGGTCAGGCCGACAGCCTCGATCATGCTCCGCACCCATCGAAAGGATCAGGACATGGGGCAGACGCCCCCCGTAAGGGTTAGGAGGATATCGGGGAGCTGACGGTTCCGCCCAAGAGCATGCAAAGACTTCAGGCGACAGGTCCGGTCACTGGGCGTCGCGCCGCTTCAGCAGGACGTACCCGCCGGCCAGCGCCGCGATCACCCACAGCCCCATGATCCCGAGCCCGCCCCAGGGCCCGTACGGGACGTCGTCGCCGACCCTCGGTACCACCTGCATGATGTGGCTGCCCGCCTGGTCCGGCAGGAACCGGCCGATCTTCTTGGTGGCGTCGACGTTGCCGAGGATGTTGGAGATCAGGAAGAAGAACGGCATCAGGATGCCCAGCGAGAGCATCGGCGAGCGCAGCATCGAGGCCACGCCCATGGAGAACATCGCGATGAGCGTCATGTAGAGCCCGCCGCCGACGACCGCGCGCAGCACCCCGGGGTCACCGAGGTGGGCGCGGTGGGAGCCGAGCATGGCCTGCCCGAGGAAGAAGGCGGCGAAGCTGGTCACCATGCCGACGACCAGTACCAGGCCGGCCGCCACCGCGATCTTGCTGAACAGGAAGGTGGCCCGCTGCGGCACGGCGGCCAGCGAGACCCTGATCATCCCGGTGCTGTACTCGTTGGAGACGACGAGCACCCCGAACACGATCATCGCCAGCTGGCCGAGGGTCATCCCGGCGAAGCTGATGTTCGTCGGGTCGAAGGAGAGCCGTTCGCGCGCCGGCATCCTGGAGAACTGGCTGTTCGCCAGCGCGGAGAGCAGCATCCCGAGGGCCACGGTGACCACCACGGCCAGGGACAGCGTCCACACCGTCGAGGCGACGGACCGGATCTTGGTCCACTCGGACCGTACGACCTGCGTGACGACGGCCATGTCATGCCCCCTTGTCCCAGCCGGAGCCCCAGGCCTGCGGCACCGGGGGCGAGTCGGCGTGCGCGTGGTACTCCACGGACTCCGCCGTCAGTTGCATGAACGCCTCCTCCAGCGAGGCCTGCTGGATGCTCAGCTCGTGCAGCACGATCCCGTTCTGCGCGGCCAGCTCCCCGATCGGCTCGGCCTTCCCGCCCTCCACCTCCAGGGCTCCGGCCCCCGTCTCGACGACGGTGATCCCCGCCCCGTGCAGCACGTCGAGCAGCCGCTCGCGCTGCGGGGAGCGGACCCGGACGTACGACCGTGAGTTCGTCCGGATGAAGTCCGCCATGGAGGTGTCGGCGAGCAGCCGCCCCTGCCCGATGACGACGAGGTGGTCGGCGGTCAGCGCCATCTCGCTCATGAGGTGCGAGGAGACGAACACGGTCCGCCCCTGGGCGGCCAGCGACTTCATCAGGTTCCGGATCCAGTGGATGCCCTCGGGGTCGAGCCCGTTCACCGGCTCGTCGAACATCAGGATCCGCGGGTCGCCGAGCAGCGCCCCCGCGATCCCGAGCCGCTGCCCCATCCCGAGCGAGAACCCCTTGGCCTTCTTCCGCGCCACCGCCGTCAGCCCGACGGTGTCGAGGACCTCGGCCACCCGTGCCTTCGCAATCCCGTTGCTCTGCGCGAGGCACAGCAGATGGTTGAAGGCACTGCGCCCGCCGTGCACGGCCTTGGCGTCGAGCAGCGCCCCGATGTACGTCAGCGGATCCTTGAGCTGCTCGTACCGCTTGCCGTCGATCCGCACCCGGCCGGCCGTGGGGTGGTCGAGCCCGAGGATCATCCGCATGGTGGTGGACTTCCCGGCACCGTTGGGCCCGAGGAATCCGGTCACGATGCCGGGTCTGACGGTGAACGTGAGGTCGTCGACCGCCGTCTTGTCTCCGTAGCGCTTGGTCAGGGCCGCCAGCTCGATCATGCGGCCACGCTAAGACCGGCTCACGGGGGCTGCCACCTGAGGGCGGCCGGTGTCTCCTACTCTTCCGGCTCCCAGGCCAGCAGCTGGTCGAACAACCGTCGGTCCCCGTCGAGTTTCAGGGAGTCCACCGGGACCCGGTCGTACAGGGCGAGGACCAGCTCGCCGGCCGTGCCCCGGAGGGAGGCGTCGGCCGCGGGCGTCGGGTCCGGGGTCGTGAGCCGTGCGGTCCGTGCGCCGTCGGCGGAGAGGGAGACGCGCCAGGAGCGGCCCTCGGTGGCGTGGTAGTCGACGATGACGGGCCGGTGCGGCCAGGGGGACGTGGTCGCGCAGCAGGTGTGCAGGAACTCGTCGACACCGTCGAGTGCCACCTCGTCCGGCAGCGGCCGCGGGGCGCCCGCGGCGAGCTGGGCGTCGTAGGTGTGCAGCGCGATCTCCTGGAGCTGGTGCCGGGCGCCGGCACCGGTGGTCTGCGGCGACTGCGACGCGGGCCACCACGTCCAGCAGCCGCGGTCCGGGCCGGACTCCCGCAGCGCGTCCAGCAGCTGCCGCGCCGACGCGGTCCACCACTCCAGCAGGGCCTCGCGCTCCCGAGGGGCCGCCGGGGTGTCCCAAGCGGACTTGGCCGGGGGAGCGTCGGCAGGCCCCGTGGCGACGATGACGGCCCACTTGCGACGCCCCTCGCCCAGGTGCCGCACCAGGTCGAACAGCGTCCACTCGGGGCAGGTGGGCACCCGCACGTCGAGACCGGGCGCGGCGGCTAACGCGGCGCGGAAGGCGTTCGACCGTTCGTCTATCAGGCGCAACAGGTCGGAGAAGTCGAGAGTCGTTTCCACCCCGGATCTCTATCATCCGGCTCCGGCGGCCGGACAGCGGTTTTCCCGGCCGGGGCGCCCCTGAAGCGGCGCCGGGTGCACGCCCCTGAAAGGGGCGCGGGGAACTGCGCGACCAGCCCCCACCGGCCCGCACCCGTACGACGAAGGCCCGCACCCCCCGAAGGGAATGCGGGCCTTTGATGTCGCTATCGCAATCGCTAACGCTTACCGGGACTGCTGAGCCGGCACCCCGCGGGAGATCGGCTCGTCCTCCGCCGGGGAGCTGGCGGCGGCCACCGCGGCACCGGTCAGCGTGGCCAGCATCTCGCGGACGTTGGTCAGCTGGGCGTTGATGCTGTCGCGGCGGTTCGTCAGCGCGGCGAGCTCACGCTCGGATTCCGAACGGATCCGGTCGGCCTTGGCGTTCGCGTCCGCGACGATGTCCTCGGCCTGGCGCTGAGCCGTCTCGACGGTCTGACGGGCGCGGCGCTCGGCGTCGGTGCGCAGCTTCTCGGCCTCCAGGCGCAGCTGCTCCGCGCGGTGCTCGATCTCCGCGAGGCGCTTTTCGGCCTTCTGCTGGCGGGACGCCAGGTCACGCTCGGACTGCTCGCGGCGCTTCGCGAGGTTCGTCTCGAAGTCGGCGGCGGCCTGCGCGGCCTTCGCACGGGTCTCCTCGAAGAGGGCGTCCGCCTCCTCGCGCTTGGACTGCGCGTCCTTCTGGGCCTCGGAGCGCAGCTGCGACGCGTCGCTCTTGGCCTTCTCGACGATCCGGACGCCCTCGTCCTCGGCCTTGGCCTTGCGCTCCGCAGCGAACGATTCTGCGTCGTTGCGCACCTGCTGGGCCGCCGACTCGGCGAGCTCGCGGTGCTGCTCGGCCGCCCGGCGGGCCTCCTCGCGCAGGTCCTTCGCCTCCTCCTCGGCGAGGCGGAGGATCTTCTCGACACGCGCGCCGAGACCGGCGTACGACGGCTCCGCGTCGGTGACCTGAGCCTGGGCGTTCTGCGTCTCGAGGTGGAGCTCCTCGATGCGCTTCTCCAGAGCGGTGATGCGGGCGAGAGCACTGTCACGGTCGGAGACGAGCTTGGAGATGCGTTCGTCCACCTGAGCGCGGTCGTACCCACGCCGCACAAGCTCGAAGCCGTAGGGGGAAGTGTCGCTCATGGGTTTCCTGTCGAGTGAGACCGGTGAGGTGATAGGTGGAATCCTAGGGGCCGATGCGGTGTGTCATCGAGCGGATGCGTGTTTGATCTGGAGAATGACACCACTTTTGGGTGGCTGGCTGTGAGAACGCTTGCCAAAGCCTCTGCCAAAGGTTCACGCAAAAGCCCTAGAACACTACAGATCGGACTTTCTGCTCTAGCCTTCTGACGGCTTGCCACCCGATCGGGGTGCCCCCACCGTGCTGCCCGCCTTGACGCCGCCGTCCTTGGCGGACGACGGGGTCTCGAAGGATTCCAACGCCTCCAGGACGTCCTGGACACGGGAGATCTCGCCGTTGATGTTCTCCCGCCGGCGCTCCAGGATCTCCAGTTCGCGCTTTCCTTCCTCGACCGTGCGGCGGGCCTCGCGGATCGCCTCGGCCTTGAGCTCCTCGGCCTCCCGGACCAGCGTGGCCTTCTTCTGCTCGGCCTCCTTGAGCAGCCCCTCGGCCTTCTTGACGGCGGCGATCCGGACCTTGCCCGCCTCGGAGTTCGCCTCCGAGACCAGGTCCTTGGCCTTGGCCTGGGCCTTGGCCAGCTGCTCCTCGGCGGCCTTGATGAGCGCGTCGCAGCGGTCGCCGGTGGACCGCATGGTCTCGGCGGCCTCGCGGCGGGCCCGCTCGTGCAGCCCCTCGATCTCGGTGGTGATGCGCTCGCGCAGCTCCTCCGCACGCTCCCTTATGGCGGTGGCGTCCCGGCGGGCGCCGACGAGCAGCTCGTCCGCGTCCGTACGGGCCTTCTCCACCATCGAGTTGCCCTCGACCGTGGCCTCGGAGACCAGCCGGTCGGCCTCGTTGCGGGCCGCGCCCACCATCGTGTCGGCCTGCGACTCGGCGTCCGCGGTGGCCTTCATCGCCTGCTGCTGTGCCTCGGTGAGCAGCTTGTCGGCCTCGGCGGTCGTCTCGTTGATGAGCGTGTCGACCTGCTCGGCCACGTCCTGGCGCCGCTTGTTGGCGTCCCTTCGGGCCTCGTCGAGGGTGCGGTCGGACTCCTCGCGCGCGGCGTTGACCATGCGCTCGGCCTCCGCCTCCGCGTCGGCCTTGAGCCGCTCGGCGTCGGCGCGGGTCCGGTCGGCGTGCAGCTGGGCGGAGCCGACCGTCTCGGCGGCCTCGGCGCGCAGCCGCTCCGCGTCGCCGGTGGCGTCCGAGATCAGCTTCTCCGCCTTGGCGATGGCGTCGGCGCGGACCCGGTCGGCCTCGGCGATGGTCTCGTTCTGGAGCAGCTCGGCCTCGTTGCGCGCCTCGGTGATGAGGGTGTCGGCCTGGGTCGCCGCGTCCGAACGCATCCGGTTGGCGTCCTCGCGCGCCTCGGCACGCGTGCGCGTGGCGTCCTGGTCGGCCTGGGCGACCGCGTCGGAGACCTCGGTGCGCACCCGCTGGGCATGGGCGGCCGCCTCGGACCGCAGCCGCTCCGACTCGGTCATCGCGTCGGCGACGGTCCGCTCGGCGAGCGCCTTCGCCGCCTCGGACGCCTCGGCCGCCTCGCGCCGGATCCGGGTCGCGTCCTCACTGGCCCGCTCCCGCTCGGAGTAGGCGTCGGCGCGGACCCGGTCGGACTCCTCCTCGGCCTCCCGCCGGGTACGGTCGGCGGCGTGCTCGGCGGCCGAGCGCAGCCCGGTGATCTCCGCCTGCGCCTGCTCGTGCAGCCCGGAGACCGAGTCCCGTACCTGCTGGGCGTGGAGTTCGGCGGCCGACACCATCTCGGTGGCCCGCCGGTCCGCCTCCTCGACCAGCCGTACGGCCTCGGCCTGCGCCTCCTCGACGCGGTTGCGCGCCTGAGCCAGCAGGTCCTCGCTCTGCTCGCGGGCCCGCTCCCGCTCCTGGCCGGCCTCCTCGCGCGCCGAACCGAGGAGGTCCTCGGCCTCCCGGCGGCGGCGGGCGGCCTCCTCCTGGGCGGCGGCCAGCGTCTCGGACGCCTCGGTGGACAGCCGCTCGGCGGCCGCCTGCGCCTCGGCACGCACCCGGTCGGCGGTGTCCTGGGCCTCCTGCTTGAGCCGCTCCGCCTCCGCGGCGGCCTCGGACCGCAGCCGTACGGCGATGCTCTCGCCCTCCGCGCGGGATGCCGACGCGTCGGCGGCGGCCTCGTCGCGCAGCCGCTCGGCCTCGGTCTCGGCCTGCTGCTGGAGCGTACGGATCCGCTCGGCGGCCTCGCCGCGCAGCCGGTCGGTCTCCTCGGCGGCCTCCCGGCGGATCCGCCCGGCCTCCTCGCGCGCCTCGGTCAGCGACTGCTCGGCACTCGTCAGCCGGTCCTCGGCCTCGGTGTGCAGCCGGGTCAGCTCGTCGGCGGCCTCCGCGCGCCGGGCGTCGACGCCCCGCTCGGTCTCCTCGCGCAGCTCGGCCGCGGCCCGCTCGGCGTCCGCCTTGAGCCCCTCGGACTGCTCCAGGACCTCCTCGCGGTGCCGGTCGGCCTCCTGCCGGGTGCGCTCCAGGGTCTCCTCGGCCTGCCGGCGCAGCGCGGTCGCGCGCTCGATGGCCTCGGTGCGGACCTTCTCGCTGTCGGTGGTCGCGGTCTGCCGCAGTTCGTCGGCGTCGGCCTTGGCCTTGGCGAGCAGCTCCTCGGCGGACCTGGCCGCCTCCTCGATCTGCTGGACGGTCTCGCGCCGGGCCTCGGCCCGGATCGACTCGCCCTCGGCGACCGCGTCGGTGCGCAGCTGCTCGGCCTCGCCGCGCAGCCGGCGGGCCTCCTCCTGCAGCTCGACCGTCTTGGCGCGGTACTCCTTGGTGTCGTCCTTCGCCGTGCCCTTGAGCTGCTCGGCGATGTCGTGCGCCTCGGCGCGCAGCCGGTCCGCCTCGGTCTCCGCCTCGGTGCGGATCCGCTCGGCCTCCTCGACCGCGCCCTTGGTGGTCTGCCTGGCCTCCTCGGAGGCCCTGTTCAGGACGTCCTCGGCGGTCTTGGCGGCCTTCGCCAGCTGGGAGGCGCTCTCCTCGGCGGTGAGGCTGCGGGCCTTCTCGGAAGCCTCCGCGGTGATCTTCTCGGCCTCGGCCTTGGCATCCGCGACGATCTGCTCGGCGCTCGCCTTGGTGGCCTCCGCCTCCTTGGTGGCCTCGCTGACCAGCCGGGCGACCTGCTCCTTGGCGGTCTGGGTGCGCTGCTGGTTGGTGGCCTCGGCGCTGGAGAGGGCCTTGGTGGCGTTCGCCTCGGCCTCGGTGACCAGCTTCTCCGCCTCGGACTGCGCCTTGCGCAGCGCCTCCTCGGCCTCCGCCATCCGCTCCTCGGCGGCCCGGCTCAGCTCGCCCGCCTGCCGGCGGGCAGAGTCCGACTCCGTCGCGGTGGAGTTGCGCAGCTGCTCCGCGTGGTCGGTGGCCTCCTGGGCCTGCGTGGACGCGGCGTTCAGCAGCCGCTCGGCGTCCCGGCGGGCACGCAGCAGCAGCTGCTCGGCCTCCGCGCGGGCCGCCTCCGCGTCGCTGGTCAGCCGCTGCCGGGCCTCGTCGGTCAGCCGCTGGGCCTCGGCCCGGGCGGCGGCCATGGCCTGCTCGGCCTCGGCCCGCGACTCGTCGAGCAGTCGCCGGGCCTGCGACTCGGTGCGCGCCCGCAGCTGCTCGGCCCACGACACGTTCTCGTTGACGTGCGACTCGACGGTCTGCCGGCGCTCCGCCAGCTCCTGGTCCAGCTGCTGGCGGCGGGTCACCGCCTCCTGGTGCAGCTCGGCCTGGAGCCGCGCGGCCTGCTCGGCGTGCTCCTGGAGGATCCGCTGGGTCTGCGCCCGGGCCTCCGCGGCCACCCGGTCCGCCTCCTGGCGGATCTGGTCGGCCTGCACCTGGGCGTTACGGAGCAGCTGCTCGGCGTGGTAGCCGATGTCACCGCCGTCGAACGCGGGCCGGGACATGATGGTGCGCCGCGCCTCGTGCAACTTGGCGCGCAGCACCTCGACCTGGTAGCCGAGGTCCTCGGCATGCTGGATCGCCTTTTCCCGCTCGGTCTTCAGCCGTTTCATCTCGGCTTCGAAACGAGTGAGGTGGTCGACGTCAGCCGCCGGCTCTCGCTCCTGGCTCTCGTAGCCCCGCACTGCGCGGTCCCATCCGTCCCCTGGTCGCAACCTTTTCCGAACGAGCTCCGTCCATCCGCCGAACGGGGCCCCCGGGGAATGGTGTCAGATCAACGGCGGAGCACGGGCTGCTGCCCCGACGCTCGTCCCCCGAAACCCGGACCCCGGCATGCGGCCGCCCCGGCCCTGCGAACCTGCGAAGGGACGACCGCCCCCAACCCTACCGGCCCATATGTACGAGGGTCAGTGCTCAGGTGACTCAACAGCCGCCGAAGTGACCAGTTCTGTCAGTACGCCGTGGCAATCCTTTGGGTGCAAGAAGGTGATCCGCGACCCCATGGAGCCGATCCGTGGCTCCTCGTACAGAACGCGTACGCCCTTGGCACGGATGTCGGCCGCGTCCCCGTCCACATCCGCCGTACCGAAGGCGATGTGATGCACGCCCTCGCCGTTCTTCGCGAGCCACTTGCCGACCGCCGAGTCCTCCCGGGTCGGCTCAAGGAGCTGCAGGTAGGAGGCGCCGCCGTCGGACGTCTCGTTGATCTTGAGCATGGCCTCCCGCACGCCCTGCTCCTCGTTGACCTCGGTGTGGAACACCTCGAAGCCGTACGTGGCCCGGTAGAACTCGACAGTCGCGTCGAGGTCGTGGCAGGCGATCCCGATGTGGTCGATTCGCGTCAGCATGGATTCAGTGCAGCGCCACGGCGATGGTTACGCAACGTGCCAGCGATCACACTGACGGCCCGATGACGGCACGGAGTGCCACGCAATACATTCGAAGTAAACCCTCGTTCACTCCTCGGCAGTGCAGCCGGTAAGGGGATTCGCAGCTCATGACCTCTGGAACCTCTGGAACCACCTCGGTGATCGTCGCGGGCGCGCGGACGCCCATGGGACGACTGCTGGGCTCGCTGAAGTCCTTCTCCGGAGCCGACCTCGGCGGCTTCGCGATCAAGGCCGCCCTCGACCGTGCGGGGATCGGGGGCGACCAGGTGCAGTACGTGATCATGGGGCAGGTGCTCCAGGCCGGCGCCGGGCAGATCCCGGCCCGCCAGGCCGCCGTGAAGGCCGGCATCCCGATGAGCGTCCCGGCGCTCACGATCAACAAGGTCTGCCTCTCCGGCCTCGACGCCATCGCCCTCGCCGACCAGCTGATCCGCGCGGGCGAGTTCGACATCGTGGTCGCGGGCGGCCAGGAGTCCATGACCAACGCCCCGCACCTGCTCCCGAAGTCCCGCGAGGGCTTCAAGTACGGCGCGATCGAGATGCTCGACGCGATGGCGTACGACGGTCTGACCGACGCCTGGGAGAACATCCCGATGGGCGAGTCGACCGAGAAGCACAACACCCGCCTCGGCATCCGGCGCCCCGAGCAGGACGAGATCGCCGCCCTGTCGCACCAGCGGGCCGCGGCCGCGCAGAAGAACGGGATCTTCGAGGCCGAGATCACCCCGGTCGAGATCCCGCAGCGCAAGGGCGAGCCCGTCGTCTTCAGCAAGGACGAGGGCATCCGTGGCGACACCACGGCGGAGTCGCTCGGCAGGCTGCGGCCGGCGTTCACCCGCGACGGCACGATCACGGCCGGTACCTCCTCGCAGATCTCGGACGGTGCGGCGGCCGTGGTCGTGATGAGCAAGGCCAAGGCCGAGGAACTGGGCCTGGAGTGGCTCGCCGAGATCGGCGCCCACGGCAACGTGGCGGGACCGGACAACTCCCTCCAGTCCCAGCCGTCCAACGCCATCCGGCACGCCCTGAAGAAGGACGGCCTGGAGGTCTCCGACCTCGACCTCATCGAGATCAACGAGGCCTTCGCCGCGGTCGCCGTCCAGTCAATGAAGGACCTCGGGGTGTCCACCGAAACGGTGAACGTCAACGGCGGTGCCATCGCCCTGGGCCACCCCATCGGCATGTCCGGCGCCCGGCTCGTCCTGCACCTGGCTCTGGAGCTCAAGCGCCGGGGCGGCGGGGTCGGCGCGGCCGCGCTGTGCGGTGGCGGCGGCCAGGGTGACGCGCTGATCGTGCGGGTACCGAAGGCCTGAGCACGTTTCTCTGAGCGAACAGAGAGCGAACGGAAGCGAACGGAGCTGTGATGCAGGACGTCTCCTCACTGGTGGCCCAGGCCAGGGAGGGCCGACCGCGTGCGGTGGCCCGCCTGATCTCCCTGGTGGAGGGGGCGTCCCCGCAGCTCAGGGAGGTCATGGCGGCGCTCGCGCCGCTGACCGGGAACGCGTATGTGGTGGGTCTGACGGGTTCCCCGGGTGTCGGTAAGTCGACCTCGACCTCGGCGCTCGTCAGTGCCTATCGCAAACAGGGAAAGCGGGTCGGCGTCCTGGCCGTCGACCCGTCCTCCCCCTTCTCCGGGGGCGCCCTGCTCGGCGACCGCGTCCGGATGTCCGACCACGCCTCCGACCCCGGCGTCTACATCCGCTCGATGGCCACCCGCGGCCACCTCGGCGGCCTCGCCTGGGCCGCCCCCCAGGCCATCCGCGTCCTGGACGCGGCGGGCTGTGACGTGATCCTGGTGGAGACGGTCGGGGTGGGGCAGTCGGAGGTGGAGATCGCCTCCCAGGCCGACACCTCGGTCGTCCTGCTCGCCCCGGGGATGGGCGACGGCATCCAGGCGGCCAAGGCCGGAATCCTGGAGATCGGCGACGTGTACGTGGTCAACAAGGCGGACCGGGACGGCGCGGACGCCACGGCGCGGGAACTGAACCACATGCTGGGCCTCGGCGAGTCCCGCGGCCCGGGCGACTGGCGCCCCCCGATCGTCAAGACGGTCGCCGCGCGGTCGGAGGGCATCGACGAGCTGGTGGAGGCCCTGGAAAAGCACCGCGCCTGGATGGAGGAGCGAGGCGTCCTGACGGAACGCCGTGTGGCCCGCGCCGCCCGCGAGGTCGAGACCATCGCGGTGACGGCCCTGCGCGCACGCATCGGCGACCTCCACGGCGACCGCCACATCGACGCCCTCGCCGACCGCATCGTGGCCGGCGAACTGGACCCGTACCGCGCGGCGGACGAACTGGTGACGGGCCTGACGGAGGGCTGACGCCGGTCGGGCCGACGTCGTGCGGGTGGGGGCCTTGTGATTCGGCCGCGGGCCGGTGGGGGCTGGTCGCGCAGTTCCCCGCGCCCCTTACGGGGCGCTGCAGCAATCGGCGAATGAGACCGAACTCCCGTCCGTGCTGCTAGTTTGAGCGGCATGTTCCTCTCCTTGGCGTAAGAGCGCACCCGACGCCGCCACCGGCATGTGAACGCCCCGTGCCGTGGCGCGACCAGGTGTCCCCTCTTCCGCCTCTCCCCGAGGAACTCACCATGTCCGCGCTGACTTCATCGCGCCCTTCACCTGCCCAGCGGCCCTCCTACGCCGCCGTCCTGCGTCTCCCGCACGCGCGCCGAACCTTCCTCGCCGCCCTCGCGGCCCGGCTTTCCTACGGCACGGTCTCGCTCGCCGTGCTGCTGTCCGTGACCCGGGCGACCGGCTCCTACGCCGTGACGGGGCTGGTGATGGCTCTGTTCGGCGGCTCGGCGGTCGTGCTGATGCCGGTCCGGGCGACCCTGGTGGACCGTTACGGCCCTCGGCGCGCCCTGCCTCCCATGGCAGCCGCGTACAGCGCCGTGCTCTGCCTGCTGGCGGCCCTGACCTGGCACCCGGGCGCCCCGCCGACGGCGCTCGCCCTGGCCGCCGCGCTCTCCGGGTGCGTGGCGCCGCCGCTGGGTCCCACGATGCGGGCGGTGTGGGGCCGACTGGCCGACGACCCGGCACTGCTGCGGCGGGCGTACAGCCTGGACGGGGTCGCCGAGGAACTCCTGTACGTCTCGGGCCCGGCGCTGGTGGGCCTGCTGCTGCGGTTCGGGCCGCCGCCGACGGGGCTGCTGCTGAGCGCGGTGCTGATGTCGGCCGGCACGTGTGCGTTCGTGGTGTCGCCGGCGGTGCGGGAGGTGGCGCCGCCGAAGCGGGAGGCCGGCCGCACACCCGGAGGCTTCCCGGCGGCGCCGGTTGTCGCGGCCGTCGGCCTGGGGCTCGCGCTGAGCGCGGTGGACCTGCTGGTGATGGCCTTCGCCGAGCAGCGGTCGTACGGCGCGGAGGCCGTCCCCTGGGTGATGGGCGCGCTGTCGGCGGGCAGCGCGGTGGGCGGTCTGCTGAACGGGGTGGTGGAGTGGCGCAGGCCTGCGGGGGAGCGGCTGGTGTGGCTGGCGGCGGGGCTGGGGGCGACTCTGGCGGTGGCCGGGCTGGCGTCGGGGATGTGGGTGCTGGCGGGGGCCATGGCGGCCGCGGGGGTGTTTGTGGCGCCCACGCTCACGACGGCGTATCTGCTGGCCGACGAGACGGCGGCGGAGGGGGAGCGGACGCGGGCGGGGGCGTGGGTGAACGCGGCCGTGAACGCGGGAAGCTCGGGAGGTTCTGTCGTGGCAGGGTGGTTGGTCGGGTGGCTGCCGGTGGCGGTCTGCTTTGCGCTGGCGGGAGGCGTCGCGGTGGTGTCCGCCGTAGGCGTGCGGGCTGTCCCCGGGCCGCGGGCCGGTGGGGACCGGTCGCGCCCACGCGGCGGAGCCGCATAGCGAACACAGCCCCGCGTCCCTGACGGGGCACCCTGCAAGCGCCGGTAAGCGTCGGTCCCGCCCGACATGCAGCAAGCGGCGGACGGGACCTGAACACCCGTCCGCCGCTTTCAGATGCTGCCTGTTGTCACGGTCGCCCGCGCTGCCCCCGCAGGTGTTCCGCGATCGGCTTCAGGCCCTTGTCCAGCTCTATGAGTGCCTCCGGCGACAGCAGGTCGATGAAGTGCCGTCGCACGGAGGCGACATGATGTGGCGCCACCTTCTTCATCGTCTCCATGCCGTGCTCGGTGAGGACGGCGTACAGTCCGCGGCGGTCGGACTCGCAGTTCTCGCGGCGGACCAGGTTCGCGTTCTCCATGCGGGTGATCTGGTGGGACAGCCGGCTCTTGGACTGGAGGGTGGCGGAGGCGAGGTCGCTCATCCGCATCCGGTAGTCCTCCGACTCGGACAGGTTCACCAGGATCTCGTAGTCGTTCATCGTCAGGCCGAACGGCTGCAGATCCTTTTCGAGCTGGTACGTCAACAGCCTGTTGACCTCCAGGTGGGTGCGCCAGGCGCACTGCTCCGCATCGGTCAGCCAGCGCGTGGCCGTCTCGGTCTCCATGAATCAAGTCTACCTAAAATGTTGAAAGGCGAACTAGTGAGGGTGGTGTGACTGTGCGCACGCGTTCGATGTCACACTCCGCAGACTACCGCTCACAGCCCGAAGCGACGCTGGAGGTCCCCCAGCTGTCCGGGAAGGCGCGGTGTGCCCGGTTGCTGTGGATGACCTGTGGAGGGGGTGCCTCCGCCGGGCACTCCGGGCTCGTGCGGAACCGCTCCCGTGGCCTGCTCGGCCATCAGGGTCTCGGTGGACTGGAGCAGGACCGTGCCGGCCCCTACGAACTCGAACTGGTGCTCCTCTCCGGAGGCCCCGCCGAGGCCTGTCAGCGCACGTAGACCGCCCATCACGCCGGTCATGTACCCGTGGTCGTAGTGGTGGCACGGGGAGGGGCAGTCGGCCCACCCCACCAGCGCCTGCGGGTCCACCCGGATGGGGGGTTCCATGAACACCACCGGACCGTTAGATGCGGCCACAAACTTTCCGGTTCCGATAAGGGTCAGAAAACCGGGAACGATTGATTGCTTCAGCGCGAGACTTGGCTGAAAAGCGAGCAGGTTGCCGGAGCGAATGGTCAGGTTGCCGTCTTCGAGGTCGTACGAGTTCACATCGAACGCCCGGTCGGCGAGGAGCATCTTGCCCGAGCCCTCCGCCACCACCCAGTCGCTCGCGTGCAGTGGCGAATGGAAGGAAGTGCGGACCAGGCGGTCGAGGCGGCCGTGTCCGATGCCGTTGAAGTCGATCGAGCCGTAGTAGGCGATCATCTTCCCCTTCTGCAGGAACCACTGGCCGCTCTTGAGCTCCACGCAGAAGGTGTACTTGTTGACGTTGTCGTCGACGGGGAGGGTCATGGGGTCGTACACGACCGGTCCGGCCGCTCCGTATGCGCTCACAGCTTCTCCTCCGACGCCTGCACGTACACCATGCCGTTGCCGCTGAGCTCCAGCTGGAACGCCTCGCCGGACCCGCGGCCCACCATGTCCCGCCAGCCGAGCGCGGACGACAGCTTGTTGCGCACGTCCCCGTGGTGGGCGACGTAGGCCTGCGGGTCGACATGGACCGGGCGCTGCGGAGTGACCGGGATCTCGAAGACCCCGCCGTGGGCCATCACGGCGACCGCGCCGTGGCCCTTGAGGGTGGTGGTGAACAGGCCCTGGCCGGTGACCTGGCCGCGCACCATGCCCATCACACCGCCCTGGGAGCCCATGAACATGGTGCCCTGCTGCAGCGTCCCCTCGAAGGCGAGCAGCCGGTCCGCCTCGACGTAGAGGGTGTCGCCGGTGAGGGTGATGACCTGGACGTGGTGGCCGCCGTGCCCGAAGAAGACCGTGCCGCTGCCCTCGACGGTCATGAGGGGGGTCGCCTCCCCGGCGACCCGGCGGCCGAGCATCGACATCAGCCCGCCCTGGCCGCCCTGGATGTTGGGCGTGAAGGACACCTCGCCCTTGTACGCGAGCATCGCTCCGCGCTGGCTGTAGAGCCGCTGCCCGGGGACGACGGTCGCCTCGACCATCTTCGAGTTCACCTCGCGCAGGGCCATGTCAGACGTCCCCCGCGATCGTGTTGCGCTCGCTCGGCTGCACGTACACCAGGCCGTCCCCCTCGAACCGGATCTGGAAGGCCTCCCCGCCGCCCTCCCCGAACAGCGTGCGGAAGGTCACACCCGCCTGGAAGGACTGGCGGAGGTTGCCCTGGTGGGCGATGTAGGCGCCCGGGTCGACGGTCAGCGGGTACTGCGGGCTGACTCTCAGTACCACCGCGGGGCCGTCCGACGTGATCGCCGCCTGGCCGTGGCCCTCGACCGTGGTGGTGAACAGGCCGTTGCCCTGGGAGGCGCCGCGCAGGCCCGTGAACGTCGTGCCGGTGCGCAGGCCGGCGTCGGTCGCGAGCAGGTTGCTCGACTCGACGTACAGCTTGTCGCCCTGCAGGCCGACCAGGTTGATCTCGGACGCCCGGTCCGCGAACCAGCACGTCCCGTGCCCCTTCACCTCCATCACCGTCATCTGCTCGCCGGTGAGCCGCCGGGTCACCATCCCGCGCAGCCCCTCGCCGCCGCCGCTCAGCTTCTTGAACGCCATCTGCCCGTCGTACGCGACCATCGAGCCGTTCTTCGCCTTCACGGCGTCCCCGGTCATCTCGACGGCGAGCACCTTGCTGCCCTGGAGTCGGAACATCGCCACGCTGCGAAGGTAGCCGCAGGCAGACAGCGGCGACAGGTCCCTTGGGTGGACATCACCCCGGATCGGTCCCCTAGGGGGCCGGCCGCCGCTCACCGGGGAGGCGTATCACCGCCGTACCGGCCGTCGGGTCGACCGTGGACCCCGGCGGCGCGCCGTCCTCCTCGTCGGCGCGCCGCACCAGCGCGCTCTGCCGCTCCTTGACGCCGTTCTGCTCGCCCGGGGAGAGCCGCCTCCAACTGCTCGAAGCCGGTCGCGGAGACCTGGTCCTGCCGCGCGGCGTTCCGCCGAACTGAACACCCGCCCTCTTCGTCGTCCGGCCCCGCCTCCCACCCCCCGCGCGGGGACCGGGAGGCTCCTTTGCCACAATGGCTGAACGTTTGTGCTCGCGTTCACAAAGAGTGGACGTCTCTCCCACCGAAGGTGACTCGTGGACATCAAGACCGCCACCGCCATCCGACGCCTCCGCCTGGTCTCCGCCCCGGAGGCCGTCTCCTTCCTGATCCTCCTCGTCTGCTCGGTGCTGAAGCGGACCACGGACTTCAACGCGGTGCCCGTGATGGGCGCGATCCACGGTGTCCTGTTCATCCTCTACGTGATCTTCTGGGCCGACGCCTGGAACCGCGCCAAGTGGTCCCTGGGGACCGCCGCCTTCTACTTCGTCCTCTCCGTCCTGCCGACCGGCGGCTTCTTCGCCGAGCGCAAGCTGCGCCGCGAGTCCGAGGACGCGGTCATCGCGGCCCGCGCCCGCCAGGAAGGGGCGGTGAAGGCATGATCGTCGCTTTCTCCGTGACGCCGCTCGGCGTCGGCGAGGACGTCGGGGAGTACGTCGCCGACGCCGTGCGGGTGGTCCGCGAGTCGGGGCTGCCCAACCGCACCGACGCCATGTTCACCTCGATCGAAGGCGAGTGGGACGAGGTGATGGACGTCGTCAGGCGTGCCGTCGCCGCCGTCGAGGAGCGTGCCCCGCGCGTCTCCCTGGTCCTCAAGGCGGACATCCGGCCCAGCGTCAGTGACGGGCTCACCAGCAAGGTGGCGACGGTCGAGCGGTACCTCGCCGAGTAGCCGGCAGTCGGCGGAACCCCGGTCCTCCAGGGCCGGGGTTTTCTTCTGCCCCGTGATTGAGCGATCGCTCAAAAAGGGGTAGCTTCATCTCGTGAGTTTTGAGCGATCGCTCAAAACGAGCTCAAAAGACCAGGTGACGGGGGTACGACACCAATGGGGCTCTACATAGAGGCGCATATCCGCGCCGACCTCGACGAACTGTGGGCACGCACCCAGGACCCCGGGCAGCACCAGCGCTGGGACCTGAGGTTCACCGAGATCACCTACCTCCCGAGTGCGGAGGGCGAGCCGCGGCGCTTCCGTTACGCCACGCGCGTGCTGCCGTTCCTGACGGTCGCCGGCACCGGTGTCTCCGCGGGGGAGAAGGAGCGCCCCGACGGCACCCGCACCTCCGCCCTGCGCTTCGCCTCCCCGGACCCGCTCTCGCTGCTAGCCGAGGGCAGCGGCTACTGGCGGTACGTCCCGGTCCCCGGGGGTGTCCGCTTCGTCACCGGCTACGACTACCGGCCCCGGTGGGGCGCCGTCGGCGCGCTCGCCGACCGCCTGGTCCTCCGCCCCCTGATGGGCTGGGCGACCGCCTGGTCCTTCGACCGGCTGCGGCTGTGGCTGGAGCGCGGGATCACCCCGGAACGGGCGCGGTGGAACTGGCTCGCCGAGATGGCGGCCCGGGCGCTGACCATCGCCGGCTGCGGCACCGCCCTGAGCCGGGGCCCGGTCCTCGGCACCCTCGCGCCCACCGTCGCCTTCCTGGTCCCGCTCCTCCTGGTCGTCGCCCTCTTCCTGGCTCTCGTCAAGTCTCCGCTCGCCGCCACCCCGGCCGCCCGCCGCTGCCTGCGCACCCCGCCCGCCCGAGCGACCGCCCCGCGCATCCTGCGCACCCTGGAGAAGCAGCCGTGACCTCGATGTTCCGCACCGTTCTCGGCCCCGACTTCGACCGGCTGCACCCGCAGCTCCAGCGCCGCTTCTCGGTCGGCCTGGCGAGCGGCGAGGCCTGCACCGGCCACGGCGTGATGGACCGGATCTGGCACGGCGGGGCCTTCGTGAAGCCGTTCCTGGCGCTGGGCACCACCCGCAACATCCTGGTCCCGAAGGCCGCCAGGAACGTCCCGTTCAAGATCGAGAATGTGCCCTACGCGGACAGCTACGGCCGTGAGACGGTGACGTTCGTGCGCACCTTCGACCTGCCCGGCCGCCCCCGCCGCTTCGACGCCCAGATGGTGCTCAGCCCCAAGGGCGACCGCATCCTCGACTACCTCGGCACCCACCAGCACCTCGCCAGCGAACTGCACTTCCACGCCGAGTCCGACGGCTCCCTGCTGATCCGCTCCGGCGAACACCGCTTCAGGGAGGGCCCGGTGGACGTCCGCGTCCCCGAACTCGTCGGCGCCACCGCCGAGGTGCGCGAGTCCTACGACGACCGGGCCGGCCGCTTCCGCATCCAGGTGCGGGTCGTGAACCGGTACTTCGGGCCGCTCTTCGGCTACCAGGGCACCTTCGAGGCGTCATACACCGGCATCCGCGGCTGCGGGGTGCGGCCCGGGCTGCGGCCCGTCCGTGAGGAGCCGCGCGCGTGAGCCCGGAGACCGCCAAGTCCCTGGAGACGAAGAACAAGCTGCTGGAGGGCGCGCTGCGGACGCTCACCGAGCAGGGGATCGCCAAGACCTCGGCCCGAACGATGGCGGCGGCCGCCGGAGTCAACCAGGCGCTGGTCTTCTACCACTTCGGATCCGTGGACGAACTCCTCGCCGCGGCCTGCCGGTACGGCGCCGAGCAAGCCGTCGCCCGCTTCCGTCCCCGCCTCGCCGGCGTCGGCTCGTTCGCCGAACTGCTCACCGTGGGACGGCAGATCCACGAGGAGGCGCGCGCGGGCGGCCATGTCGCCCTGCTCGGGCAGCTGCTGGCCGGCGCGCAGACCCACGAGGCGCTCGGGCCTGCCACGGCGGCCGGGCTCGACCTGTGGATCGCCGAGATCGAGGAGGTGCTGGTCCGGGTTCTCGCGGCCACGCCCTTCGGGGAGTTCACCGACCCGGCCGGGCTCGCCCGCACGGTCGCCGCGTCCTTCGTCGGCATCGAGCTGTACGAGGGCGTCGACGCGGCCGGCGCCCACGCGGCCCTGGATGCCCTGGAGCAACTCGGCGCGCTGGTGGCCGCGTTGGAGGAGCTCGGCCCGGTGGCCCAGCGCGCGGTCCGGCACCGTCTGCGCCGCGCCGGCCGCGGTTAGGGCTGCCGAGCTCAGGGCTGCCGCGGCTCGGGCGGCAGGTGTGCGACCAGCAGGGCGACGGCCTCCTCGGCCGTCGCGACCTCGCCCAGTTCGGTGAAGTCGGACGAGCAGACCGTGTACGGCGGCGGGCCGTAGAGGACGTGCGGGAGGCGCTCGCCGGGACGTACCTCGCCGGGCAGACCGCGCAGGAAGTGCAGGCCGCCGTGGCTCGGGAAGGGGTACAGGGCGCGCAGCCGCGGTTCGGCGTGGGCCGCGTGCGCGATCTCCACCAGTTCGTCGGTCATCCAGCCACGGGTGTTCGGGCGTCGTTCGAGCAGCCACCGCCAGGCGGTGGCCGCGTCGGGTGCTTCGGGCATGGCCCTCATCGTGGCACGGGTCAGCCGCCCGACGTCCCTGACGCCAGCGTGATGCCCAGCGGGGTCCGCTCGTACAGCACCTGGTGGCCGTAGCGGTGGCAGGTGAGCAGCCCCGCGTCGCGCAGGACCGCCAGGTGCGCGGAGACCGAGGAGGGGGCGAGGCGCAGCCGGTGGGCGAGGGCGGTGGTGGTGGCCGGTTCGGTCAGCGCGGCCAGGACGGCGGCACGGCCCCGGCCCAGCAGCCGTACCAGGGCGTCGGGCGTGGTGTCGGCCGGGTCGGTCCACAGGCCGCCGATGCCCCGGGCCGGATAGACCAGCGTGGGCCTGGCCGGCGGGTCGAAGGAGCTGATCACGTCCGGCCAGGTGAACACGCTCGGCATCAGCACCAGGCCCTGCCCGCCGAGGTGCCGCTCGTACGCGCCGGGCGACTCCACGGTCAGCGTCCCGGACCGCCAGCCGCAGCGGCGGTGGATCTCCGGCAGCAGCCCGCCCAGGCCGACCTCCGCGAGCCGCCGGGAGTGGAAGGCGATGTCCGCCTCCAGCAGGGCGCGCAGCCGGGGCCAGTCCGGGGCCACCAGGACCCGCCAGGCCGCCTCCAGCGCATCCGTGACCTCCCGGATCATGCGCGGCGGATCGGCCAGCCAGGCCCGGGCCGTCGCCGAGTCCGACGCGCCCGGCGTGTCCGCGAGCGACCGTGCGGTGTCCGCCCGGGCCGTCTCCGGGTCCACCGCCCGCAGGGCCGCCAGTTCCTCCTCGACGGAGGCCGCCGGGCCGGTCGGCGGCGCCACCAGCCAGTCGGGGGAGTGACCGCGCCGGGGCATCAGCAGCCACAGCGGTGCCAGGTCGAGACCGGCCGCCACCGCCCTGATCCGCCGCAGCCAGGGCGTGTGATAGCCGTGCCGGTCCGGCCGCCGCAGCGTGCGCACCGCCGCCTGCGTCTCCCACAGCGGTGACACGGCGAACCGGCACCGGAGGAAGTCGTCCTCGTCGAAGTGGAGGTGGGAGGGCATGACGGGGTCCCGGGCGGAGGAGCGGAAGATTCGGCTGGTGCCGAAACTCTACGCGGGCGGCCGTGGCGCGGGCACGCTGCCGTCCATGTCCGCGCCTGCCCTGGAGCGACCCGCCGGCTACGGCTGGGTCCTCGCCGTACCCGAGTTCCGTGCCGTCTTCGCCGCCCATGTGCTGTCCATGCTCGGCGTGATCGTCAGCGAGATCGCGCTGTCCGTGCTGGTGTACGACCTCACGGGATCGCCGCTGCTCAGCGCCCTGACCTTCGCGCTGGGCTTTCTGCCCTACCTGGTCGGCGGCACGCTGCTGGCCCCGGTGGCCGACCGGTTCCCGGCCCGCCGGGTGCTGGTGGTGTGCGACCTGGTGTGTGCGGGGTGCGTCGCCGTGATGGCGGTCCCGGGCACCGGCATCGGGGTGCTGCTCGGGCTGCGCTGCGCGCTCGCCGTCGTCTCGCCGGTGTTCGCCGGCACCCGGATGGCGACCCTCTCCGACGTCCTCGGCGGCGGCGAGCTGTTCGTGCTCGGCCGCTCCCTGCTGCGGATCGTCGCGCAGAGCGCGCTGCTCGTCGGCTACGGCCTCGGCGGACTGCTCCTCACCGTCCTCGCCCCGCGGCACGCCCTGCTGATCACCGTCGGCACCTTCCTCGCCTCGGCCGCGCTGCTGCGCCTCGGCACCCGGCACCGCCCCGCCCGCGTCCGGGCCCGGGAGCACGGCGGGGACGCCGCGGGCACCCGGCAGCTGCTCGCCGACCGCCGTGTCCGCCGCCTGCTCCTCCTCTTCTGGATCCCGGCGATGTTCGCCGTCGTCCCCGAGGCGCTCGCCGCCCCCTACGCCGACGCGCTCGGCACCGGATCCCCGGGGCTCGGCCTGCTGATGTGCGCGCTGCCGGTCGGCACGATCGCCGGGGAGCTGTACGCCGGCGCCCGGCTCGGCCCGGCCGCCCGGGAGCGGATCGCCCTCCCGCTGGTCTGCCTCACCCTGCTGCCGTACCTGGGCTTCGCCCTGCACCCCTCCCTCGCCCTCTCGCTGCTGCTCCTGGTGACGGCGGGCGCGGGGTCGGCGTACACGCTGGGCCTGGACCAGTGGTTCGTGCGGGCCGTGCCCGAGGAGCTGCGCGGCCGGGCCATGACCGTGCTCAGCGCCGGGCTGATGACCGTGCAGGGCGTCGGCATGACACTGGCGGGGGTGGCCGCGGAGGCGGTGGGGGTGCGGGCCGCGGTGGCGGGGGCCGGGGCGGTGGGGGCGGCGTGCTGCTGCGGGCTCGCGGCGGCGACCCGGCGGACACCGCGGCGGCTGCCGTAACGACTGCTCTGGCAGGTGCGCCCCCGGTCCCATGGCGGCTGCCCCGGCAGGCCTGCCGTCCGTGCCCGTTGCAAAGGTGACCGAAAGCCGAGACACGGCTGACCGCTATATGACCGGCCGGTAGGGTCGGTGACGTGCCCAAGCCTCTCAGTCTTCCCTTCGACCCCATCGCCCGAGCCGACGACCTCTGGAAGCAGCGCTGGGGAAGCGTCCCGTCGATGGCCGCGATCACCTCGATCATGCGGGCCCAGCAGATTCTGCTGGCCGAGGTGGACGCGGTGGTCAAGCCGTACGGGCTGACGTTCGCGCGCTACGAGGCGCTGGTGCTGCTCACCTTCTCCAAGGCCGGCGAGCTGCCGATGTCGAAGATCGGCGAGCGGCTGATGGTGCACCCGACCTCGGTGACGAACACCGTCGACCGGCTGGTGAAGTCCGGTCTGGTCGACAAGCGGCCCAACCCCAACGACGGGCGCGGCACGCTCGCCACGATCACCGAGAAGGGCCGCGAGGTCGTCGAGGCGGCCACCCGCGACCTGATGGAGATGGACTTCGGGCTCGGGGTGTACGACGCCGAGGAGTGCGGGGAGATCTTCGCGATGCTGCGGCCGCTGCGGGTCGCCGCGAACGACTTCGACGAGGATTGAATCCGCCGTCCGCACAGCGGTGACCCGGGACAAGATCTCCCGGAACGGGTGGTTACGCTCGTCCCCATGAAAAAGAGCGTGCTGACCCGCTACCGCGTCCTGGCCTACGTCACCGGTGTGCTGCTGGTGCTGCTGTGCCTGAGCATGATCGCCAAGTACGGGCTGGACATCGACGGTGCGGCCGACGTCACGCGCGTCGTCGCCATCGCGCACGGCTGGCTCTACGTCGTCTACCTGGTCTTCGCCTTCGACCTGGGCTCCAAGGCGAAGTGGCCGGTCGGCAAGCAGCTGTGGGTGCTGCTGGCGGGGACGATCCCGACCGCTGCCTTCTTCGTGGAGCGCAAGGTCACCCGTGAGCTGGACGCCAAGGTCACCGACGGTTCTCCGGTGGCCGCGAAGGTCCGGGCCTAGGTCGTAGACCCCCGGTCGTACCGCCGTGCGGACACCCGTGCGGCGGTTCTCCATCGACATTTACTTGGACGTCCTAGTAAATTCGAGGGTATGGACGCTGACGCCATCGAGGAGGGCCGCCGACGCTGGCAGGCCCGTTACGACGCGGCCCGCAAGCGGGACGCGGACTTCACCACGCTCTCCGGGGACCCCGTGGAGCCGGTGTACGGGCCCCGACCCGGGGACACATACGAGGGATTCGAGCGGATCGGCTGGCCGGGGGAGTACCCCTTCACCCGCGGGCTGTATCCGACCGGCTACCGCGGGCGGACCTGGACCATCCGCCAGTTCGCCGGGTTCGGCAACGCCGAGCAGACCAACGAGCGCTACAAGATGATCCTCGCCAACGGCGGCGGCGGTCTCTCCGTGGCCTTCGACATGCCGACCCTCATGGGACGGGACTCGGACGACGCGCGGTCGCTGGGCGAGGTCGGGCACTGCGGGGTCGCCATCGACTCCGCCGCCGACATGGAGGTCCTGTTCAAGGACATCCCGCTGGGTGACGTCACGACGTCCATGACGATCAGCGGGCCCGCCGTGCCCGTCTTCTGCATGTACCTCGTCGCCGCCGAACGGCAGGGCGTCGACCCGTCGGTCCTCAACGGCACGCTCCAGACCGACATCTTCAAGGAGTACATCGCCCAGAAGGAGTGGCTGTTCCAGCCCGAACCCCATCTGCGGCTGATCGGCGACCTGATGGAGTACTGCGCGGCCGGCATCCCCGCGTACAAGCCGCTGTCCGTGTCCGGCTACCACATCCGCGAGGCGGGTGCGACGGCCGCGCAGGAGCTGGCCTACACGCTCGCGGACGGCTTCGGGTACGTGGAGCTGGGGTTGAGCCGCGGGCTCGACGTGGACGTGTTCGCCCCCGGTCTCTCCTTCTTCTTCGACGCGCACGTCGACTTCTTCGAGGAGATCGCCAAGTTCCGCGCCGCGCGCCGGATCTGGGCGCGCTGGATGCGGGACGTCTACGGGTCCCGGTCGGACAAGTCGCAGTGGCTGCGCTTCCACACGCAGACCGCCGGTGTCTCGCTGACCGCCCAGCAGCCGTACAACAACGTGGTGCGCACGGCCGTGGAGGCGCTGGCGGCCGTGCTCGGCGGGACCAACTCGCTGCACACCAACGCCCTGGACGAGACCCTCGCCCTGCCGAGCGAGCAGGCCGCCGAGATCGCGCTGCGCACCCAGCAGGTGCTCATGGAGGAGACCGGGGTCGCCAACGTGGCGGACCCGCTGGGCGGTTCCTGGTACGTCGAGCAGCTCACCGACCGGATCGAGGCCGACGCCGAGAAGATCTTCGACCAGATCAAGGAGCGGGGGCTGCGGGCCCATCCGGACGGGCGGCACCCGATCGGACCGGTCACGTCCGGGATCCTGCGGGGCATCGAGGACGGCTGGTTCACCGGCGAGATCGCCGAGTCCGCCTTCCAGTACCAGCGGTCGCTGGAGAAGGGCGACAAGCGGGTCGTCGGCGTCAACGTGCACACCGGGTCCGTCACCGGGGACCTGGAGATCCTGCGGGTCTCGCACGAGGTCGAGCGGGAACAGGTACGGGTGCTGGGCGCCCGGCGGACCGCGCGGGACGAGGGCGCGGTGCGTGCCGCCCTGGACGCGATGCTCGGTGCCGCCCGGTCCGGCGCCAACATGATCGGGCCCATGCTCGACGCCGTACGGGCCGAGGCGACCCTGGGCGAGATCTGCGGGGTGCTGCGGGACGAGTGGGGGGTGTACACGGAGCCGCCCGGGTTCTGACGGACGGGCGTCGATATGTGATGTCCACCTCATGGTGACGTTCTGTGCGTGCCGCGGGGAGACGGCGAACGCGGCGCCGCACAGGGCGTACACAGGATGTGGCCCCGATCTCCCCGGCCGGGCCTTTGCCGCCGTGGTGACCGTCGGTGAGCGAGCCGGGCAAAGGGCTCTTGATCTCCAGGTCAAGCCCATGTCTATGGTGATCCCGGCGTCCGACTGGATCTGACCAGTCCGCTTGGTCGTGACGCCCTCATCTCGGCGCGCCTGGGGGAGTGCCACGCATCCGTGACACCGGCTGTGGCCGGGACGTGCCCTGCTTCCCCCCGACGTGCCGTCGGCATTCGCCACTTCCGAGGGGGAAGCAGTGCACACATCAGCGCGGTCGAAAAGAGCACCGCGTCACAGACGCCGGCTTCGGCAACGCCTCACCGCGGCCACCGTCCTCACCGTCTCGACCTCCGTGGTCGCCGGCCTGATATCCGTCGCTCCCGCGTTCGGCGCCCCACGCGCCGCCGACGAGCAGGACACCGGCTTCTACCGCAACAGCATCGGTGAACAGGCCCGACTCGACCGCTGCACCGCCGGGTTCGCCCTGCACGCCGGCGGTCCGACGATGAAGGCCAAGGCGATCGAGGGCCTGACGGGCACCGACGGCCAACTCCACACGGTCATCGGCACTCCGGCCGACAGCTACGCCCAGATGGGCACCGCGATGGTCACCGACCGGGATTCGGTCTCCGCCTATCTGGAGCGTTCCCGCAAGCGCACGTCGGATCTCGAAGCCGCCAACAAGGTCTATGCCCAGAGCTCCGACAGCGACCAGATCACGCTGCACGCACCGGAGTTCGACAAGGCCATCACCGACTTCACGCTCGGCGCCGGCCTGGACCTGCTGAACGGCTTCGGGCAGGACGGCCACGCCGTGCCGAGCAAGGCGGTCATCGACCAGGCCACCGCGGTCTACAACGCGAACAAGGGCAAGGACACCTGGAACGACCAGGCCGCCGCCGACACGCTCAAGGACGCCGACCGGTCCACGTACCGCAACACGACCGCCTCCGACCTCGCCTACTACCTGCGGCACGGCGGCTATCCCGCCCAGGCGCCCACGGCGGACACCGCCGAGTTCCGGGTGGAGGTCGAGGCCCTCAAGGGCGCGTTCGGGGCCTGCGACAGCCTCAACCCGGTCGACGCGCGCCGGGTCATGAACCAGGTTGTTCTCACCGCCGGCGCCGAATGGGAGCAGGAGTACGCCGCCCAGGCCGCGCAGCGGGCCACGATCATCACGGCGGAGTCGGACTCGTCGAAGGCCGTGCGCGACACCACCGACGCGATGATCGACTCCGTCGGACAGGCCTGGCTCGCCGAGCAGATCCTGCTGTGGCAGAAGCACTGGGCCGGCAAGCCGGCCGACGACATCCTGCGCCCCGCCAAGAGTGTCTTCGACAAGGCCGGCAAGGACCTCACGAAGGCCCGTACCAACGCTGCCGCGGCCGCTGACAAGGCCGTCAAGCTGGCCGCCACGGCGAAGGCCGCCGCCGGGCGTGCCGACACCGCGCAGGGCGACGCGTACAAGATCGCCGACTCCCGGCAGGAGCCGCGCGGGCGCGGTCTGGTGTACGCGCAGCAGTCCGTGCAGGTGGCCAAGGCGTCGTCCGCCGCGGCCGAGGCGGCCTCGCAGGCGGCCCAGGCGGCCTCCGACGCGGCCAAGGCCACGGCCAAGGACACGGCCACCCTGCTCAAACTCGCGCAGACCAAGGCGCACGCGGTGAACACCGAGTTCCGCCGGGTGGCCGCCGAGGAGGCCGCGCGCCAGGCCAAGAACGCCGCGGACTCCGCGGAGGCCTACGCGGCCAAGGCCGCCCAGAACGCGACGACGGCCAAGAACGCGCAGAAGACCGCCGCCGAGCAGAAGGAGATCGCCCGCCAGCAGGCCGAGAACGCCGCGGCCAAGGCGACCACGGCAGAACTGGAGCGGGCCAACGCCGCCGCCTACCGTGCCACCGCCGCCTCGGAGCGCGGCAAGGCCGAGTCGTCGGAGCGGCGGGCCGAGGCGCTGAAGACCTCGGCGACCGGCGCCCGCGGTGATGCCGACAGCGCGGCGGGCACCGCCTCCGCGAAGCGGATCGCCGCCGAACAGGCCGAGTCGGACGCCGAGTTCGCCCGGGACAAGGCGTACCAGGCCGAACAGGCACAGAAGGCGTACGAGGCCCGTGCCGCCGCCCTGGAGTCGGCCGCCGCGGCTGCCGTGGGCACCGATGCCGCGGCCGACGCCAAGAAGGCCGCCACCGAGGCCCGTTCCGCCGCCGGCCAGGCCGCCGCCGACGCCGCCGGTGCCCGCAGCGCCGCCGCCGACGCCACCACGGCGGCCGTCAACGCCCGTGCCGCCGCCACCAAGGCCAAGGCCAGCGCGACCAAGTCCCGGCAGGCCGCGGACGAGGCCTGGGACTCCTACTGGGGCGCGTTCAGCGCCGCCCAGACCGCGCACGCCGCGGCGGCCGACGCGATCGAGGCCGCCCGGGAGGCCGCGGACAACGCACGGAAGGCCGGCGAGGAGGCCGCGAAGGCCAAGGAGCAGGCGAAGACCGCGCATGACAACGCGGTCGCCGCGCACGACGAGGCCCTCAAGACGGCCAGGTCCGCGGCGGAGACCGTCGGCGAGGCGTACGCGACCACGCAGGCCGCGCTCGCCGCCCGCGACTCGGCCGACAAGGCACGGGCGCCGGCGACGACGGCGATCTCCATGGGCACGGCGTACCAGGAGACCGACTCCGCCGCCGCGTTCGCGGTCCTCACGGGGCAGCAGGCCCTGTCGCTCGCCGAGCAGCAGGCCACGGCGGCCGAGGCCAAGTCCGCCGAGGCACAGCGCATGGCCAAGGAGGCGCAGGCCCTCGCGGACAAGGCGAGCAAGGACGACAAGGCCGCGGCCACCGCGTCGGCGCAGGCGGCGAAGGACGCCTCGCGTGCCGCGACCGCCTACAAGAACGCGCAGGCCTCGGCCAAGGAGGCGCGGACGGCGGCCGACGCGGCGACAAAGCTCGCGGCCGACGCCGACGGCTACGCGGTCGCGGCCGGCGGCAGCGCGGTGCACGCCACCCTGTCGGCGAACAGCGCCCAGGCGGAGGCCGCGGCCGCCGACAACGAGGCCACGCAGGCGGAGAAGAGCGCCGCGGGGGCCCGGCAGGCCGCCAAGGACGCCACGGACCAGGCGGACGCGGCGGACTTCTCGGCGCGCAGTGCGGCGAGTGACGCGGCCGGTGCGCAGGACGCCTCGGACAACGCGAACCAGGCGGCCGGCGACGCCCAGAAGGCGGCGGCGCGTGCGGAGGAGGCGGAGCGCCAGCGTCTGGCGGAGGAGCGCCGCAAGGCCATGGCGAGCGGCGACACGGGTGTCTCCGGCGCCGACGCCGTGCTGACCGCCGACGACCGTGCCCTGCTGCTCAAGACCTGCGGACAGGCGTGCGTGGACGACTGGGACGCGGCCAGTGCCGCGGTCGCCGCGTCCGTCGTCGACTGGATCAGGAAGAACGGCGCCGACGTCCTCCTGGAGGTCATCGGTGTCAACGACGCCAAGCGCTGCTTCGGCCAGGGTGACGTCGAGAGCTGCCTGTGGACCCTGGTCAACGCGGCGAGCCTGGTCGCGCTGGTCGGCAAGCTCCCGGCGGTGACGAAGGCGATCGCGCTCGTCGGCTCGAAGATCGGCAAGTTCTTCGAGGAGGCGGAGTGGGGCAAGCGCACGCTGGACCAGCTCCGCAAGGCCATCGAGGCGGCGAAGAAGGAGCCCGACAAGGGCTCGATCGGCAAGTCCAGCACGCCGTGCAGCCATCCCGGCGCCGAGAACTGCAAGAACATCACGTTCCCGGACAAGAACCGCCCGAAGCTCGGTTCCGACGGCAAGTACCACATGAAGGAGGGTGACACCGAGGTACAGATCGACAACCCGACCGACCTGAGTGACACCATCGGCGACATCGACCTGGTCAAGGACGGTGTGCTGTGGGAGAACAAGTCGGTCACGACCGTCAGGCTCACCCAGGAGCAGATGGAGAAGTGGGTGAACAAGCACGTCGGCAAGAAGATCGCCTCCTACCGGCGGGCCCGCCCCTTCCTGCGGGGTTACGAAGGCGCCCCCATCGGCATCCGCTTCGAGGACCCCGCGATCAACACGATCAACCCCGGTATGAAGCCTCTGGTGGAGCAGCGCATCGCGGAACTCCGCCGGGCCAACCCCGACCTCGACATCCGATTCTGGTGGCCGAATTGAGTTACATCTTCACCGTGAGCGACACCGACGAGGACGTCTGGGAACCGGCCCTGGCGGTCGGTCAGCTCTTCATGGGCGGTGTCAACGCACTGGGCTCCCTGGTCCTGAAGGTGCCGACCGGACTCGACGACCTCACCGGTGACTGGGTGAAGGTGGACACGGCCCAGTACGCCGTGTTCGTCGGGGCTGCCCTGAGGAGGCGCGGCTCCACCGGTCACCGCGAGTTCATGTCCCTGCTGGACGGACTGCTGCCAGTGATGATCATGCTGGCCGACCGGAGCGGCATCGAGATCACCGGAGCCAGCCCGGCCGAACGCGCCTACCTGGAGTGGGCGCGCGACAGGGACCGCGTCCTGCGCGGGCACATCGTGGAGCAGCAGGACGGCGGGGTCCATTTCTGGGGCGACGAAGCATGAGGACGACCGCGAGGATCACGGCCGTGCTCGTCGGAGCCCTCCTCGTCACCACCGCCGCCTGCGGTGCGGACTCGGGCCAGGACAGGACGCGGACCGGGACGACCGGGCCGGCGGTCACCGCTCCCGGCAGGGCGGTCCTCGACAGGGCGGCCCTCGACAGGGTCGCCCTGGTGGGCACTGTCGCCGGATACAAGGTGACCAGGACGGCCGCACGGGACATCCCGCTCGAGGGCGGGTACGCCGTGAACCGCAAGGAGTGTGCGCCCATCGGCGCGCTGATCGGCGGTCACCTCCCGGAGAAGCCGGCCGGAGAGGTGTTCCGCACGGTCAAGCCGGTCGACCCGAAGAACGCGACCGTCGGGAACGTCTGGCTGTCCTCGTACCGCGACGGCCGTGCCGCCCGGGTGCTGGACGCCGTCGACACCGCCGTGGACGCGTGCGGGGGCTCCTTCACGACCGCGGGGCTCACCTACCACTCGGTCGAGCGCGTCAAGTCGTCCGGATCCGGGGAGACAGCCTTCCGGGTGACCGCCGACGTGGGCAAGGAGCGGCTCACGATGAACTACCGGGTGGTCCGGTCGGGAGACGTCGTCGCGGGGTTCTACGGGGTGAACATGCTGCACCCCGAGAACGGGGCGATTCCCGATGCCGTGGTGGACGCCCAGGTGGCACGGCTCGGCGGCTGACCCCTGCCGGACCGGCGGGAGAGACGCGGGACGCCTACGGGGTGTCCTGTGTCCCTCCCGCCAGGCCCAGCAGGAGGATCCTCGTCAGGCCGCGCACCCATTCCTCGTCCGCCGGTTTGCCGCTCACCAGGGCCCGGTGCACCACCGAGCCGGCCACCACGTCGAAGATGAGGTCCGCCGTGCGGTCCGCCTCGCAGGGGTCCGTCTGCTCGGGGAGTTCGCCGCGCCGCTGGGCGCGTTCGCGGCCCGCCACCACCAGCCGCTTCTGCCGGTCCACGATGGAGGCGCGGATACGTTCCCGCAGCGCGTCGTCCCGGGTCGACTCGGCGACCGCCGCCATCAGGCCGCTGCGGGCCTCCGGGCGGTCCAGGATCGCCGCGAACTGCAGCACCACGCCCTCGATGTCGTTCGCCAGGCTGCCGCGGTCGGGGAGTTCGAGTTCGTCGAACAGTTCCGCCACCGCGTCGACGACGAGCTCGTTCTTGCCCGCCCAACGGCGGTAGAGGGTCGTTTTTGCAACCCCTGCCCGCGTGGCCACGTCTCCCAGGGTGAGCTTGGACCAGCCCAGTTCGACCAGCGCCTGCCGCGTCGCCTCCAGGATCGCCGCGTCCGCGGCGGCGCTGCGCGGGCGGCCGGTACGGCCTGCGGGGGTACGGCTCTGCATCCCACGACCATAACCGGCGGTTCATGTGATGCCGTGAGGGAGATCACCGGAATGTGGTGTCGCGCGGGCCCCCGATGGCATTACGCTACGGGTCGTAGCGAAAGCTCGTGGGTGACCGCACGGGCGACGACCACGGCGTGGGGTGGGGACCCGGCGCCCGATGAAGAGCTTGAGGCAAGGATCGGCCGGGGGTCCGGGGGCTGTCCCCCGGGCTGTGGGGCACACACACGCGGGAACGGGGGAGGATAGACGCATGCAGCCACGGAACATGTCCATGAGCGGCGTCGTCGACCTCGCCGCGGTCAAGGCGGCCCAGGAGGCCAAGACCAAGGCCGAGCAGACGCGCGCCGAAGCGGCCCGGCAGGGTGGGGCCGGTGCCGTCTCCCCGGCCGACCTGGTCATCGACGTCGACGAAGCCGGCTTCGAGCGCGATGTCCTTCAGCGGTCCGCCGAAGTCCCTGTCGTCATCGACTTCTGGGCCGAGTGGTGTCAGCCCTGCAAGCAGCTGAGCCCGGTCCTGGAGCGCCTCGCCGTCGAGTACGACGGCCGCTTCCTGCTGGCGAAGATCGATGTCGACGCCAACCAGATGCTGATGCAGCAGTTCGGGATCCAGGGGATCCCGGCGGTGTTCGCCGTCGTCGCCGGGCAGGCACTGCCGCTCTTCCAGGGCGCGGTCCCCGAGGAGCAGATCCGCGAGACGCTGGACCAGCTGGTGCAGGTCGCCGAGCAGCGGTTCGGGCTGACCGGGCTCGTCGTCGACCCCGACGCGGAGCAGGGCGCCCAGGCGGAGCCCGCGGTACCGGCGGGTCCGTACGACGCGCTCCTCGAAGCCGCCGTCCAGGCGCTGGACGCGGGTGACTTCGGCGGTGCGGTCCAGGCGTACAGGAACGTACTGAGCGACGACCCGGGCAACAGCGAGGCCAAGCTGGGGCTCGCGCAGGCCGAGCTGCTCCAGCGGGTGCAGGGGATGGACCCGCAGGCGGTGCGCAAGGACGCGGCCGAGAAGCCGGCCGACGCCGAGGCGCAGATCGCGGCCGCCGACCTGGATCTGGTGGGCGGGCATGTCGAGGACGCCTTCGGGCGGCTGATCGAGACCGTGCAGCGGACGGCCGGGGACGACCGGGATGCCGTACGGCGGCGGCTTCTTGAGCTTTTCGAGGTCGTGGGCATCGACGACCCCCGGGTCGTGGGGGCGCGCCGGGCGCTGGCGCGGGCGCTGTTCTGAATCACGGTCTGAACACGGTTCTGACCAGTCGCTAAACGTCACGTCCTGTGATGCCCGAGTGAAAGATTTGCCGACGCGGGGCCACAGCGGCCGCTCTTTACCAAATCTTGGTAATCGCGGCCGCTGTTACTCGGAGTAAATCAGGGCTGTTGATGTGTCTGGTTCTGTCCAGTCATCAACTGTTTTGCTCGCCCCCTGGATGCCACCCAGAGTTGCTCTCCGAGACCGCCGGGTCGTCCATCGGTTATCCGCCCGTTACTACCCAGTAACGAAGCCCCTTGTGCGGGCGGCGAGAATGCACCACGATCGGCGACGCTCGGTCCATTCCCGTACCCCGACAGCCGGTCGGGCCGCGGGTTCATCTGGGTCCCCACCGAGCAGAGTCGGCGGCAGTGACGCCGGCTCTTGGGCAGGGGGGTCTTCGCTCTGCGGCGAAGCCTGTCCAGCAAGGTTGTGCGTGATGCGTGTCAGGCGCGACCAGTGGTTGTCGCTCGGGGGTGATCGCCGGTGATCGAGGTGCGTTTCGTGCCTCCGAGTACGGGCGCTCCCCTTCCGAGGACGTAGCACTTCTCCCATCCCTGCCCGGCCGAGCCGCCGTTGGAGGCGATACCGGGCCAGGAGATGTACGTCCGAGAAGGAGGAAATATGGAGTCCCAGGTGCGTGGCGGGACCAGATGGAAGCGGTTCGCTGTGGTCATGGTGCCCAGCGTGGCCGCCACGGCGTGTATAGGTGTCGCCCTCGCGCAGGGTGCTCTCGCCGCGTCGTTCAGCGTGTCGGGCCAGCAGTTCAAGGTCACGGCCGACCAGCTCGAAGGCGACGGCTTCGTTCAGTACGGCGCGGTCGACTCGGGTTACACCCTCGCGGGTAAGAGCACGATCCACCCGGTCGCGGTCTCCGCGTTCAACACGGCGAAGATCACCAACCTGTGCCAGTCCGTGGTCACGCCGAACGTCCCGATCTTCGGGAACGTCAGCCTGATCCTGCACGCGGGCACCGACAGCAGCAAGCCGGTCGAGGCCAGCAAGCTGTACATCGACCTTGACGACCTCAGCGCCGACGCGACGTTCACCAACATCAACATTGGTGTCGCGGCCGGTAGCTCGACCAAGGGTCCCGGCATCAAGTCGGACGAGGTCAGCAAGCAGCAGACGAACCCGTACGGGTTCGCGCAGGAGGCGGACCACGCCTCGCTGTCCGGCGTGAAGCAGACGGCGTGGGCCACCACCGCCGGAACCTTCAAGCTCAGCGGTCTGCACATGTCGATCTCGACGTCGGGAGCGGAGTGCTACTAAGCACTCTGTGACGGGCGGGGGAGCCGACGGCACCCCCGCCCTCCACCTTCTCCCCACGGTCTTCACGCGCGGTACAAGGAACAACCACCGCACCACACAACATCACCACCACAGCAACGCCGCACCAGGGAGCTGTTTTCCATGAGCGCCGAGACTCCTGCCGCACCCGGCCAGTTCACCCGCCGGAGGCTGCAGTTCCGCTCCTGGCGGGGCACGCGGCCGTTCTGGGCCGGTCTGTACATCCTGCTCGCCGGTTTCCCGATCATGTACTTCCCGTACGCGCATCTCCAGATCGGCAACCTCACGGTGGCCATGGCGACCACCGCGGGTGCCGGATCCCTGATCATCGGCGTGCTGCTCGTCGTCCTGGGCATCAGCCTCTGGTACCAGAAGCACATCCGCACGTTCGCGGGAATCGCCGCGATCCTGCTGGCGCTGGTGTCCCTCCCCGTGTCCAACTTCGGTGGCTTCGTCATGGGCTTCCTGCTCGCCCTCGTCGGCGGTGCGATGGCCGTGGCCTGGTCCCCGGGTGCGCCCCCGAAGCCGCAGCCGGAGGGCGAGATCCCGCCGGCCGGGGACGACGCACCGGAGGCGGCCGCCTACTACACGGGCCCGGACGGCGTGGACGATGGGGGCACCTCCCAGGCCCTTAAGGCACTGGGGGAGAACGACCTGTCAGGAACGAGCCCGGTGAACGGGGCGAACGGGAGGCACAGTGCCGGCTGACGAGGTGACCCACGGGACTGATGTGGACGAGTCCCGTGTGAGAACCGGGCCGCGCCATGCGGCACCCAAGAAGCCGCTGTTCACCAGGTTCCACATGCCGGCGGGCAAGGCGATAGCCTCCGTGGCGATGCCGACGGCCGTGCTCATGGGCTTCGGGTTCACGTCGACGCTCGCGATCGCCGACACCAACAACACGTCGTCGGCGTCGTCGAAGAGCCTCGCCGAGGACTACAAGGACTGCGTCGCGGCCCTGGACTCGGCCTCGCCCTCCGCCTCGGCGAGCGCGAGCGACGACGCCACGGACTCGGCCACGCCGTCCGCCACGGCCTCGTCCGACTCGCAGGGCTCGACGTCGTCCGGCAAGTCCTCCTCGTCGGATTCAGGTTCCGGCGACGCGGCCACGCCGACGCCGTCCGCCTCCGAGTCGTCCTCGTCCTCGGGCGATTCGGGTTCCTCCGGCTCGTCGGACTCCGGCAGCACGGCCACCCCGTCGCCGTCCGCCTCCGCGAGCAGCAGCAGCGGCGGCCTGCTGGACTCGATCGGGGACGCGATCGGCAGCATCCTGAGCGGCGGCAGTACGACGAGCTCGTCCTCGTCGGACTCCACTGCGAGCCCGTCGCCGTCGGCCTCCGCCTCGGCGGACTCGTCGTCGTCCTCGTCCTCCTCGGACAAGTCGTCGAGCAGCGACAGCGGCAGCAGCGACTCCGGCTCGACCTCGGACACCGTCTCCAAGACCGTCAAGACGGTCACGGACACCGTGAAGGACACCACCGACACGGCGACCAAGGCGGCGGACGACGCCACCAAGGCGGCCGCGGACGCCACTTCCAGCGCCTCGCCGAGCGCCTCCGCCAGCTCCAGCGCGTCGGCCGACAACTGCGAGGTCGCCACCGACGACACGAGCGGTGTCGACAACAAGGTGCCGGTGGCGGACGACCCCTGGTACCTGAGCGCCAGCTCGCTGACGCTGAAGAGCGCCGACTACCAGGGCATCGTCGAGGTGAAGACGGCCAGCGGCGAGAAGAAGAAGGTGCTGAAGTACGTCATCTCGGGCGGCACCGACATCGGTGACCTGCACCAGACGGTCAAGGACACGAACATCGGCAAGACCTACCACGTGCAGGCCGCGTCCGGTTCCACGTCCACGATCCGCAACGGCTCGACGACGATGTACACGGAGTCCATCTCCGGCAACCTCTTCGGCCTGATCCCGATCACGTTCGACGTGAACAACCCGCCGCCGCTGAACATCCCGCTGATCTACTTCACCAACGTCAAGGTCACCCAGGCCGCGCAGTTCGGCGGCACCCTGCACATCCCCGGGATGCACGTCTACACGACCGACGGAACCGGCTGACCGCCGCCACAGACCCGTCCGGGAGCCGCAAAGGGACTGTGCCCCGCCGAGTACCGACTCGGCGGGGCACAGTCTTGCCCTGCGTCTCTTCCGGGCCGCGCGCCGAGGGCGCCCCCTGTCACAGGAGGCGCCCTCGGTGTCGTACAAGACCCGCTACGGGTGCGTCACTTGCTGCCGGTGTCGCCGATGTGGTGGACGCGGAGCATGTTGGTGGTGCCGGAGACGCCGGGGGGCGAACCGGCCGTGATGATGACGGTGTCGCCCGGGTTGAAGCGGTTGATCTTGGCGATCTCCTGGTCGACCATGTCGACCATCTCGTCCGTGCTGTTCACGAACGGCACCACGTGCGACTCCACGCCCCAGCTGAGGGTGAGCTGGTTGCGGGTGTTCTCGTCGGTGGTGAAGGCGATGATCGGCTGCTGTGCGCGGTAGCGCGACAGCCGGCGGGCGGTGTCGCCGGACTGGGTGAAGGCCACCAGGCCGCGGCCGCCGAGGAAGTCGGCGATCTCGCACGCGGCACGGGCGACCGAACCGCCCTGGGTGCGCGGCTTCTTGCCCGGGACGAGCGGCTGCAGTCCCTTGCTCAGGAGCTCCTGCTCGGCCGCCTGGACGATCTTCGACATCGTCTTGACGGTCTCGACCGGGTACGCGCCCACGCTGGACTCGGCGGACAGCATGACCGCGTCGGCGCCGTCCAGGATCGCGTTGGCCACGTCGGAGGCCTCGGCGCGGGTCGGACGGGAGTTGGTGATCATCGACTCCATCATCTGGGTCGCCACGATCACCGGCTTGGCGTTGCGCCGGCACAGCTCGATGAGACGCTTCTGCACCATGGGGACCCGCTCCAGCGGGTACTCGACGGCGAGGTCGCCACGCGCGACCATCACACCGTCGAACGCCATCACGACGTCCTCCATGTTCTCCACCGCCTGCGGCTTCTCCACCTTGGCGATGACGGGGACCCGGCGGCCCTCCTCGTCCATGACCCGGTGGACGTCGTTGACGTCCTTGGCGTCCCGGACGAAGGACAGCGCGACCAGGTCGCAGCCCATGCGCAGCGCGAACCGGAGGTCCTCGATGTCCTTCTCGCTCAGCGCGGGCACGTTGACGGCCGTGCCGGGCAGGTTGATGCCCTTGTGGTCGGAGACGACACCGCCCTCGATGACGATCGTCTTCACCCGAGCGCCCTCGACGTCCAGGACCTTCAGCTCGACGTTGCCGTCGTTGATGAGGATCTGGTCGCCGCGCGAGACGTCGCCCGGCAGGCCCTTGTAGGTCGTACCGCAGATGGTCTTGTCGCCCGGGACATCCTCGGTCGTGATGACGAACTCGTCACCGCGCTCCAGCTCCACCGGTCCCTCGGCGAAGGTCTCCAGACGGATCTTCGGGCCCTGCAGGTCGGCGAGGACGCCGATGGCACGGCCGGTCTCCTTGGCGGCGGCCCGGACGCGGTCGTACCGCCCCTGGTGCTCGGCGTGCGAGCCATGGCTGAAGTTGAACCGGGCCACGTTCATGCCGGCCTCGATCATGGCGACGAGCATCTCGTGGGTGTCGACCGCGGGGCCGAGAGTACAGACGATTTTCGAACGGCGCATGGGGCGATCCTATCGGTTTGTTTCGCTACGGAATATTCCGTCTGGTGGAAGATACAAATGGGCGCTAATGTGCTCAGCTGTTATTTCCGACCGGTGCCGATCCGGTGCCGACGAGCGCGTACGTCTGGGTCGCGATCTCCAGTTCCTCGTCCGTCGGCACCACCGCGACGGCGACGCGCGCACCGGCCGGCGATATCAGCCGCGGCTCGTCCCCTCGTACGGCGTTCAGCCCCGGGTCGACCGCGAGCCCCAGCCCCTCCAGACCCGCCACGGCCGCCTCCCGCACCGGGGCCGCGTTCTCGCCGACGCCCGCGGTGAAGGCCACCGCGTCGACCCGGCCGAGGACGGCGCAGTACGCGCCGATGTACTTCTTCAGGCGGTGAACGTAGATGTCGAAGGCGAGTTGTGCCGCTGCGTCGCCCTCGTCGATCCGGCGCCTGATCTCCCGCATGTCGTTGTCACCGCACAGACCGAACAAACCACTCCTCTTGTTGAGAAGAGTGTCGATCTCGTCCATGGACATTCCGCCAACCCGGGCCAAATGGAAAATGACGGCCGGGTCCAGATCACCGGAACGGGTTCCCATCACCAGCCCCTCCAAAGGCGTAAGGCCCATGGAGGTGTCCACGCACCGGCCGCCCTGGACGGCCGACGCGGACGCCCCGTTGCCGAGGTGCAGCACGATGACGTTCACCTCTTCCGGTGTCTTTCCCAGCAGCCTCGCGGTCGCCCGGGACACGTACGCGTGCGAGGTGCCGTGGAAGCCGTAGCGGCGGATCCGGTACCGGTCGGCGATCCTCGGGTCGATCGCGTAACGCGCCGCGGACTCCGGCATGGTCGTGTGGAACGCCGTGTCGAAGACGGCGACCTGCGGCAGGTCCGGGCGCAGCGCCTGCGCGGTGCGGATCCCGGTCAGGTTGGCCGGGTTGTGCAGCGGGGCGACCGGGATCAGCCGCTCGATCTCGGCGAGCACCGCGTCGTCGATCACCGTCGGCTCGGTGAAGAACATCCCGCCGTGCACCACCCGGTGCCCGATCGCGGCCAGCTCCGGCGAGTCCAGCCCGAGCCCGTCCCGCCCCAGCTCCTCCGCCACGGCCTTCAGCGCGGCCTCGTGGTCGGCGATCGGCCCGACGGCCTCGCGAGTGTCACCGCTGCCGAGGCAGGTGTGCTTCAGCCGCGAGGTCTGCTCGCCGATCCGCTCGACCAGCCCCACCGCCAGCCGGCTGCTGTCCCGCATGTCCAGCAGCTGGTACTTCACCGACGAGGAGCCGGAGTTGAGGACGAGGACACGGGTCGGACTGGGGCTCACTGGGCGGTTGCCTTCTCGCTCGGGAACCCGGCCGGGGACTCGGCCGGGTGCTGGGCCTGGATCGCCGTGATGGCGACCGTGTTGACGATGTCCTGGACGAGGGCGCCCCGGGACAGGTCGTTGACGGGCTTGCGCAGCCCCTGGAGCACCGGCCCGACCGCGATCGCGCCGGCCGACCGCTGCACGGCCTTGTAGGTGTTGTTGCCGGTGTTGAGGTCCGGGAAGATCAGCACACTGGCCTGCCCGGCGACCTCGGAGCCCGGCAGCTTGGTGGCGGCCACGGACGGCTCCACCGCCGCGTCGTACTGGATCGGCCCCTCGATCTTCAGATCGGGCCGCCGGGAGCGCGCCAGCTCGGTCGCCTCCCGCACCTTGTCCACGTCCGCCCCCGAACCCGACGTACCCGTGGAGTACGACAGCATCGCGATCCGCGGCTCCACGCCGAACCGGGCGGCCGTACCCGCGGACTGGACGGCGATGTCGGCGAGCTGCTCGGCGTTCGGGTCCGGGTTCACCGCGCAGTCGCCGTAGACCAGCACCTTGTCCGCGAGGCACATGAAGAAGACGGACGAGACGATCGACGACCCCGGCTTCGTCTTGATGATCTCGAAGGCCGGCCGGATGGTCGCCGCCGTCGAGTGCACGGACCCGGAGACCATGCCGTCCGCCAGGCCCTCCTGCACCATCAGGGTGCCGAAGTAGTTGACGTCGGCGACCACGTCGTACGCCAGCTCCACCGTCACGCCCTTGTGGGCGCGCAGCAGGGCGTACTGCTCGGCGAAGGCGTCCCGGAGCTCCGAGGTGACCGGGTCGATCAGCTGGGCGTCGCCGAGGTCGATACCGAGGTCGGCGGCCTTCTTGCGGATCTGGTCGACGGGTCCGAGCAGTGATATGTCACATACCCCCCGGCGCAGCAGCACCTCCGCCGCATGCAGCACCCGAGCCTCGGTGCCCTCCGGCAGCACGACCCGGCGCTTGTCGGAACGCGCCTGCTCCAGGAGCTTGTGCTCGAACATCATCGGGGTGAGCCGGCCGGTGCTCGGCGCCGAGACCCGCTTGTTGAGGCCGGCGGTGTCGACGTACCGCTCGAACAGGCCGAGCGCGGTCTCCGCCTTGCGCGGGGTGGCCGCGTTCAGCTTGCCCTCCAGGGAGAACAGCTGGGCGGCGGTGGGGAAGCTGTTGCCGGCCACCGAGAGGACCGGGGTGCCCGGGGCGAGGCGGGCGGCGAGGGTGAGGATCTCGTCGGTGGGCCGCTCGTTCAGGGTGAGCAGCACGCCGGCTATCGGCGGGGTGCCGGCGCTGTGCGCGGCCAGCGAGCCGACGACCAGGTCGGCGCGGTCGCCGGGCGTCACCACCAGACAGCCCGGGGTCAGGGCGGGCAGGAAGTTCGGCAGCATCGCGCCGCCGAACACGAAGTCCAGGGTGTCCCGGGCCAGCCCCGACTCGTCGCCCAGCAGCACCTTCGCACCGAGCGTGTGGGCGATCTGCGCGACCGTCGGAGCGGACAGCGCGGGCTCGTCCGGCAGCACGTACACCGGCACCGGCAGCCGCCCGTCGATCCGCTCGGCTATCGCGTCGCGGTCCTCGCGGGCCACCCGGTTGGCGATCATCGCCAGCACGTCACAGCCGAGACCGTCGTACGCCCGGAACGCGTTCCGGGTCTCCGCCAGCACCGACTCCGCGCTCTGGTCGCGGCCGCCGACCACCGGGATCACGGAGGCACCGAACTCGTTGGCGAGCCGGGCGTTGAGGGACAGCTCGTCCGGGAACTGGGTGTCGGCGAAGTCGGTGCCGAGCACGAGGACGACGTCGTAGTCGCGGGTGACCAGGTGGAAGCGGTCGACGAGGGTGGAGACCAGTTCGTCGGCGCCGCGCTCGGCCTGGAGGGCGGAGGCCTCGTGGTAGTCCATGCCGTAGACGGTCGCCGGGTCCTGGGAGAGGCGGTACCGGGCACGCAGCAGCTCGAACAGACGGTCGGGACCGTCATGGACGAGCGGGCGGAAGACACCGACCCGGTCGACCTGCCGGGTCAGCAGCTCCATCACGCCCAGCTCGACGACCTGCCGGCCGTCGCCGCGGTCGATCCCGGTCACGTACACGCTGCGCGTCACGTGTGCACTCCGTCTCTGTATAGCCGCACAAAAATCGCCCACCGGGGTGAGCGGAACCCTCTTGACAATACCCCCGACGCCGGATAAGGCGCCCGTCAGGACTCCACCCACCCGCGCGGCATGAAACAATCGGATCGGCTCACCGGTAACGACAGCGAGCAGGAGACACACCACCATGCGCATCGGAGTTCTCACCGCAGGCGGCGACTGCCCCGGCCTGAACGCCGTCATCCGATCGGTGGTACATCGGGCTGTCGCACAGTACGACGACGAGGTCATCGGTTTCGAGGACGGCTTCCGGGGTCTGCTCGAAGGCCACTACGTCCCCCTCGACCTGGACGCGGTCGGCGGCATCCTGGCCCGCGGCGGCACGATCCTGGGCTCGTCGCGACTGGAGCGGGACCGTCTGCGCGAGGCCTGTGAGCGGGCCACCGACATGGCGGAGGAGTTCGGCATCGACGTGCTGATCCCGATCGGCGGCGAGGGCACGCTGACCGCGGCCCGCATGCTGTCCGACGCCGGTCTGCCCGTCGTCGGCGTCCCGAAGACCATCGACAACGACATCTCGTCCACCGACCGCACCTTCGGTTTCGACACGGCGGTGGGCGTCGCCACGGAGGCGATGGACCGCCTGAAGACCACCGCCGAGTCCCACCAGCGGGTGATGGTCGTCGAGGTGATGGGCCGGCACGCCGGCTGGATCGCCCTGGAGTCCGGGATGGCGGCCGGCGCCCACGGCATCTGCCTCCCCGAGCGGCCCTTCGACCCCGCCCACCTGGTCAAGATGGTCGAGGAGCGCTTCGCCCGCGGCAAGAAGTTCGCCGTGGTCTGCGTGGCGGAGGGCGCGCACCCCGCCGAGGGCACGATGGACTACGGCAAGGGCGAGATCGACCTGTACGGCCACGAGCGCTTCCAGGGCATCGGCACGGCCCTGGCGTACGAACTGGAGCGGCGGCTCGGCAAGGAGGCCAAGCCGGTCATCCTCGGGCACGTGCAGCGGGGCGGCACGCCGACCGCGTACGACCGCGTCCTCGCGACGCGGTTCGGGTGGCACGCGGTGGAGGCGGCGCACCGGGGCGACTTCGGGAAGATGACGGCGCTGCGGGGGACGGACATCGAGATGGTGCCGCTCGCGGAGGCGGTGACCGAGTTGAAGAGGGTGCCGAAGGACCGGATGGACGAGGCGGAGTCGGTCTTCTAGGGCTGGGGTTTCGATTCCGGGTGCGGGTGCGTGGGGGCTGGTCGCGCCCACGCGGCGGAGCCGCATATCGAACACAGCCCCGCGCCCCTTACGGGGCGCTGTCCGTCCGCTCCCAGAAATGGGTGACGATCCCCGTCAGGAAGTCCTTTCCCCTGTCCTCGGCCGAATCGGCTGTCGGGATATTGCCCCAGGCCAGGGTTGCCGTCATCTGGCCCTGGTAGCGCTCGTGCAGATCGCGCAGCGTGTCCTCGATCAGGTGCTTGTCCAGCGGTACGACCTTGCCCACCTGGCGGACATAGGCCTGCCAGCGGGTGGTGACCGCGCCCCGCAGCAGTTCCGCCAGCTTTTCCTCCTTGCCGGTGACGGTGATGAAGTCCGGCAGGGACAGCCGGAGGATGTCGGCCAGGGTGGCGGACTGCCGCTCCGTGCCCTGCCACTCCTCGTCCTCCTCCATCGCGAGATACCCGAGAAGGTCGAGCCCGACCGCCAGCGCCACGTCCTCCGGAGCCAGCCCGCGCGCGATCCGGTGCTCGCGCAGAGTCCGCGGCCGGCCGATCAGTTCGCCCGGGGCGCACCACAACACGCCCGCCAGCGCGGTGAGTTCGGGACTGCTGGGGATCACCGCGCCGCGCTCCCAGGCGAGGACGAGATCGGGCGTGGCGTACGGCAGCCCGTACGAGGCCCGCAGATCGTGGGCCACATGTTCGGGACCCATGCCGAGAGCGGCACGGAGTCTGCGGGCGGCGGGGGCGTTGAAGGGAGGACCTGGCTGGTTCGGCAGAGCTGGGGGTCGGCGCACAGCCGACAAGGTAGGGGCGGTCAAGGGCACTGACTACGGTCCGTTCGGCCAGGAACACGGATTGTACGAACGTACGGTTTCCCTTGTACGTGTGACCTGTTCATCCCTTGACGGCGCCGCCCAGCGCGAACCCGCCTCCCAACCGCCGCGCGACCAGGACGTACAGCAGGATCACCGGCGTCGAGTAGATGACGGAGAAGGCGGCGAGCTGGCCGTACGCGACGGTGCCGCGGTTGCCGAAGAAGTCGTTGATGCTGACCGAGGCGGGCATCTGGTCCGGCGAGAGCAGCAGCATGAACGGGACGAAGAAGTTGCCCCACATCATCACGAAGGCGAAGACGGTGACGACGGCGAGACCGGGTCCCATGAGCGGAAGCACGATCCGCACCAGCGACTGGGCGGAGTTGGCGCCGTCCGTCCACGCGGCCTCCTCCAGCTCCTTCGGTACGCCGTCCATGAAGTTCTTCATCAGCCAGATGGCGAACGGGAGCTGGGAGGCGGCGAAGAACAGGATCGTGCCCTGCATGGTGTCGATGAGGTTGATCCGCACGAACAGCGCGTACACCGGCACCATGATCGCGGTGATGGGCAGGCTCGTCGCGAAGAGGATGGAGAGCAGGAACGGCCGGTTGAGCCGGGAGCGGTAGCGGGAGAGCGGGTAGGCGGCGAGGGCGGCGCACACGACGGTGAGCGCGGTGGCGCCCCCGCACAGGATCAGGCTGTTGAGCAGCGGGGTGTAGGTGATGTCGGGGGTGAGGATCGCGTCGAAGTTCCCGAAGGTGAACCCGTCCGGGATCCGCACCCGGAGATCGGCGTGCGGGTCGACGGCGGAGAGCAGCACCCAGGCGAGCGGCAGCACGAAGGCGGCGGCCACGACGAGGAGCCCGAGGTCGGCGGCGAGGCGGCGCGAGCGGTGGCGATTGCGGGGCATCTTTCGGCTCACACCTCCGTGCGCAGCAGCCGCATGTAGACGACGGAGAAGAGCGAGCCGACGAGGAGCAGCAGCAGGGCGACGGCGGTGCCGTACCCGATCATGCTGTTCTGGAAGGCCTGTTCGTACATGAAGAGGGGCAGGGTCTGGCTCTTGTCCCCCGGGCCGCCCCTGGTCATCACCCAGATC
Organism: Streptomyces sp. GbtcB6; assembly: GCF_019091475.1. Classification (NCBI taxonomy): domain Bacteria; kingdom Bacillati; phylum Actinomycetota; class Actinomycetes; order Kitasatosporales; family Streptomycetaceae; genus Streptomyces; species Streptomyces sp. GbtcB6. The sequence continues at coordinate 27,460 of NZ_JAGXJL010000038.1, read as the reverse complement.
AGCCCGAAGACGGAGAGCGTCTGGAGGGTGTTGAGCATCAGGTTCGTCCCGATGGACCGCCGGATCATCGGCAGCGTGATGTGCCACATCCGCCGCCAGCCGCCGGCGCCGTCGACCTCCGCCGACTCCTCGATCTCGTTCGGTATCTCGTCGAGGGCGGCGGAGTAGACGAGCATCGAGAAGGCGGTGCCCCGCCACACGTTGGCGAACGACACGGCCAGGATGGGAAGCGTGAACAGCCAGTTCTGGGACGGGAGATGGAGAAAGTCCAGGATGGCGTTGAGCGTCCCCTCCCGCCGGAAGAAGGCGTACAGCAGGAACCCGGCGACGACCTCCGGCAGCACCCACGCCGTGATCACGATCCCGCCGGTGAGCGTCCGTACCGGCTTCGACGCCCGCCGCATCAGCGCGGCGAGCGCCAGCCCCAGCGTGTTCTGCCCGACGAGCGCGGACAGCACGGTGAAGACGAGGGTCAGCCATACGGCGTTCAGGAAGGCGTCGTCGTGGAACGCCCTGCGGAAGTTGGCGAAACCGACGAAGGAGGAGTGCGCCTGGCCGGTGAGCTGGAGGTCGGTGAAGGCGATCCAGGCGCAGTAGACGATGGGCCCGCCGAGGAAGAGGAGGAGCAGGACCAGGGCGGGGGTGAGGGGGAGAGCGCGGAACAGCCGGCGGCTGATCACGGCGTGACTCACGGGGTGGCTCACTGGGTGACCACTTGGCCGTCGGTGACGTCCTTGAGCGTCGAGTCGTACTGGCTCGCCGCCTTGTCGACCGACGCGTCACCGGTCGTCACGCTCTCCATGGCCTCCTGGATGGCGGTGGAGACCTTCGGGTAGGCCGGGTAGGCGGGCCGGTAGTGGGTACTGGCGACGAGATCGGTGAAGAACTTGATGCCCGGCTGGGCGGATGTGTACGACGGATCGCTCCCGACGTCCTTGCGCACCGCGATCCCGGAGTTGGCGATGTACCACTTCTGGGCGTTCGCCTTGGTCTGCATGGTCTTGACGAAGTCGAAGGCGAGGTCGGGGTTGGACGCCTTGCTGGGGATGGCCCAGGTCCAGCCACCGGACATGCTGACCTTGCCGGGCGCCTGGCCGTGCTGGGTGGGCATGTAGGCGAGGCCGAGGTCCTTGGACCAGTCCGGCCACTCGTGCCCGCTGCCCTTCAGCCAGTCCTGCGGCAGCCAGGACCCGTCGAGGTCGATGCCGAGCTTGCCCTGGGGGAGGAGTTCACCGCGGACGGCGGTGCCGAAGTTGGGGTCGAGGGCGTCGGAGATGTCCGGCCCGAGCTTCTCCTTGTACACGGTCTCGACGAAGGACAGCGCGTCCTTGAACCCCTGGCTCCCGGCGATCCACTTCTTGCTGGTCTTGTCGTACAGCGGGTCGCTGGTCCCGTCGTTGGTCCCGTACAGCAGCATCTCCAGGCCCTGCATGGTGGCGGCCTCGCCGGCGGGCTTGCCGGTGTAGACGTTGAGAGGCGTGACGCCGGGCACCTTCTCCTTGATGGTCCGGGCGGCGGCGAGCACGTCGTCCCAGGTCTTCGGCTGCCAGTCGGTGGGCAGCCCGGCCTTCTTGAACACCCGCTTGTCGAACCAGAGTCCACGGGTGTCGGTCCCGTCCGGGACGCCGTACGTCTTCCCGTCCTCACCCTGGGCAGCCGCCTTGGCGGTGTCGATGAACTGCCCCCAGTCCTGCCACTTGGCGAGGTAGGAGTCGAGGGGCTTGAGATACCCGCTGGTGATGTCGGAGTTGATGAGGAAGGTGTCCTCGTAGACCAGGTCGGGAGCGGTCCGGGGCGACCGGAGCATCTGTTGCAGCTTCGTGTAGTACTCGGAATCCGGGGCCTTGATCGGAACGAGCTCGACCTTCTTCCCCGGGTACTCCTTCTCGAACTGCTTCTTGATGTCCGCGAGATACGTGTCCATCACCTTGATGGAGTTGTCCGTGGACTGCTTGAAAGAGATCTTCACGGTGTCGGGACTGCTCCCGGATCCGCTGCCGCACGCGGTGAGGGAGGCGGCGGCGGTGACGAGGGAGAGGGCAAGGATGCTGACGGCGGTGGGGCGCACGGGCACGACCTCCTCGGCGGCCACTGCACTGTGGCCTGGGGGTTCGTCTCTCTTGCGGTGTGAAGGTAAGTGGAGTGGTCTAGTCAGGTCAATGAGTCTGCGGGGGTTTGCTGGTTTGCTGGTTTGCTGGTTTGTTGGGACAGGGACGGGGCGAGGATGCCCCTATGTATTCCGTGGACCGCACAGGCAGGTTGGACGAGCACGTTCGTGAGCGGCTGCTGGCGCCGAACTTCTGGCACCTCGCGACCGTCGGGCCGGACGGTGCGCCGCAGGTGTCGCCCATGTGGGTTGACCTCGAAGGCGACTTCGTCATGGTCAACACGGCGATCGGCCGCGTGAAGGAGGAGAACCTGCGGCGCAACCCCGCCGTCTCGCTCTCGCACCACGACCCGGACAACCCCTACGACCGGGTGGAGATCCGGGGGCGGGTGGTGCGGTTCGTGGAGGGGGAGGAGGCGGAGCGGTCCATGGACCGGCTGACCCGGAAGTACATCGGGGAGGACCGGTACCCGTGGCTGCTGCCGGGAGAGCGGCGGGTGATGCTGCTGATCGAACCGGTGAAGGTACGACGGGTGGTCGGGGTGGAGCCGTTCCGGCCGGGGGTGTTGGAGGGCTAGAGCAGATGGTCGGCTCTGCCGGCCTTGATGTCCCGGATGAGGGTGCGGAGGGCTTCGCGGGTGTCGGTGAGGTAGGTGTCCTCCTGGCCCGCGACGGCTATGTAGGCGTTGCCTTGGGGGTCGGTGCCTAGGCGGAAGCAGTTGGCGCCTTCGCCGCAGAAGGGTTCTTCCCAGGTGATGTCCGGCACGGGGTGCTCCTAGAGGTCGTCGGCGAGGGTGCGGATGAAGTCGCGGGAGGCGCCGGCGCCCAGGGCCACGGCTGTGGCCGCGTCGAGTTGGGCCCTGTACTTGCCCAGCTGTGCCTCCGTGTCGATGAACTCGGGACCGTGGGTGCTGTCCAGCTCGACGGTGTCGAGGCGGGGTACGGCGGCTTCGGCGTAGACGACGGACTGCCCGGCGCCGGGGAAGCCGCCCGCCTTGAACGGGATGACCCGGACGGTGACGCTGTCGCGCTCGGACATGCGCAGCAGGTGGTCGAGCTGTCGCCTCGCCACCTTCGGCCCGCCGAACTCCATACGCAGGGCCGCCTCGTGGAGGATCACGTCGAGGGCAGGGGGCTCGGCGCGGTCGAGAACCTGCTGCCGGTCCATGCGGTGGGCGGTGCGCAGGTCGATGTCGGCCGGGGCGAGGGGCGGGAAGACGGCACCGAAGACCGCGCGTGCGTGCTCCTCGGTCTGGAGGAGTCCGGGCATGTGCACGGTAACCGCTATGCGCAGCCGCGTGGCGTGCCACTCCAGTTCGGCGATGTCCATGAAGCCGTCCCGGAGCTGCCCTCGGTACGACTCCCACCAGCCCTTCTCGCGGCTGCCTGCCATGGCGGCGAGTGCCATGACGAAGGCATGGTCCGTGCAGCCGTAATTGTCGGCGAGGGTGCGCACGCGTTCGGGGCTGATGCCGGAGCGGCCGGACTCCATGTTGGGCACGTTGGTGCGCGGTACGCCCAGCAGGCCGGCGGCGTACTCCGTGGTCATCCCGGCCGCGATCCGCATCCGGCGCAACTCCTCGCCGAGGCGGCGCTGACGTTCCGTCGGTGTGCTTCTCGGCGGCATGTGGTCCCTCGCGGCTGGCTGTCGACGGGGTCAGTCTGCCTTGAGACGGGGGGTTGGTCCACCGGCCGGTTCCGCGGAGAGTAGTACGTGTACTCCTCGAATGCTCTACAGTCGGTGATGGGTCGCTTACGGATCGACGTCACCGGAAGTGCATCGCGCGAGCCTGCCCGGGTTCGCGCGACAGGCCACCGGTGGGGTCGAGTGTGTGCCTCAAATCCCGTCTGCAGAAGAGGAGTTACTCATGGCTACGTCCTGTCCCATCGTCACGGACGACGTCTCGGAGGTGGCGGCGCCCTCTCCGGACACGCTCGCCTACAGCTTCACGTTGCCCGCGGGGGCGGCCAGCTGCCGGGTCGCGCGGGCGGCCACGCGGGTCGTCCTCAAGGTGCACGGGCTGGAGGGCCTGACGGATGCGGCGGTCCAGGTGGTGAGCGAACTGGCCGCGTGCGCTTGCCGGTTCACGCCGGGGGAGGACGTGTACGTGTCGCTGCGGTACCGGGAGGACGCGCTGCGGGTGATCCTCTACGACGGGCATCCTCGGCATCGTCACCCACGGGTGGCGGAGGCCTGCGAGGTGCGGAGGCGGGCCGCGCTGCGGGTGCTGGGGTGCGTGGTGCGGGCGTGTGAGGGGGAGTGGGGGTTCGGGGAGGGGCGGGAACCCGGGGGTGGGACGCGGATGTGGGCGGTGTTGCCGGGGTGGGGGGTTCGGGGGTGGTGAGGGGGTTAGTCGAGTTCGGCGGCCCAGGCGCGTGCTTGGGCGGCTTCGGTGGGGGCGTTGGCGCGGGTGTAGGCGTCGGCGGCCTGAAGGTAGTGGGCGCGGGCGTCGGCCGGGCGGTGGGCGGACTCGTGGGCGGTGGCCAGGTTCTGGAGGGTCTGGCCAGCCCCGTACCAGTCCTCGAACTCCTGAAAGGCGGCCAAAGCCTCTGCATACGCCTCGATGGCCTCCCCCAACTGGCCCGTCATTGAAAGGGCGGCGCCGAGGTTTCCCCACGCCATGGCCTCGCGGCGGCGGTCCCCGGCAGATCGGTATAGGTCGCGAGTGCGGGTGTGGGCCTGGATTGCTTCGGCTGTCCGGTCTGCCTTCAACAGGGCTGCGCCGAGGTTGTTCCACGCCGTGGCCTCGCGGTGGCGGTCCCCGGCAGATCGGTATAGGTCGCGGGCTCGGGTGTGGGCCTGGATTGCTTCGGCTGTCCGGTCTGCCTTCAACAGGGCTGCGCCGAGGTTGTTCCACGCCGTGGC
>NZ_JAGXJL010000038.1:0-22387 GCF_019091475.1 Streptomyces sp. GbtcB6 | reverse complement strand
CTCGCGGTGGCGGTCCCCGGCAGATCGGTATAGGTCGCGAGTGCGGGTGTGGGCCTGGATTGCTTCGGCTGTCCGGTCCACCTCCAACAGGGCGGCGCCGAGGTGGTCCCACGCGATGGCTTCGTGGTCGCGGTGCCCGGCGCGGTGGGCGGCCTCCCGCGCCGCACCGGACACAGTGATCCAGTCGTCGAAATACCGCCGCCAGCGCAGATACTCCCCCAGGCGCAGAGCCAGCCGCACGGCCGCGCCCGAGAACCGCTCCTCCTGCGTCCATCCCGCCGCCGCCACCAGCCCCGCCTGCTCCCCGTCAAACCAAGCCAACGCCGCACCCCGATCCCCGAACCGTTCCGGCTCCACCATCCCCGGCCGCCACCGCAACCGAGCATCCGCCGCATCCGCCCACCGGCAGTAGAACTCCAGCACTCGCTCCCGGGCCGCCTCTCCTTCCTCCCGTAGCCCCACATCACCCGCCACCACACCCGCCCCATACGTCCGCACCAGGTCATGTAACCGCCACCGCACCACCAACGCCGCCCCTTCGCCGTCCCGGACCGGCGTGACGAGGTGTGTGGCGGCCAAGTCCTCCAGCAAGGACAGCGCGGTCTCCTCGTCGAGGTCGGCCAGTGCGGCCACCGCCTCTGTGCCGGTCTCCGCACCCGGTGCGAGGGACAGCAGTCGCAGCAACCGAGCCTGGTCAGGGGGCAGTCGGCGATACGAGGTCTCCAGCACAGGTCGGAGGACGAGCGAGCGGCCGTACAGATCCGTACCGCGACTGCCGTTGTCGAGCACGCTGGTCACGTCCCCGGTCTCCTTGATCTCGGCGACCAGCGAGGCGATGCTCCGGTGCCGGCGTCGGCGCAGCATCGCGGCGGCGATCTGGAGGGCTAGGGGAAGGTGGCCGCAGAGGTCTGTCAGTTCGCGCAGGGCATCCGGCTCGCACCTGGGGCGTTCGTCACGCTCGTCGGTGTCGTGCAGGGCGCGGCTGACCAAGGCGACGGAGTCGCCCGGTTCGAGGGTCTCAAGGTCGATGAGGCGTACGGGCAGGGCGTCGGGGCGATCCCGGGAGGTGATCAACACGCGGTGGTGGTCCGTGCCCGGCAGCAGCGGGAGGTACTGGGACGGGTCTGAGGCGTTGTCCAGGATCAGCAGCATCCGGTCCTGCTGTTCGGCGAGGAGCGCGCGGTACGCGTCGTACTGGCGTTCCGCAGTCGGCGGCAGATCCGTCCCCCGGACGCCGAGCGCGTCTAGGAGGGCCAGAACTGCCTGGTCCGCGGTGACCGGGGCGTCGCCGTACCCGCGCAGATCCACGAAGAGCGTGCCGCCCGGGAACCATCCCTTCGCACGTGTCCGATGTGCTGCCTCCACCGCCAGCGCGGTCTTGCCGATGCCTCCCATGCCGGTGACGGCGAAGATGAGGAGTGGCAGGGCGTCCCTGTCGGCCTTGTCCGGATCCAGGCGCGGGAGCAGCCGGTCCAGTTCCGCCGACCGGCCGGTGAAGCCAAGCGGGCGCGGCGGCAGGGTGGCCGTCGCGTGGGGGACCGGGCCGTGGGCCGTGGCCTTGCCGCTAGCGTCCGGTCTGCTTGCCGATGACGGGGCCGTAGAAGGTGCCGCCTCTGAAATCGATGTGGTCGCCCCCGTGCCGTTCTTGGGGATCCTCCTCGGAGTCGGAGGACTCCCGGGGCTGGTGCTTGCGCAGGACGCCCACCGCCACCGACGCGGCCCGTTCGGCGGCGAGTAGCTGCGAGCCCGAGGCGTCGGCCGTGTGCTTGTCGGCGTTGGCGAGGTCGCTGATGCCACGGATCACCAGGGCGTCCAACTGGCCGTTCAGGTGGGCCGCGTGGGCGGCGCCGGAGCCCTCCATCTCGATCGCGCAGGCGTCGTTGTAGTGGTGGCGGATGTGGGCGGCGAAGGCCGATCTGTCGTCGGCCAGGACGACGTCGCCGACGGCGATCGGCTTGCGGTGCCCTCGTACGTCAGGCATGTCCCGCAGTGCCGAGCGCGCCGCCTGCACCAGTCGGTGCGAGCCCTGCCATACCTCGGGGCGTGCCTGGAAGCCCTCCGGTGTCTGCTTGCCGCCGTGGATGGCGTACACCTTCGTGCCGATCACGACGTCACCGATCTCGATGTCGCCCTTGAGCCCGCCCGCGACTCCGACGAAGAGCACCGCCTCGGGGTCGAGCCAGTCGACGATCTGGGTGGTGAGCGCGGCGGTGGTCATGGCGCCCACGCCCAGTTCGGCGAGCGCCACGGTCCAGGCGGTGTCCGCGAGCCGGCCGAGCTCGACCCGGGTGCCGCTCTTGGGGTGCACGATCTCCTCGGCGTCGACGAGATGGGCGCGCACGGCGTCGTACTCCTCCGGCAGGGCGGTGAGGACGACGGCTGCGGCGGTGGGACGCGGGTGCTTCGAGGGCATTTGTTTACGGTAGCGCCAAGTCGTACGGCGTATCGGCCTGTTGGGGCGTGCCGGGATAGGAGCAGATCGGCGGGGGTATGGTCGTCCGGCTGGAGTCGGCCCGTCGGGTGGGGGAGAGCCGTATGCCGGAGCAAGGCGTCACCGTCGGGCAACTGCTGCTCGCCGAGTACCAGACGATCAAGGACGAGCAGAAGGCGCGGATCGGGTTCCGGGACAACCTGCTGTACGTGACCCTCGCGGTCGTCGCCGCCGTCATCGCCGCGGCGGCGCAGGCGAAGCAGGCGTCGATGCTGCTGGCGTTGCCGCCGGTGTGCGTCGTGCTCGGGTGGACGTACCTGGTCAACGACGAGAAGATCTCGGCGATCGGGCTCTATGTGCGGGATGAGTTGGGGCCGCGGCTCGCCCGACTGGCCTCCTCGGAAGGGGATTTGCGCACCTTCGGCTGGGAGGCGTACCACCGGACCGACGTCCGACGGCGGACCCGCAAGACGATCCAGGCCGTGATCGACCTGACGGCGTTCTGCGCGGTGCCGCTGGCCGCGCTGGTGGTGTTCTGGGCGGGTGGGGATGGCGGTGGGTTGCTGGTCGGGCTGTCGGTGCTGGAGGCGCTCGCGGTGGTGGGGCTCGGGGTGCAGGTGCTCCTGTACATGAGGCCGGCGAGACCGGCACGGACGCCCGCCTGACGCCGTACCGTTGATGCCCACGCTTCAGGGGCACCGGGGGACGGAACGGGGCATGAGAACGGCTTTATCGGCTTTGCTGGCGGCTCTGGCCGAGGGCGCGGGTGGGGACGCCGGGCGGGCGCTGGCTGATGCGGCGGACGGTTCGGGGCGGCCGGAGGTGCTGCGGGCCTGGGGCGACCGGGTTGCGGAGCTGCTCGGGGGCGATCCGCGGGTTGCGGGTGCGGTTGCGGCTGCCATGGAGCGGTATGCGCCGGGTAGTGCGGCCGCTTGGTACGGGGGTGATCACTCCGACTTCCGTGGTGGGGTCTTTCTGCGTGAGGTGGTCGGGGTCCAGGTGGTGATCCAGCAGGGCGGGGGTGCTGCGGCGCCGGAGGCGTTGGCCTCGCTGCCGCCGCGGCCCGGGGGGTTCACCGGGCGGGAGGAGGAGACGACTGAGCTGCTGCGGGCGTTCGCCGATTCCGCTGCCGTGGCTGTCACCGCAGTGTCCGGGCTCGGCGGCATCGGCAAGACGGCGCTTGCCGTCGAGGCCGCACATGAGGCGTGCGGAAGGGGTTGCTTTCCGGGCGGGGTGCTCTTCATCGACCTGCACGGGTATGACGAGGAGCCGGTCACCGCCGATCAGTCCCTCCAGTCCTTGCTGCGGGCCCTCGGGATACCCCCGGGGCAGATCCCCGCCACAGTCGACGACCGTGAGGTTCTCTATCGTTCGGTGCTTGCCAAGCGAGGGCGTGAGCAGGGCGCGGTGCTGTTGGTGGCCGACAACGCGTCGTCGTCGGATCAGATACAGCCGCTGCTGCCGGGAGATGCCCGGCACCGGGTTGTGGTCACGTCCCGCGATCGGCTGCCCCGACTCCGCGCTCGTCTGTTGCCGTTGGACCAGCTCTCGCCCAACGATGCGGGGCAGCTCCTCGATCGTGCTCTGAGGATCGCCTATCCGGAAGACAGCCGTGTGGTGGATGCCGTTGAGGCTGTCACACGACTCGCCAACCTATGTGGGCACTTGCCGCTACCCCTTCAGATCGCGGCCGCGTTGCTGGCGGAGGACCCGGGGATGCCGGTCGCGGAGCTCGTCGGCGAGCTTGAGACATCGCACGACCGGCTTGGCCACCTCGACGACGGGGAGCGCAGTATCCGCGCCGCCTTCGAACTGTCTTACCGCCGTCTGCCGCCCGACCAGGCGCGCCTTCTGCGTCTGCTCGCCCTTGCGCCTGGGCCTGAGGTGAGTGACGAGGTTGCTGCCGTGCTGGTGGGGGCCGATGCTCCTCCACTACGGGAGTTGAGGATGCTGGCTCGTGCGCATCTCGTGGAGCGGGGGAGCGGGGGAGCGGGCGCGGGTGGTGGCTGCATGACCTCGTCAGAGAATTCGGGGCGAGTGTGGTGGCTGGGGATGCTGGGCTGGAGGAGGAGGGAGAGGCAGCGAGGGAACGGGTGATGCGCCATTACTGGTTGTCGGCAGACGCGGCCGACGACTGGTTGCGACGATTGCCTGGCGCACGGGTGCCGGAACGCTTCGGGTCGAGAGCGGAGGCGTTGGCTTGGTTGGACGGCGAGTGGGCGGGGCTCGTCGGGGCCGTGCAGTGGGCTGCAGAGGATCGCTTTGCGGACGTCGCCGTGCAACTGGCCGCATGTTTGGGCATGTACCTGGAATGGCGGCGCTACTTTGAGGACTGGCTCACCATCGCTCGGGTCGTGCTGCGGGCCACCCGTCGTCTGGGGGACCCTTCCCACGAGGGAAATGCCTGGAACAATCTCGGCATCGCATTGCGTGAGGCGGGCGAGACAGCAGAGGCGATCGAGGCGCACGAATACGCTCGCGATCTGTACCAGGCTATGGGGGACCCCTATCGAGAGGGCACGGCGTGGATGAACCTCGGCATCGTCTTGCGTATGGCAGGCAAGGTACGGAAGGCGATCGAGGCGCAAACGCGTGCTTGCGAGTTGTACCGGACGATTGGCGACCGTCACCGCGAGGCAAGTGCTCGAAACAACCTCGGCTCTGCCCTCCTGGAGGACGGTCGGCCGGATGAGGCCATTGTTGAATTCACCTGTGCCATAAGTTTGTACGAGGAAGTCGGCGATCACCAGCGCGAAGCCATCGCCTGGATGAACCTCGGCATCACCTTCGCTGAGACGGGTCGCCTGGACGAGGCGTTCAACGCGTACGGCAAGTCACTTGAGATGCGCAAGGAGTACGACGACTGGTACGGCATGGGCCTGACCCTTGCAAATGTGGCCGGAGCCTGCGAAGCCGCCGATCGCTTGGTCGACGCCCGCGCGCACTACCTTCAGGCCGCCGACGCATTCACCCGCGGCAATGCCCCTGCGGAAGCAGCAAAGGCCCGCGCCCAAGCCGAGAGGCTCACCGCTTCCCCCACCGATAAACCAACTCCGGCCTCCCCACCTGCCCATACAACGGATTCCGCCCGGCCCGTCCCGCCTCCACCAGATGCTCCAGATACCGTCGGGCCGTAATCCGGGAAATCCCCACGCTCTCCGCCAGCGCCGCCGCGGTCAGCCCCTCCTTCGACTCCCGCAACGCGAGCGTCACCCGCTCCAAGGTCGGTGCGCTCAGCCCCTTCGGAAGCGCCGCAGGCGACGGCGCCCGGAGTGCCGCCAGCGCTCGGTCCACCTCGTCCTGGCCGCTCGCCTCGCCCGCCGCCGCCCGGAACTCCGCGTAGCGCGTCAGCCGGTCCCGGAGTGTCGCGAAGGTGAACGGCTTCAGGACGTACTGGACGACCCCCAGCGAGACCCCCTCCCGCACCACCGCCAGGTCCCGTGCCGACGTCACCGCTATGACGTCCGCCTGATGCCCCGCCGCCCGCAGCGAGCGCGCGAACTGCAGGCCGTGGACGTCCGGCAGGTGCAGGTCCAGCAACAGGAGGTCCACGGGCGTACGGTCCAGGATCCGCCGCGCTTCCGCCCCCGTGTGCGCCTTCCCCACCGCCACGAACCCCGGAACCCGGCCCACGTACATCACATGCGCGTCCGCGGCCACCGGGTCGTCCTCGACGACCAGGACTCTGATCGGCTCCCCGGTCATCACACCTCACCCCCCGCCACCGACGCCCGCAACGGCAGCCGTACCTCGAACACCGCTCCGCCCTCCGGCGCCTCCGTCACCGTCAGGGTGCCGTCCAGCCGTACGACCGCCTGCCGTACCAGGGCCAGCCCCAGCCCCCGCCCGCCAGGTCCCGCCGGCTTCGTCGAGAAGCCGCGCTGGAAGACCAGCTCGGCGTGGGCGGGGTCGACCCCCGCACCCGTGTCCGTCACCCGCATCACCAACTCGGCGTCCTCCGCGTACGCGGTCACCGTCACGCGCGCCCGTACCGTCCCCTGGGCCGCGTCCACCGCGTTGTCGATCAGGTTGCCGAGGACGGTGACCAGATCGCGCGCCGACAGGCTCTCCGGTAGCAAACCGTCATCCAGCCGGCTCTCGTCCGAGACCACCAGCTCCACGCCCCGCTCGTTCGCCTGGGCGGTCTTGCCCAGCAGCAGGGCGGCGAGGACCGGTTCGCTGACCGCCGCCACCACCTGGTCCGTCAGCGCCTGTGCCAGCTCCAGTTCCGCCGTCGCGAAGTCGACGGCCTCCGAAGCTCTCCCCAGTTCGATCAGGGACACCACCGTGTGCAGGCGGTTCGCCGCCTCGTGCGCCTGTGAGCGCAGGGCCTGCGTGAAACCGCGCTCCGAGTCCAACTCGCCCATCAGCGACTGGAGTTCGGTGACGTCCCGGAGGGTGACCACCGTGCCCCGCCGCTCACCCCCCGACACCGGCGAGGTGTTCACCACCAGTACCCGGTCCGCCGTCAGATGCACCTCGTCCACCCGGGGCTCGGAGGCGAGCAGCGCGCCGGTCAGAGGCGCGGGCAGCCCCAGCTCCGCCACCGACCGCCCCATGACCTCCCCCTCCGGGCCCACCCCCAGCAGCTCCCGCCCCCCGTCGTTGATCAGCGCCACCCGGTACTGGCCGTCCAGCATCAGCAGCCCCTCGCGCACCGCGTGCAGCGCCGCCTGATGGTAGTCGTGCATGTGGCTCAGCTCCGCCGCGTTCATGCCGTGGGTGTGCCGGCGCAGGCGCGCGTTGATGACGTACGTGCCGAGCGCGCCCAGCGCCAGCGCGCTCGCCGCCACCCCCAGCAGCGCCGTCACCTGCTCCTGGGCGCGCTGGCTGATCGCCTCCACCTTGATGCCGGCGCTCACCAGGCCGATCACCCGGCCGTTCTCCCACACCGGGGTCACCGTGCGCACCGAGGCGCCGAGGGTGCCCTTGTAGGTCTCGCTGTGGGTCTGGCCGTGCTGGGCCGCCTCGATATGGCCCAGATAGTGCTTGCCGATCTCGTTCTGGTCGGGGTGGGTCCAGCGGATGCCGGCCGGGGTCATGATCGTGACGAAGTCGACGTCCGTGTCCCGCATCACCTGGAGGGCATAGGGCTGGAGCAGCCCCGAAGGGTTCTTCGTGTGGATCGCCGCGCGGACCGAGGGGGCGTCGGCCACCGACCGTGCCACCGCCGTCGCCTGCCGGGTCGCCGCCTCCTCCGCCTGGTGGCGGTCGCTGACGTACGTGAACAGCGCGTAACCGGCGACCAGTACCGCTATCAGCACGGCCTGCATGGCGAAGAGCTGGCCGGCCAGGCTGCGGGGGCGGGGGACGGACGGAAAACGCATGTCAGCAGTGTGCCTTCCGGGTCGGGCATGAACTCAATGAACGGAAGGGTGACCGCCCTCACACGGCAGGAGGATAGTCACCGCAGCGAGGAACGAACGGAAGCCGGACATTCGGTTCCGGCCATCACTTCCCGCCCTCGTGAGCCGCACCCCACCCCCCATCCCCCGGACGTGAGCCGCACGCCGGTCATACCGACGAAGACGTCAAGGAGGCGAGCCGTGACGACGATGCCTGCGGCACCAGCCGCACCCGCCGTTAAGAGAGACCGCACCCACTACCTCTATATCGCGGTGATCGCTGCGGTCGCCCTCGGTATCGCGGTCGGCCTGATCTGGCCCGACACCGGAGTCGAGCTCAAGCCGCTCGGGACCGGCTTCGTCAACCTCATCAAGATGATGATCTCGCCGATCATCTTCTGCACGATCGTGCTCGGGATCGGGTCCGTGCGGAAGGCCGCCAAGGTCGGTGCCGTCGGCGGTATCGCGCTCGGCTACTTCCTGGTGATGTCCCTGGTCGCGCTGGGCATCGGTCTCGTCGTCGGCAACATCCTGCACCCGGGCGACGGGCTGCACCTCACCAACGCCCTCAAGGCCTCCGGACACGGCCAGGTGGACTCCGAGGCGCTCGGCCCGGTCGACTTCGTACTGTCGATCATTCCGACCACCTTCGTCTCCGCCTTCACCGAGGGCCAGGTGCTGCAGACGCTGCTCATCGCGCTGCTCGCCGGGTTCGCGCTGCAGGCCATGGGATCGGTCGGCCAGCCGGTGCTGCGCGGTGTCGAGCACATCCAGCGGCTCGTCTTCCGCATCCTGGGCATGATCATGTGGGCCGCGCCGATCGGTGCGTTCGGTGCGATCGCCGCCGTGGTCGGGTCCGCCGGGCTCGACGCGCTCAAGAGTCTCGCCGTGCTGATGCTCGGCTTCTACGTGACCTGTGTGCTGTTCGTCTTCGTCGTGCTCGGCGCGCTGCTGCGGATCGTCGCCGGACTGAACATCCTCACGCTGTTCAAGTACCTCGCCCGTGAGTTCCTGCTGATCCTGTCCACCTCCTCCTCCGAGTCCGCGCTGCCGCGGCTCATCGCGAAGATGGAGCACCTGGGTGTCAGCAAGGCCGTGGTCGGTATCACCGTCCCGACCGGCTACTCCTTCAACCTCGACGGCACCATGATCTACATGACCATGGCGTCGCTGTACATCGCCGACGCCCTCGGTACGCCGATGTCGGTCGGCGAGCAGATCCCGCTGCTGCTCTTCCTGCTGCTGGCCTCGAAGGGTGCGGCCGGCGTCAGCGGCGCCGGGCTCGCCACGCTGGCCGGTGGTCTGCAGTCGCACAAGCCCGCGCTGGTGGACGGCGTCGGCCTGATCGTCGGCATCGACCGCTTCATGAGCGAGGCCCGTGCCCTGACGAACTTCGCGGGCAACTCCGTCGCCACCGTCCTGATCGGTACCTGGACCAAGGACATCGACAAGGCCCGGATGCAGCAGGTGCTCGCCGGTGAGCTGCCGTTCGACGAGACGACGCTGCTGGACGAGGGCGGGGCCGGCACGCCCGAGCTGCCCGAACAGCGCGAGGAACTGGCCAAGGCCTAGCCGGCGCCTTCCGAAAGCCGCCGGACGTCCGGCTCGGCCTGAACCCGGGCCGGCCGTCCGGCCACCGCTCTCCGGGCGGCTGGGAACTCCCCCCGTTGCCCAGCCGCCCGGAGGCATGGTTCACCGCCGGCGGTCGCGCCGACCCCTCGGCCACGCCTGTCGGACGTATCCACTAACGTGCCGTTCCTGTCCAACGGGAACGGCACGTCGGTATGGGGAGGCACGGGGGATGGCGATCGACTGGGATCGGCGGCACTGCGCGCGCAAGGGGCATGTGACCTATGCCCCGGACGATCCGCGGCTGCGGGTGCGGCTGCACAGCCAGACCGCGGTCGGGGAGGCCTGGCGCTGTCTGCGCTGCGGCGACTTCGTGCTCGGCGAGCCGCACGGCTCGGGGCCGGCCGCGGACGCCCCGCTGGTACCGCGCGGAAAGGTGCTGCGGGACCTGTTCATCCTGCGCTTCCTGGCGATCGAGCGGGCCGTGCGCGGGGTGTTCATCGTGCTGGTCGCGGTCGCCGTGTGGAGGTTCAGCAACAGCCAGGACGCGGTCCGCCGGCTGTTCAACGAGTACCTGGACACCTTCCGGCCGGTCTTCAGGCACTTCCACTACGACCTGGACCACTCGCCGGTCGTCGGCTCCATCCAGAAGGCGTTCGGCTACAAGCACTCCACGCTGCTGCTGGTGGCCGGGCTGCTGCTGGCGTACGCGCTGATCGAACTCGTCGAGGCGGTCGGGCTCTGGTACGCCAAGCGGTGGGCGGAGTACCTGACGGTGGTCGCCACCGCCGCCTTCCTGCCGCTGGAGATCTACGAACTCACCGAGAAGGTCAGCTATCTGAAGATCGCGACTCTCGCGCTGAACATCCTCGCGGTGCTCTACATCGCCCTCGCCAAGCGCTTGTTCGGGCTGAGGGGCGGGCGGAAGGCCTTCGACGAGGAGCGGCAGAGCGCCTCGCTGCTGGAGGTCGAGGAGTCCGCGGGGGTCGAGCCGAGCTTGCCTTGACGTCGGCGTCAACTCCTACGGTCACAGGTATGCGAATCGGCGAGCTGGCCGCACGGGCCGGGACCACCACGCGCGCCCTGCGGTACTACGAGGCGCGCGGGCTGCTGCCCGCGCGGCGGGCCGGGAACGGTCACCGGACGTACGACGAGGGCGATCTGAGGCTGCTCACACAGATCCGGACGCTGCAGGACTTCGGGTTCGGGCTGGAGGAGACCCGGCCGTTCGTGGAGTGTCTGCGGGCCGGGCATCCGGAGGGCGACACCTGTCCGGCGTCGCTCGCGGTCTACCGGCGCAAGCTGGCGGAGCTGGACTCGCTCATCGGCGAGTTGCAGGCCGTGCGGGCGACGGTCGGGGCCCAGCTGGAGCGGGCCGAGCGGGCGCGGGACGAGCTGGCCGCCGAGGCGCTGGTTCCGGGGGGTCCGGAGCCGACCTGCGAACTGGGAGGAACCGGGCAATGATCAAGGCGGCGGGTGTGGCCGAGGTGACGGACGCGGACTTCGCGGCGGAGGTGATCGGGGCGGAGCTGCCGGTGCTGGTGGAGTTCACCGCCGACTGGTGCCCGCCGTGCCGGCAGATGGGACCGGTGCTCACGGCCCTCGCGGCGGAGGAGGGCGGGCGGCTGAAGGTGGTGCAGCTGGACGTGGACACCAATCCGGAGACGACGAACGCCTACAAGGTGCTGTCGATGCCGACGTTCATGCTGTTCCGGGGCGGCGAGCCGGTGCGGTCGATGGTGGGCGCCCGGCCCAAGCGGCGGCTGCTGGAGGAGCTGTCCGACGTGCTGCTCTGAACCGGCCGGTTATACGAAGAATCCCCCGAGCAATTGCGCTCGGGGGATTTCTCTGCGTATATTCAACAGTTCGTGACTTCAAGTCGAACCGAAGTCGACGAGGTCACGAAGAAGTTCAGTGGGCACAGTATATCCGGGCGGGAGTGGAATTGTCAAACACCGAATTTCCGGACGATGAATTGCGTCACGAGCAGGAATTCATCGACGGACTGTACACACGGGTGGACGCACTGCGCGGCGACACCGAGGACTCGGTCGCGGACGCCCTCGCCCTCGGCGACAAGCCGATGCAGGCCCGCCTGGAGCGGGACATCCTGGTCGCCGAACGCTCCGGGCTGCTCGCCGCGCTGAACGCCGTGGACGGGTCCCTGTGCTTCGGGCGCATCGACCTGACCTCCGGTACGAAGCACCACATCGGGCGGATCGGGCTGCGCCTGGACGACGCCGAGCGCACCCCCGTCCTCATCGACTGGCGTGCCGAGGTCGCCCGCCCCTTCTACCTGGCCACCGGCCACACCCCGATGGGCCTGCGCCGCCGCCGGCACATCGCCACGGACGGCCGCCGGGTCGCCTCCCTGCACGACGAGATCCTCGACCTCGGCGACCGGGAGCGCACCGGCCACGAGGACCCGTCCGGCGACGCGGTGCTGCTCGCCGCGCTCAACTCGGCCCGCACCGGCCGGATGAGCGACATCGTGCAGACCATCCAGGCCGAGCAGGACGAGATCATCCGGGCGCCGTACCGCGGGGTCCTGGTGGTCGAGGGCGGGCCGGGCACGGGGAAGACGGCGGTCGCGCTGCACCGCGCCGCCTTCCTCCTCTACGAATACCGGGAGCTGCTCGCCAAGCGGGCCGTGCTGATCGTCGGCCCCAACCCCGCCTTCCTCGGCTACATCGGCGAGGTGCTGCCCTCGCTGGGCGAGACGGGTGTGCTGCTGGCGACGGTCGGCGAGCTGTTCCCCGGCGTGCGGGCGACCGCCGCCGACACCCCCGAGGCGGCCGCCGTGAAGGGCCGTGCCGACATGGCCGACGTGCTGGCCGCCGTCGTACGCGACCGGCAGGCGCTGCCCGACCCGGTCCTCACGATCGAGCACGACCGCGAGGTGCTGATGCTCGACGACGGCCTGGTCAACATGGCCCGCGAGCGCACCCGCGCCGCCGGGCTCCCGCACAACGTGGCCCGGGAGCACTTCGAGGGCCACATCCTCAACACCCTCACCGACCTGTACGCCGAACGCGTGGGCACCGACCCCTTCGACGGCAGCAGCCTGCTCGACCCCTCCGACATCACCCAGATCCGCGACGAACTCGCCGAGAACCCCGAGGTCTGGTCCGCCATCGACCAGCTGTGGCCACGGGTGACCCCGCAGCGCCTGGTCGCCGACTTCCTCGCCGGTCCCGAGGGTTACGTGGGAGACGAGGACGCGGCCGCGATCCGCCGCCCGGTGACGCGCACCTGGACGGTCTCGGACGTGCCTCTGCTCGACGAGGCGGCGGAGCTCCTCGGCGTGGACGAGCGGGTCGCCCGGGCCCGCGCCGAGCGTGAGCGCGAGACCCAGATCGCCTACGCCCAGGGTGTCCTCGACGTCTCCTACGCCTCCCGCACCTACGAGTTCGACGACAAGGAGGACAGCGACCCCGACTCCTCCGAGGTGCTGTCCGCGCACGACATCATCGACGCCGAGCGGTTCGCCGAGCGCCAGGAGGAGGAGGACTTCCGCAGCGCGGCCGAGCGGGCGGCGGCCGACCGTACCTGGGCGTTCGGCCACATCATCGTGGACGAGGCGCAGGAACTCTCACCGATGGCCTGGCGGCTGCTGATGCGGCGCAGCCCGACCCGCTCGATGACCCTGGTCGGCGACCCGGCCCAGACCGCGGAGGCGGCGGGCGTCGGCTCCTGGGCGGACATCCTGCGGCCGTACGTCGAGGACCGCTGGGACCACACCCGCCTCGGCGTCAACTACCGCACCCCGTCCGAGATCATGGACCTCGCGGCGGCCGTGGTCCGCGCGGAGAACCCCGGCTTCGAGCCGCCGAGCTCGGTCCGCTCGACGGGCGTACGGCCGTGGGTACGCGCAACGGACGACCTTCCCGGCGCCGTCGAGAAGGCCGTCGCCGAACTCACGCCCACCGAGGGCCGGCTGGCCGTGATCGCCCCGCGCGACCTCCACCGTTCCCTCGCCGCCCGCCTGGACGGCGTCACGGCCGGCACCGACCCCGACCTGACCCGGACCGTCGTCCTCCTCGACCCACGCCAGGCCAAGGGCCTCGAATTCGACTCGGTACTGGTCGTGGAACCCGGCCGTTATGGCACCAGCGACCTGTATGTGGCGCTCACCCGGGCGACTCAGCGGTTGGGGGTGCTGTACACCGGGGAACCGCCGAGGGCGCTGGCCGAACAGACCTGCCGCAATTAGCACTTCTTCTCCGCTGTTGCAACCCTTTTCTGCGGCTTCTTTCCTCTTTCCGTTCGGGGCTCACGCGTTCGGGAAGAGGATGCTGTATCGAGCCTTTGTTGCTTGGCAATCCGAAGCGTTGGCCACTGCTTTTCATTTCTGGTGATGCGAACGGGTCAAGCTCTGACTCAATCGGGAAGTTGCGTAAAGAGGCAATCAATTAGGGGCGGGCAATGGACGGCGCGCTGGCTTCCAGGGAGACTCGGTTGGTGTCGGGCGGAGTGCCCGGCGCCGTAGAGCACATCTAAGGATCCTTCATGCCCCCACCCGGGAACGGTGGTTCGTTCACGTCTGGTGAAACGGACGCCCTGAGTCAGCAGTTGGCCGAGCTGAATCGGCAGGTGGCCGAGGTGAAGCGCACCACCGAGGGGATATGCGGGTACATCGAGGAGATGGACCGACGGCAGAGGCGGCGGGGTCGCCTGACCGTGGTGCTTCCTTTTCTGTCCCCGATCGTGACTATCTTCGATAAATTTGTAAAGTAGCGATGTGCACTTCCGGTCGGTTCCGATCGGAAGTGGCACTCAATGTATCGTTCGGACCTCACCCGGATGCTTTCCTGTCAGTCTCTGGATGAAAGCCTTTCCGGAGAAGGGGGATCCGATGGCCGAGAATGAGCGTCCCTTTCCGCTTCCTGCTTCCAGGGAGCAGCAGGAGGAATGGATTCAGGCCGCGGTGGACACACCGGGAGTCAACGTTCCTCGGGAGGCGCTCGCCAATGTCGCACCGTTTCTTGTGGAGCCGGGCGGTCTGCTGGGGCTGGCGGGCCCTGCGGGGCGCCGCCGCCTGTTGGAGAGCGCCCTGCGGCACATCGCCACCGACGCCGGTGAGGCGACGGTTGTCGCGGTGCGGATGCACGGTGCCGGGGGCGTTGTCTGGGAGAACAACGAGCGGATCAGTTCGGCCTGGCATTCGCCCGCCGACCCGTCGGGGCTGACGGACCAGCGGCGGGCGCTCGCCCGGGTGTACTCCTGGACAGCGGCGAACGCCGACGGGCGGGAAGAGGCGTATGCCGCCCTGCGCAGTGATGTGCCCAGCAGGGCGGAGCTGATCGCCAATGTGCACCAGGCGGCGGAGGCCTTGGAGAAACGGGTCGGTCACCGCCCGTATGTGCTGAAGCAGGACCTCGTACTCAACGGCCAGCAGGAACCCGGCCTCTTCGTCGCCCAGCAGTTCCGGCTCGAAGAGCCTCCGCTGGCGGGCGAGGACGGGCGGCCACTGCATCCCGTCGAACACTGGGGCTGGATGGCTGTTCGTGGAAACAACCGTACGAAGGAGCGGCATGAGATCTTCGGTCTCTCCTCCGCGGAGGTGCTGACCGGCGTACCCCTGAAAAAGCTGGGCGGGGAGGGCGAGACACTCGTCTTCGACCCCTCCGACTGGCTGGCCCGGTTGTCCGAGACCCTCAACGAGGAGTACGACACCGTCGACCACTGGGATCCGGACAACCCGCTCCGGGCAGTGCAGGCCAAGAAGGTTGCCGTGGTCGAGGCTCACCTTGTGGTGGGCAGCCCCACACCGCGCCGCCTGTACCGCATCGTGCAGATGAGCAACCGGCGTGACCATGTGCACCCGCCCTTGGAGTTTGAGCAGAACGACCGCAGCCGGGCCGTCGCCCGCAGCGTCCTCGGCGCGTACGTGGCAGCGGGATGTCTGGACGAGCGGACCGCGGAGGTGCTCTCGGGGGCCGCGCCGATCAGCGACCTGCCGGATGCGCCAAGCGACGCCTCGGTGAGCGAACTCAGGGACCTGCGCTCGATGATGCTGCTCGGCGAGCTCTTCCCCACCGACCGGGACAAGCAGTTCCTGATCAGGCGTGCGCTCAGCGAGTCGCCGCCCTCGCAGCTCAGCGCACCCGAAGTGGCCCGCCGCGCCCGTGCCTGGTCCGCTCTCACCTCCGAGAGCTACCCGAAGGCCTGGAATCCGCGTATCGGTGAGATGTTCCAGGTGGGCGATGTGCGGGGCGGCATCAAACTCTCCGGACACCCGCTGCGGGATCTCCTCGCGTCCGCCGAGACCGACGGGGACGCCTTCGACGAACTGGTGAGATATCGCGCCGCCCACTGGCTGGCCGCCTACGGCCTCATCGACGCCGACCGGGGCTCACTGACCGGGCAGAAGTCCGACGAGGACGATGGGACGGAGGCGACCCGGGTACGGCGGACGGTACGCAACGCCCTGAACGCCCTGCGGAACAACAGCAGGATCCAGGCCGTGGCGGTGCTACGGGAACTCGCCAAGGCCATGGATCAGGACCGCCTTCCGCGCAAGGTCAGCCGGAGCGGCGAACTGCTGTACGAGCCCATGAAGGGAGCCTGGTTCAACCGTGAGTTCCCCAAGGAGACCGGAAAACGCCTGAACAAACCCCCCACACCGCGCGCCCATCCGGCACAGCCGCCCTTCACACCCGGCGCGGGCGACGGGAGCCCGCCCGCCACACCCACCGGCGACGCCGCGCCGGCCGAGCCGCCCCCGGTATCGCCTGGATCGCCGAGTGTTCCCGGGACCCTGCCCGGGTTCGAGTCCACGCCCACGCCCGAACCGCAGCAGGCGGCCGGTCCGGACCAGACCCCCGAGGCCTCGCCGCTGATCGGGCTCGGGCCCGCCCCCGCTCCCGACGGCTCCTCCCCTTTGGAGCAGCTGGCCGACGAGGTGCGCGTCCGAGTCGGCAGACTGCTCGACGAGACGCGGCGTGCACGGGAGACGCTGGACCTGGTGGCCGACAAGGCCCGACAGGACGATGTGCGTTTCGTGTTCAGCCGAGGGCAGGCCGACGCCATCGTCCGGGAGGTCCCGCGGACTCTCCGTACGCTTCGTGAACTCCCTGAACTGGTAGAGGCGTTGGCCGAGCCCGCGGAGTGACGCCCGCTGGGCCCAGCCGGTGGTCCTAGGCCGGCCGCAGCCACACCGTGGCCAGCGGGGGCAGGGTCAGGCGGATGCTTGCGGGGCGGCCGTGGGCGGGCTGGTGCTCGGGTTTGACCGGGTCGGGGTTGGTGACACCGCTGCCGCCGTAGCCCGCCGCGTCCGTGTTGAGGGTCTCGTGCCAGGCGGGGATCTCGTCCGGGACGCCGAGGCGGTAGTCCTCGCGGACCACGGGGGAGAGGTTGGAGACGGAGAGGAGAGGCGTGCCCTCGGCGTCCAGGCGGAGGAACGCGAAGACGTTGTCCTCGGCCGCGTCCCCCGCGATCCACTGGAATCCGTCGGGTGCCGTGTCCCGCTGCCAGAGGGCCGGGGTCGCGCGGTACACCGTGTTGAGGTCGCGGACCAGGTCGCGCACGCCCCGGTGGTCGGCCTCGGCGCCGTACTCCGGGTCGAGCAGCCACCAGTCGGGACCGTGCGCCTCCGACCACTCCGCGCCCTGGGCGAACTCCTGGCCCATGAAGAGGAGCTGCTTGCCGGGGTGGGCCCACATGAAGGCCAGGTAGGCACGGTCGTTCGCGCGCTGCTGCCACCAGTCGCCCGGCATCTTCGAGACGAGCGAGCGCTTGCCGTGCACGACCTCGTCGTGGGAGATGGGCAGGACGTAGTTCTCGCTGTACGCGTACACCATCGAGAAGGTCATCTCGTGGTGGTGGTACCTGCGGTGCACCGGCTCGTGGGACATGTATTCGAGGGAGTCGTGCATCCAGCCCATGTTCCACTTCAGGCCGAAACCCAGCCCGCCGCCGTCGGTGGGGCGGGTCACGCCCTCCCACGCGGTGGACTCCTCGGCGATGGTCACCACCCCGGGCGCCCGCCGGTAGACCGTCGCGTTCATCTCCTGCAGGAACGCCACCGCGTCCAGGTTCTCCCGGCCGCCGTGCTCGTTCGGCGTCCACTGGCCCGGCTCGCGCGAGTAGTCGAGGTAGAGCATCGAGGCGACGGCGTCCACCCGCAGCCCGTCGATGTGGAACTCCTCGCACCAGTACACGGCGTTCGCCACCAGGAAGTTGCGCACCTCGCGGCGGCCGAAGTCGAACTCCAGGGTGCCCCAGTCGGGGTGGGCGGCCCGGAGCGGGTCCGAGTGCTCGTACAGCGGCCGCCCGTCGAACTCCGCCAGCGCCCAGTCGTCCCGCGGGAAGTGCGCCGGCACCCAGTCCATGAGCACCCCGATACCCGCCCGGTGCAGGGCGTCGACCAGGTACTTGAAGTCGTCGGGGGTGCCGAGCCGGGCCGTCGGCGCGTAGAAGCCGGTGACCTGGTAGCCCCAGGAGCCGCCGAAGGGATGCTCGGCGACCGGCATCAGCTCGACATGCGTGAAGCCCAGATCGCTCACATAGGCCGGTAGCTGGTCGGCCAGTTCGCGGTAGGTCAGGCCGGGGCGCCAGGACGGCAGGTGCACCTCGTAGACCGAGAAGGGAGCCTCGTGGACGGGGGTGTCGGCCCGGTGCGTCATCCACTCCGCGTCGGTCCACTCGTGGCGGGACGCGTGGACGATCGACGACGTGTGCGGCGGGACCTCGGTACGCCGGGCCATCGGATCCGCCCGGAGCGTGCGGGAACCGTCCGGGCGGGTGATGTCGAACTTGTACAGCTCGCCCTCGCCGACGCCCGGCAGGAACAGCTCCCAGATCCCCGAGGAGCCGAGCGAGCGCATCGGGTACCCGGTGCCGTCCCAGAAGTTGAAACCGCCGGCCAGCCGCACGCCCCGCGCGTTCGGCGCCCACACCGAGAACCGGGTGCCCGGCACGCCCTGGTGGACCGTCGGATGCGCGCCGAGCGCCTCCCACAGCCGCTCGTGCCGGCCCTCGCCGATCAGGTGCAGGTCCACGTCACCGAGCGTGGGCAGGAAGCGGTACGCGTCCTCGGTCTCCTGGACCGTCCCGTCGTACTCCACCAGCAGGCGGTAGACCGGCACCTCGGAGAGGGGGAGCAGGGCGGAGAAGAAGCCGTCGCCGTCGTCGTGCAGTGCGGCCCGCAGGTCCTGCCCCGCGACGGCCGTCACCGCGCGGGCGTACGGGCGGAACGCGCGGACGGCGATGCCGCCCGGGACCGGATGCGCGCCCAGCACCGAGTGCGGGTCGTGGTGGGTGCCGTGCAGCAGCCGGTCACGGTCGTCTGCTGCCAGGGGCACGGGGTTCTTGGAGGTCACGGACGCGTCTCCCGGAGATCAGGTCGGGTCGGAGGTGGCGAGGCGGTGTACGGCCGACAGCGGGACGGGAAGCCAGTCGGGGCGGTGCCGGGCCTCGTAGACGACTTCGTAGACGGCCTTGTCGGTCTCGTAGGCCCGCAGCAGGACGGGATCGGTGCGCGGGTCGACGCCGGTGATCTCGGCGTAGCCGGAACAGTAGGCCGCCCGGCACAGCCGTGCCCAGCCCGGGGCCGCCGGGGTCACCGAGTGGGCCGCGTAGTCGAAGGAGCGCAGCATCCCGGCGATGTCCCGCACCGGCGGCTGCGGCATCCGGCGCTCGGCCAGCGGACGGGCCGGCTCCCCCTCGAAGTCGATCAGCGACCACTCCCCGGACGGTGCCCGCAGGCACTGCCCCAGGTGCAGGTCGCCGTGGATGCGCTGGGCGGTCCAGGTGTGCCCCTCGGCGGCCAGGTCGGCCAGCGCGCTGTAGGCGGACCGCAGCCCGTCCTCGTACGGCCGCAGCGCCGGTACCGCCTGTACGGCCGCCGCCAGCCGCTCGGTCATGCCCGCGACCTGCGGCTCCAGTTGACTGTGCCCGAGGGTGACGGTCGGCAGCGCCCGGGCCAGCGCCGTGTGCACCTCGGCGGTGGCCCGCCCCAGCGCCCGCGCCTCGGCCGTGAAGTCCTCGCCCTTGGCCAGCTCGCGCAACGCCAGCTCCCAGCCGTCGGTCGCGCCGCGTACGAAGGGCTGGAGGACAGCGAGCACATACGGTTCCCCGCCCAGCTCCGCCCGCAGCCAGGCCGTCGGGGCGGGCACCCGGGCGCAGCCCTCGCGGGCCAGGGCCAGCGGTAGCTCCAGGTCGGGGTTGACGCCGGGCACGACCCGGCGCAAAAGCTTCAGGATGAACGTATCTCCGTAGACGACCGAGGAGTTGGACTGCTCGGCGGTCATCAGCCGGGCCACCAGCCCGTCGCGTATCTCCCGGTCCGGGTCGCGCTCGAAGCGCAGCCCGCCGATGCGGGCCCGGGTGCGCAGGGCCTCCAGGAGCACCTCGGCGGGCCGGGGGTCGTACAGGGCGTCGTACACCGTGTGCCCGGCCAGCGGGCCGTCGGTCACGTGTCCGATCAGCGCGGGCGCCAACCGCGGCGGCAGCGCCTCGCGCACGCCTATGAGGAGCTGGTAGCAGTCGCCGGCCTCGGCGGGGGCCGGCGGCTGATGGGCGCGGACCAGCAGGTGGTGCAGGCCCAGCCGGCCGTCCGACGGCAGGAGTTCGGTCTCGGCCACCGGGGAGAAGCCCGTGACCGGGCTGCCCTTGCCGGCGAACCAGCGCTGCCGGGGCAGCCACTCGCGCAGCAGGGGGTCGAGCGAGGCGAGGAGAGCGGGCGTGGAGGGGCTGACCGTTTCCGCCATGGCGGTACGTCCTTTCCCCGGTCGTCGGGGGCGTTAGTGATGCGTGCCCCGGGCGGGCCGGAGGAAACCAACCGCCGCCACCCGGGGTGGACTGTGCCTGAGCGCTCCGCTGGGTGCGCTGTTCTTCGACCGCGGGCCGGTGGGGGCCGGTCGCGCCCACGCGGCGGCAGCCGCAGGTCCGATACCGCCCCGCGCCCCTACGGGGCGCGGGTCCGTAGCCGGCTAGACCGGCTCCGCGCGCAGCCGGAACCAGTAGAAGCCGTGTCCGGCCAGGGTGAGCAGGTACGGCAGCTCGCCGATCGCCGGGAACCGGACCCCGCCGATCAGCTCCACCGGATGCCGGCCGTCGAAGCGCCGGAGGTCCAGCTCCGTCGGCTGCGCGAACCGCGAGAAGTTGTGCACGCAGAGGACCAGGTCCTCCTCGTACTCCCGCAGGAACGCGATCACCGCCGGGTTCGACGACTGGAGTTCGGTGTAGGACCCCAGTCCGAAGGCAGGATTCTGCTTGCGGATCTCGATCATGCGGCGGGTCCAGTGCAGCAGGGAGGACGGCGAGGACATGGAGGCCTCGACGTTGGTGACCTGGTAGCCGTAGACGGGGTCCATGATGGTGGGCAGGTAGAGCCGTCCGGGGTCGCAGGAGGAGAAGCCGGCGTTGCGGTCGGGGGTCCACTGCATGGGGGTGCGCACGGCGTCGCGGTCGCCGAGCCAGATGTTGTCGCCCATGCCGATCTCGTCGCCGTAGTAGAGGATCGGCGAGCCGGGCAGGGAGAGCAGGAGTGCGGTGAACAGCTCGATCTGGTTGCGGTCGTTGTCGAGGAGGGGTGCGAGGCGCCGCCTGATCCCGATGTTGGCGCGCATACGCGGGTCTTTGGCGTATTCGGCCCACATGTAGTCGCGTTCCTCGTCGGTGACCATTTCGAGGGTCAGCTCGTCGTGGTTGCGCAGGAAGATGCCCCACTGGCAGCCGGAGGGGATCGCGGGGGTCTTGGCGAGGATCTCCGAGACGGGGTAGCGGGATTCCCGGCGCACGGCCATGAAGATCCGCGGCATGACGGGGAAGTGGAACGCCATGTGGCACTCGTCCCCGCCGCTGCGGTAGTCGCCGAAGTAGTCGACGACGTCCTCCGGCCACTGGTTCGCCTCGGCCAGCAGCACGGTGTCCGGGTACTGCGTGTCGATCTCCTTGCGCACCCGCTTCAGGAAGTCGTGGGTCGCGGGGAGGTTCTCGCAGTTGGTGCCCTCGCGCTGGTAGAGGTACGGCACCGCGTCCAGCCGGAAGCCGTCGATGCCCAGGTCCAGCCAGAAGCGGAGCGCGGAGAGGATCTCCTCCTGGACGGCCGGGTTCTCGTAGTTGAGGTCCGGCTGGTGCGAGAAGAACCGGTGCCAGTAGTACTGCTTGCGGACCGGGTCGTAGGTCCAGTTGGACGCCTCGGTGTCGACGAAGATGATCCGCGCGCCCTGGTACTGCTTGTCGTCGTCGGCCCAGACGTAGTAGTCCCCGTAAGGGCCGTCGGGGTCCTTCCTGGACTCCTGGAACCACGGGTGCTGGTCGCTGGTGTGGTTCATGACGAAGTCGATGATGACGCGCATGCCGCGCTGGTGGGCGGCGTCGACGAACTCCACGAAGTCGGCGAGGTCACCGAACTCGGGGAGTACGGCGGTGTAGTCGGAGACGTCGTAACCGCCGTCCCGCAGCGGGGACTTGAAGAAGGGCGGCAGCCAGAGGCAGTCGACGCCGAGCCACTGCAGATAGTCGAGTTTCGCGGTCAGGCCCTTGAGGTCGCCGATGCCGTCTCCGTTGCTGTCCTGGAAGGAGCGGACCAGGACCTCGTAGAAGACGGCGCGTTTGAACCAGTCCGGATCCCGGTCCTTGGCAGGTGTGTCCTCGAAGGTGTCCGGGACGGGTTCGTTGACGATCATTGTATGGGTGACCCTCCGATCTGCGGGGACGGTCGCAGGACGGTGAGGATGTGCGCGGTCCGGTGCCCCGGCTCCAGGCGCACATAGTTGGCCCTGCCCCAGTTGTAGGTTTCGCCGGTGAGCTCGTCGCGCACCGGCACCGACTCGTGCCAGTTCAGGCCGAGTTGCGGCATGTCCAACGAGACCGTGGCCTCCTGGGTGTGGTGGGGGTCGAGGTTGACGACCACCAGAACCGTGTTCGATCCGCTCCGCTTGCTGTAGACGATCACCGCTTCCTGGTCGGCGTGGTGGAAGTGGAGGTCGCGCAACTGCCGCAGGGCCGGGCTGTCCCGCCGGACGGTGTTGAGGCGGGTGATGAGGGGGGCGATGCCGTCGGTGTCGGCGCGTGTCCAGTCGCGGGGTTTGAG
>NZ_JAGXJL010000360.1:0-253 GCF_019091475.1 Streptomyces sp. GbtcB6 | reverse complement strand
GCGAGGGCGTCGCCGGGCGCGTCGGCGTATCCGGCGGGCGAGCCGTTGTAGTCGATCTCCGCGCCGGAGGCCTCCTGGCCGTCGGTGGCGGTGAACCGGTACTTGGCGAGGTTGCCGGTCAGCCCGACCTTGATCAGGTCCTGGTAGTGCAGCAGCCGGGCCTCCTGCTCGGCCGCAGTGCCGTTCGCGGTGGAGGAGCTGGGGTCGGTGTAGAGCCCGGTGGCGGGGCCCAGCGCGCCGTGGCCGTCCTCGA
>NZ_JAGXJL010000359.1:0-254 GCF_019091475.1 Streptomyces sp. GbtcB6 | reverse complement strand
CGAGCATTTTAAAGTGAACACCATATGCTAGCTGTTTTACCAATGACTGTAATTAAAAACATAATATTCTCTGTGGAAGGATAGTAGTTAAGTTCACCTAGAGCATTGTTTGATTTAAGATCAAACAACTATAAAAAAAGGTCACTAAGAGCATCATAACCCTGTCATTTGATTTTGGCGATTTTTTTTGCTTGTTATAGAGATGTAGCTGTATTTTTCCACCAGCTTGTTTCATATGATTTACTGATGCAATT
>NZ_JAGXJL010000358.1:0-254 GCF_019091475.1 Streptomyces sp. GbtcB6 | reverse complement strand
GTGTCTCCCTAGCCTCATGAGGTGTGGCACTCCATGCACCAAAGGTTTGTGCTAGTGCATTGCCTAATACATCTAGAAGCCAAGGTGATGAAGCAAAACTTGTAGGTGTCTTACAAGAACCCTATTACATGCAAAAAACCACAAAGAACGATGGAAGTGAAAATGAGTTCCAAAGAGGAAAAAATTAATTGACTTCATGCATAGATGCAATGGTGATAAAGTAATACATACCATACAAGAAGAAGAAGCTTGTA
>NZ_JAGXJL010000357.1:0-254 GCF_019091475.1 Streptomyces sp. GbtcB6 | reverse complement strand
CACGATATTCTTTGTAGAGGGAAATTGCCAGAGAGGGTGTGGCATCGTCTATGTGTCCGTAGTCGTTCATTATGCGGGTCCAGACGGCTCCGACAATCTTGCCGTCAACCTCTGCGGCTAATCCATGATCAGCTTTTGATTCTCCGAAACGTGCCACATAAACCTGTAATTCAGGAGACAGGATAATACTTTTTGGCGGCGGTTCCACACCTTTCGGAATAAAAATCGCCTCATATAGGAAATCGTTCAATAAC
>NZ_JAGXJL010000356.1:0-254 GCF_019091475.1 Streptomyces sp. GbtcB6 | reverse complement strand
CACCCCGTGTCGCAGCAACCGGGCCGCGTAGCCGGCGCCTCCGGGGAGCTTGGCCGGCTGGGCGGCCCGCGCCGGTGAGCGCCGTACGAAGGCCCGCGGGCCGGCGGAGTCCACCAGGGCCGCCACCCGGGCGCCCGCCGCCGCGAGCCCGGTCGCGACCGGCACCAGCAGCGGTCCGGTGCCGGCGACGACCGCCCCTCGGCCCCGCCGCACCAGTCCGCCCCTCAGACTGGCCTGCGCCCCGCCCCCCCGGG
>NZ_JAGXJL010000355.1:0-255 GCF_019091475.1 Streptomyces sp. GbtcB6 | reverse complement strand
CAATTTAGCAAAAAGAGCACCTGAATGAATGGGAAGTACTCTATCTTCCTGGAAGCAGGTCAATTAAATTATATTAATTTACAAAAGAATAAACAAAAAAGAACCTTATAATTATTATTATAATTGGGAATTGAAACACTCACTTTCATTTACCAAAATACCCTACTCTGACTTTTCTTACTCTCTCTACAAAAAATTCATCTAATTAAAATGTGGTGAAAGCGATACTAACACAACCAGTGTATAAGATGTGAG
>NZ_JAGXJL010000354.1:0-256 GCF_019091475.1 Streptomyces sp. GbtcB6 | reverse complement strand
TTCAAGGTAGTGTAATTAAGAGATTAATTAGAGAACATGTGATTTAGAACCTAAAAGATCTGAAAAGAGTTAGGTTAATTTATAACCAGACATTCACTCCAAGAAAAGGATAGCAATTAGGCATTAACATAGGTAACTTATCAACAGGATTCACCTCCCTAATCTCTCATCTTGATTAATCTTCGTTTATTTTCCCTTTGATTTCTGAGTTCTTTATTTTTAAATTGCAAACTTATTATTTTACCAAATAGAATCA
>NZ_JAGXJL010000353.1:0-256 GCF_019091475.1 Streptomyces sp. GbtcB6 | reverse complement strand
TCTCAGGAGGGGCGCGCCGGGACAAACATCTCCCGTATCTTCTGCAGGTAGTGGTCTTCCGAGGTCGTCCAGCGCAGTTCCGCGAGGAGTTTCGTGTCGGCACCGGCCGGATAGCGGATCGTACGGCCTTCCTCGGTCGCGGCCGAGAACGTGGCCTCCGCCACTTCCGCCTCGGTGCAATAAGGCGTCGGGTAGTTGGCCATCTTTTCGAAATACGACTGCGCAAAAGCTCCGTAGTCCGCCGGTATCAGACCCT
>NZ_JAGXJL010000352.1:0-256 GCF_019091475.1 Streptomyces sp. GbtcB6 | reverse complement strand
AGCGCTAGTAAAGGCACTCCATACAGTCTCACTAAACTCAATGACATACTTAATATTTTGCTTAATATTTTCATAAACTTGAGTAAGTGTATCTCTTAAAGCATTCAATATGCTGTGGTCAATATCAGAGAACTTAGAAGCAAAGTATCCAACTCCCTCAGCCACATCATCGAAAAATAATTTTAGAATCCCAAGGTTATCTGCAATTATTGATAGAGCATTCGCTACGGCCGCACTTGTGCCATTAGCCTGATCC
>NZ_JAGXJL010000037.1:0-90190 GCF_019091475.1 Streptomyces sp. GbtcB6 | reverse complement strand
GTCGGTGACGTCGCCCTTGCTCCAGTAGTGCCGCTTGGGTTCGAGGAAGATCACGGGATCGTCGTCGGCGACGGCTTGGCGGATCATGTCGTAGGCGTCCTGCGGGTTGGAGCAGGTGACCACCTTCAGCCCGGCCGTGTGGGCGAAGTAGACCTCGGGTGACTCCGAGTGGTGCTCGATGGGACCGATGCCGCCGCCGTAGGGGATGCGGATGACGACCGGCAGGGTGATCGCGCCGGCCGAGCGGTGCCGGAGTTTCGCGAGCTGGCTGATGATCTGGTTGGCGGCGGGGTAGACGAAGCCGTCGAACTGGAGCTCGCAGACCGGGCGGTAGCCGCGCAGGGCGAGACCGATCGCGGCGCCGACGATCCCGGCCTCGCCGAGCGGGGTGTCGACGACTCTCAGGCTGCCGAACTCCTTCTGCAGGCCGTCCGTGACCCGGAAGACCCCGCCCAGGCGTCCGATGTCCTCGCCCATCAGCAGGACTTGGGGATCGTCCTGGAGGGCTTTGCGCAGGCCGTTGTTGAGGGCCTTGACCATGGAGATGCCCGAGATGCTCATCGCGTGGCCCCGTTCTCCTGGCCGGCGGCGACGAACTCCAGGTGCTCGGCCAGCTGTTGGCCGAGTTCGGTCGGCATCGTGGTGTAGGTGTGCTCGAAGGACGAGGCGGGGTCCGGCGCAGGGAGCGACCGGCAGCCGGTCCGCAGGTGATCGGCCAGTTCCTGTTCCCGCCGCTCGATGTCGGCGAAGTACTCCTCGTCGACCGCCCCGCTCGCGGTGAGGTGGCGGCGCAGCCGCTCCAGGGGATCCTTGGCGATCCACTCGTCGGTCACGGAGGCGGGCCGGTAACGGCCGGCGTCGTCTGCGGTGGTGTGCGCGTTGACGCGGTAGGTCACCGCCTCGATCAGGGTGGGCCCGCCGCCGGACCGGGCCCGGGCGAGGGCGTCACCGGTCGCCGCGAGACAGGCCAGCACGTCGTTGCCGTCCACACAGACGCCGGGGAAGCCGAAGCCGGACGCGCGCTGCGCGACGGGGACGCGGCTCTGCACGCTGTAGGGGGCGGAGATGGCCCACTGGTTGTTCTGGCAGAAGTAGACCACGGGCAGGTTCTGGGCGGCGGCCCAGACGAAGGCCTCGTTGGTCTCGCCCTCGCTCAGCGCGCCGTCGCCGAGGAAGACCAGCACGGCCGTGTCGCGGCTGTCGTCCCCCGAGCCGATCGCGTCGTCCCGGACCAGTCCCATGGCATAGCCGACGGCGTGCAGCGTCTGTGCGCCGATGACCAGGGTGTAGAGGTGGAAGCGGCTCTCGTACGGATTCCAGCCGCCCAGCGTCGTACCGCGGAAGAGACCGAGGAGCGACACCGGGTCCAGTCCCCGGCACCAGGCCACACCGTGTTCCCGGTAGGTGGGGAA
Organism: Streptomyces sp. GbtcB6; assembly: GCF_019091475.1. Lineage (NCBI taxonomy): Bacteria > Bacillati > Actinomycetota > Actinomycetes > Kitasatosporales > Streptomycetaceae > Streptomyces > Streptomyces sp. GbtcB6. The sequence continues at coordinate 88,778 of NZ_JAGXJL010000037.1, read as the reverse complement.
CACCATGTCCTGGGCGCTCAGCGCGTGGGCGGCCCCGACCTGGGCGGCCTCCTGCCCGCGCAGCGAGGGCCACAGGCCCAGCTCTCCCTGGCGCTGGAGCGCGATCGCCTCGGTGTCCAGACGGCGCACCAGGGCCATGTCCCGGTAGAGCGCGGGCAGATCGAGCGTGGCGGGCAGGCCGAGCCGGCCGTCGGACTCCAACGCCCCCTCGGGTGTGAGGAACTGGATCGGTCCGTCGGAGCGTCGGGCGTCCGCGGTCGGTGTGGGCGGCTTTCGTGGCATCACGGCTCTCGTTCTCGGAGGCGCCCGTGCGGGCACCGGCGGATGTGGGGAGGGCAGGCACACGGGCGCGGGTCAGCGCGGCACCATGCGGGCTGTACGGGTCATACGGGTCATACGGGTCATACGGGACCCATATGGGCCATACGGAGGGATCCGTCCAGGCGGATCACACAGCCGTTGCGCGTCGGGGTGCGGAGACATGCCCGACCGGCGCTCCGAACTCGTCCGGCACGCCCAGCCGGGCATCACACGACTGCACGGCACGTTCTCGTCATCGGTGGGGGTCGGAGGCGGGCGCTGTGCGCGCCGCGGGGATGCATGTAGCGACGTCGAAAGAAGGGGGGCGGACGGACACCGATTACCGTGCGGAAGCGGCGAGTTGACGGCTGATCACCAGGCGCTGGATCTGGTTGGTGCCCTCGAAGCTCTGGGTGATCTTGGCTTCCCTCATGAGCCGTTCCACGGGATGGTCGAGCACGTATCCCGCGCCGCCGAGGACCTGGACGGCATCGGTCGTGACCGCCATCGCCGTGTCGGTGGCGATCAGCTTGGCCACGCTGGCCTGCCGGGTGTACGGCCGACCGGAGTCCTTGCGACGAGCGGCAACCAGGTAGGTCGCGCGGGCCGCCTCGGTTCGGGCCGCCATGTCGGCCAGCAGGAATCCGACGCCCTGGTGCTCGATGATGGAGCGCCCGAACGTCTGCCGGTCCCGGGCGTAGCCGACGGCGTAGTCCAGCGCGGCCTGGGCGATGCCGACGGCGACCGCGGCGATCCCGAGCCGGCCGGCGTCGAGCGCGGCCAACGCGATCGGCAGGCCCTGGCCCGGAGTTCCGACGAGCCGGTCGCCCGGGAGGACCACGTCCTCGAAGTGCATCTCGGCCGTCGTCGAGCTGCGCAGCCCCATCTTGCGCTCCGGTGCCCCCGCGACGAGCCCCGCCGTACCGGCGTCGACGTGGAAGCAGGAGATGCCCGACCGCGTATCGGGGGAGGTCCGCAGGAAGACGGTGTAGAAGTCGGCCTCGCCGCCGTGTGTGACCCAGGACTTGGTGCCGCGGGCTGTCCAGCCCTGCGGGCTCTCCGACGCGGACGCGCGCAGCGCCGCGGGATCGGAACCCGCGTGGGCCTCCGACAGGGAGTACGCGCCCAGCAGCTTTCCGCTCAGCATCCGCGGGAGGAACTCGGCCTGCTGCGCCTCGGTGCCGAACGTGGCCACCGGCAGACAGGCCAGCGTGTGCACGCTCATGCCCACGGCAACCGCGGCCCAGCGCGCGGCGATCCCCTCCAGGACCTGGAGGTAGACCGTGTACGGCTGTCCCCCGCCGCCGACGTCCTCACCGAACGGCAGGGTGAGCAGCCCGACCTCGCCCAGGAGCTCGAAGACCTTGCGCGGAAACCTTGCCTCGTCCTCGAACTCCGCGACACGCGGCCCCAGTTCCTTGTCCGCGATGTCCGTGACCAGTTCCAGCAGGTCATAGGCCTCACGGGATGGCAGTTCTCGTTCGACTTTCACTGCTGTGCCCCTCCTGCGGTCGGCTCCCGGTGGAGGACCACAGTCGACAGCGCGCGACCCGTGGTGCAATTAACCTGCCGAGTTCTTGCGGTGCGCACAAAATTTCTTATGCACGACCTGGGTTCCACGCAAGGAACCTGCTTCTGAGCGAGGTGTGGAGATGTCCGGTACCGAGCACGTCGACAGCGTGGACAGCATGATCATCGATCTGCTGGTGCAGGACGGCCGGCGAACGGTCACGGAGATCGCGGACCACGTCAGCCTGTCCCCCTCCGCCGTGAAGCGGCGCATCGACCGCCTGGAGCGGGTCGGGGTCATCGCGGGCTACACGGTCATCCTCGACCACAACAAGCTCGGGTCCAGCTTCGAGGCCTTCGTCGAGCTCAGGTTCGCCGGGGACGTGAAGGTCGAGATGATCACCATGGCGGCCACGAGCGTCCCGGAGGTCCTGGAGGTCTTCACGGTGGCCGGGGACCCCGACGCGCTGGTCCGGGTCCGGGTGTCCGGCGTCCAGCATCTGCGGGACGTCATCGACCGGCTGCGCCGGTCGGGGCCGGTGATCGGGACGAAGACGCTGATGGTGCTGGGGGCGTGGCGCCGGGACGGGTGAGGACGACCGGCAGACCGGCGCTTCCCGCTCCGGCTTCCCGGAGAGACCGGTCCGGTACCGGCGCACCGGATCACCCTCCCCGGAAATTTGCCCTACAGGCATATTGATTTGCCTGTCAGGTTGACTTCGCCCATTCGTCGCCCCACCCTGAAGGAGGCCTGACCGCACCAACCGAGGGAGGCATCAGCGCATGTCCGTGTCGACCGACAGCGCCGGCGCAGCGGAGCTGGAGAACATCGGCGAGCTCGACATACCCCAGCTCTCGGAAACCAAGGACTCCGTGGAGTCCGAACGCCGGCACCGCAAGGAACAGCTCGCGATCGCCTTCCGGATCTTCGCTCGCCACGGGTTCGACGAAGGCATCGCGGGGCACATCACGGCGCGCGACCCGGAGTTCCCCGACCGCTTCTGGGTCAACCCCTACGCCGTCCACTTCTCGAAGATCCGGGTGAGCGATCTCCTGCTCATCGACGAGCAAGGGCGCGTGATCGAGGGCGAGCGCCGCACCAACAAGGCGGCGTTCTGGATCCATTCCTCGATCCACCAGGCGCGCCCCGACGTGGTCGCCGTCGCGCACGCCCACACGATCCATGGCCGGGCGTTCGCCTCGCTCGACAAGCTGCTCGACCCGATCGTCCAGGAATCCTGCGCCTTCACCGGCGACCACGTGCTCTTCGACGAGTACAAGGGGCTCGTCCTGGAGAAGGCGGAGGGCGAGCGCATCGCCGAACGGCTCGGGGACAGCAGGGCCGCGATCCTGCGCCATCACGGACTGCTCACGGTGGGCCGGTCGGTGGAGGAGGCGGCCTGGTGGTTCATCACCATGGACCGGGCCTGCCAGATGCAGCTGCTGGCCGATGCCGCAGGACGGCCCCGGATCATGAGCGACGAGGAAGTCACCCTGGCGCACCGGCAGTTCAGCAACGCCAACATGGCCCGGCACAACTTCAACCTCCTTGCCGGGCTCGTGACGGACGAGGAGCCCGACGTCCTGGAGTAGCGAGGACGGCACCTGCCCGACGTCGATGCGAACCGGTCCTGTTGCCGACGTACAGAAACAAGGACCGCCAAGTGACTACGCCCTGCGCCCTGCGCCCTGCGCCCTGCGCCCTGCGCCCTGCGCCCTGCGCCCTGCGCCCGACGACGATTCTGGAGAAGCCATGTCGATTCAACGCGTCAACCCGGACGCTCTCGCACCCCCGATCCAAGGCCTCTACAGCCACGCGGTGACGGGCGCGGGCACCCGCTTCATCGCCATCGCAGGTCAGATCGCCCTGGACAAGGACGGCAACCTCGTCGGCCCCGGTGACCACGAGGCACAGGCCGAACAGGCCTTCCGCAACTTCCGAGTTGCCCTGGAGGCCGCCGGTGCCACCCCGGACGACCTGATCAAGAACACGATCCACGTCGTCGGTCACCGGCCCGAGTTGGTCGAGCCCATCTTCGCCGCGGGCAGTCGTGCCTTCGACGGCAAGTGGCCCGTGTCCGCGAGCACCTTCCTCGGAGTACAGACGCTCGGCATGCCGGAATGGCTCATCGAAGTCGACGGGTTCGCTGTCCTTCCGTAGGAAGAACACCCAGCCGGACAGCTGCAGGGACACGCGGCGGAACTCGGCGTGCGACTCCGGCGCGGTCGGCAGGTCATCGGCCTGACCCAGGACTCCACCGGCGTCACCGTCACCACGGAGACCGCAGCCGGTCCTGAGAGATCGTCTCAACTGGTGCGTGGGGCCTGGGGTGATGGCACTGCGGTCTCGTTCCGCCGACCTGTCATGATCGTCTCGGCGTGTTCCGTGGCGGGAGGCAAGAGATGGCGATATCGCTGCCTGATGGGCTGGCTACGCCGGCGCTCGTGGTCGATCCGGATGTGCTGGACAGAAACATCTCGCGGATGGCTGAGGCGTCACAGGCTCAAGGGTTCGTCCTGCGCCCGCACGCCAAGAGCCACAAGTGCGCGCAGATCGCGGACCGACAGCTTCGGGCCGGTGCGCACGGGCTGTCGGTGGCCACGATCGGCGAGGCCGAGGCATTTGCCCGGGTTGGCGTGAATGAACTGTTCATCGCTTACCCCGTGTGGCTCGATGCCGACAAGACACAGCGGCTGCGCCGGTTGGCGGATGACGTCGCCCTGAGGGTCGGCGTCGAGTCGGTCGAAGGAGCGCGGCGGATGGGTGAGGCCCTTCGTGGCAGCGTCCGGCGGGTCCAGGTGCTCGTCGAGGTCGACAGCGGGAGCCACCGGACGGGAGTGCAGCCTCCCGCTGCTGGTGAGGTCGGGAAGGCCGCCGCCGACGCGGGACTGGATGTTGTGGGCGTGTTCACGTTTCCGGGGCACGGCTACGGGCACGACGCCCAGGCGCGCGAGCGCGCCGCACGGGATGAGGAGCGCACGCTGGGCGAGGCTGCACAGGTGCTGCGGGACCTGGGGTTCGACGTCCGCGTGGTCAGCGGCGGATCGACTCCGACGGTGGGACAGTGGCAGCCGGGCACGGTGAACGAGCTGCGGCCCGGTGTCTATGTCTTCAACGACGCCACCCAGTTGGCCATCGGCACCTGTGGTGTGGAGGATCTGGCACTGGTCGCCGCGGCGACGGTGATCAGCGTTCCCGCACCTGACCGCTTCGTGCTGGACGTCGGTAGCAAGGTCCTCGGCTCCGACCGGTCGTCCTGGGTGACAGGCCACGGCTACCTGCCCCAGTTCCCGCAGGGGACCATCACCGGGTTGTGGGAGCACCACGCGGTGGTCCGGCTTCCGGACGGAGTGCGGGGACCGCGACTTGGGTCGGTGGTCGCCGTCGTCCCCAACCACATCTGCACGCCGGTGAATCTCGCCGATGAACTGCTGGTCGTCCAAGACCGTGAGGTGGTCGACCGCTGGCCGGTAACGGCACGAGGCGCCAATACCTGAGGATCGTTTCAGGCCGGGAGTCGGCGGTAGCAGATCAGAGTTGCGGCTATCCCGGCGAAGGCGAGGAAGTGGTCGGCCTTGCGCTCGTAACGACGGTGAAGGCGTCGGCACCCGGCCAGCCAGGCCACCGTCCGCTCCACGGTCCAGCGGTAGCGGCTCAGCCGCTGGGAGGACTCGGTCCCCCTGCGCGCGATGCGCGGGACGGTGTTCCGGCCGCGGAGCCGGCGTCGCAGGTAGTCGTAGTCGTACCCCTTGTCGGCGTGGAGCTTGGCAGGCCGTCGCCGACGCGGTCCACGGCGAGAGCGGACCGGCGGGACACCCCGTACCAGGGGTTCCGGGCCCTGACTGTCATGGGTGTTCGCGGCGGAGATGCCGATCGAGAGGGGCAGGCCGGACCACTCGGTGATCAAGTGGATCTTTGAGCCCTTCATGCCGCGATCTACGGGATTCGGGCCCGTCAGGTCTCCCCTTTCGCCGCCCGCATCCAGTACCAGACGGTGAAGCCTGCCCCCACACCCGGGCCCGGCTCCACTCAGTGAATCGCCGGTGCGCGGCCGCCCCGGGCAGCAGACGCTCCACCGGCCACGGGGTCGAGCTGTAGGCCTCAGGCGTCACGCACCACGGTCGGCCGGGGCGTCCGCACGCGGCAACGCCGCCTGCAGTGCTGTCACCCGCCGATGTTCCGGCGGCTCGCGAGGCGACCGGCCCGGCCAGCGGAGACGGCAAGCCGGACAGTGAGGTGACGGTCGAGGACCGCGTCATCCCCGCGAACGGGCACTCCTTGGGGCTACGTCTCTACACCCCGGCCGCCAAGGGCGCCGGGGCCCTTCCGGTCGCGGTCTGGATGCACGGGGGCGGGTTCGTCCTCGGCGGGCCCAATGCGGAAGACGCCACCTGCCGAAGGCTGTCCGCGCGACTGGGCATCGCCGTCGTCGCCCCGGACTATCGGCTCGCCCCGGAAAACCCCTACCCCGCCGCCTTCGACGACTGTTATGCCGCGGTGGCCTGGGTGGTCGAAGAGGCCGAGGCCCTGGGCGTCGACGCATCACGCCTGGCCCTGGGCGGACACTCCGCCGGCGCCGCCCTGGCGGCGGCCGTGGCCCTTGCCGCTCGCGACCGCCAGGGACCGCGTATCAGGTACGTCTATCTGGGATACCCGGTCCTCGATGACCGCCTGGAGTCCGTGTCGGCTCACGCCGTCACAGATCCCAGGCTCTTCAACCTGCATGGCGCGAAGGCCGGTTGGGAGATGTACCTCCAGGGGAGCGATCCCCGGTCCGACCACGCCGTGCCTGCGCGCGCGGAGGATCTCAGGGACCTGCCGCCCATGTACATCATGGTCGCCGCGGTCGATCCGGTACGGGACGAGACGTTGGAGTTCGCCGCAAGGCTGAGCGAGGCGGGAAACGCCGTCGAGGTCCACCTCGTACCCGGGGTACCGCACATGTTCGATGTTCTGGCCCCGGCCATCAGCGCGAGCCGTCGAGCCGTGGACGCGTGGACCGCCGCCCTCGCGGACGGCATCGGGGTTTCCGGCGAGCACGAAGGGCGATGACGGCTCCACGATCAGCCGGACACGGACCCGGGGTCTGCCGCCGACCGGGCGGGGGTCAGCCTCGCTGGGCCGCGGAGCCGCGGCGGGACGCGGGGATGGGGTGGCGCATGGGAACGGTCGCCGCGGTCGAGGCGATCAGTACGGTGGCGGCGGCATCCTCGTCGTTGACAAGGCGATGCTCCTTCGACGAGTCGAAATGCACCGAATCACCGGCTCCGAGCTGCAGCGATGTCCCGGAAATGTGGAGAGTGACCGTACCGGTCAGCACATGCAGCCATTCCTCGCCGACATGCCGGGCGGTCTTGCTGTGCTTGCCGGGCGCCAGGTCGACCCGGATGACGGACATGGTCTCGCGCGGGCCGCTCAGTACGGTGTAGCGGCCGTCCTGGCCGTCCCGCGTCATCGCCGCGTCGGCACGCACCAGATGGAAGTCGTTCTCGTCCGGTTCCTGCACCAACTCGCTGATGGACACGCCGTAGACGCGGGCGATCTGCAGCAGGCTGCCGATGGAGGGCTTGCGGACACCCTTCTCGAGGCGCGACAGATGCGCCGAGGAGATGCCGGTCTGTTCGGCCAGGGTCGTCAGGGTGATACCGCGCTCACTGCGCATGTCCTTGAGGCGTTGGGCCACCCAGAGATCGGTGTCTTCGATCGACATTTCCGCAAGATAGCATGCCTGCCAGGCAAGAGACATCGCCTGACAGGCACACGGCCGCCGCAGCCGGACCCTCCCGACCGGGCCGGCCGCACCTACACGAGGTTCAGCAGTTCCTGCGCGAGCACCTGCGGTTGCGTCAGCAGGTCGACGTGGGTGGCACCGGGCAGCGCGACTACCCTGAACTCCCGTTTCTCCGCCGAGGCGGCCATGTCCTTGAAGATGGCCTGGTCGGCGCAGTAGAGGTAGGTGACCGCCTTGCCGGCCAGCACCTCCTCGCTGCCCGGGCCCAGCGGCTCTTCATGAGTGCGCCGCGGCATCGGTGTCAGCCTGCTCGACAGCCATGCGGCGCCCTCGCCGTCGGCGCCGAGCGAGTCGGGGTCCAGCGGAGCGACCTCCCATGCCGCGGGTCCCGGCGAATCGGCGAACGCCTGCTCCAGCCATGGCAGCAGACCGAACGCCGACTCGCCGGTCACGGGAGCGAAGGCGTCGGCGTACACCACCTGCCCGACGCGGTCACCCGCGAGCGCGGCCACGCCCGTGATCACCATCCCGCCGTAGCTGTGCCCGACGAGGACGGCGTCCTCCACCCGCTCGAACTCCAGGAGTTCGACGACATCCCGCACATGCGCGCCCAGTCCGACGTCCGGCGCGGACAGGTGCCGCCGCTCGGCGAGACCGGTCAGGGTCGGCGTCAGGACACGGTGGCCGGCATCCTCCAGCCGGGGGCGCAACCGGTCCCAGACCCAGCCGCCGCCCCAAGAACCGTGCACGAGTACGAAGGTTGCCATTTGCCGCTCCCAGGAGGGTCCGGGCCCCGAGGCCCCGCGTCCGCGAGGACCCGCCGGCCCTCCCTCACAGGGTCAGCAACCATCACACGCTAGTCAACCTACTTGGCACATAAAATTGCCTAAGAGGTCGACCCACCGAGGGGCGGAGGATCGCCGACCACGACACAAGCCCAGGTCAGGTACGCGTCAAAGACGCACACAGGCAGGCGGCTGGCCTCGCCCCACCTTCGGCGGCCGTCGAACCACGGCCACCGGCTCACGAGGTGACCGGCACCCCGGATCCCCTTCTCACCTCCCACCCGAAGCGTGCGCCGCGCACGTATTTACTGCTAGGGTGCGAGCGAAGCGTGCGCCGCGCACGCATTCTCGCGCAAGGAGCATCCATGACCCGCACCGACATGAAGACCGCCCTCACCGACCTCCTCTTCAACCCGGCCGTCCCGCTGGAAGAAGCCGTCGACCGTCACTTCACCCCGGAATACCGGCAGCGCACCGACGGCCGGTGGGACGACCGCGCCGGGTTCGTGGAACACATCGCCCACCTGCGGACGGTGGTCGCCGGCGGCCGCGTCGAAGTGCACGAAGAGCTGTACGACGGTACGAAGTACGCCGACCGCCACACCGCCCACATCGAGAAGAAGGACGGCTCGACCGTGCGCATGGAGGTCTACGCCTTCGGGGACCTCGCCCCTGACGGCCGCTTCAACCGTGTCGAGGAGACCACGCTGATGATCGAGGGCTCCGACGCCGACCGGAACATCGGCAACGCCCGCTGACGGAAAGGCCGGCCGCACACACCTCGCACCCCGCGGCCCCCGGCGCGCTGCCGTCCGCTCAGAAGAAGGCCTTGGGCAGATACGCGGAGACCACCCAGTTCGGCGCGTCGACCACTTCGGTGATCCGCAGGTCCACGGCGACACTGCACAGCACACAGGCGTCCACCGGGTCCAGGCCGTAGCGGCTGCCCAGGTGGTCGATCACGGCCCGGGTGGCATCCCGCGCGGCACACATCAGATCGGGCCCGACGCCCATCGTGGCGCTATGGCCCGCCCCTGGACAGCACCACCCTGCACACCTCGGCCGCCGGCCGGGTGGCCGAGGGCGCCCTCGCCCTGGACGAGGTGTGCGGGCGTGGGGCCCGATGAGCGTCGGCGCGTTGCCGCATGCAACACACACGCGGACTCCTCCGCATGTGCTTCACATGCGCCGCGCACGCTAATTTTCCTGCCATGCCGAACGATGTGGGTCACGAGATCGCCGACACCCTGGGGCTGCTGCTGCGGCGCAGCACCCGCGCGCAGCTCTACCGCCGGCTCACCGAGGGCATCGGCGAGTCGTTGGACGAGACCACTTACCCGGTGCTCAGCGGCCTGGCCCGCACCGGCGCGGTGAGCGCCGCGGAGCTGGCCACCGAGATCGGCCTGGACCGGTCCGGAGTCACCCGGCGCGCCACCCGCCTGGAGGAGGCAGAACTGCTGCGCCGGGAACCTGACCCCGCCGACGGGCGAGCCACCCTGCTGGTGCTCACCCCCGCCGGAGAAGAGGCCGTGCAGGCCACCCGGGAGCGCCTGGCCCAGCAGATCTCCGCCGCGCTCGCCGACTGGCCCGACGGGGAGGCCCGCGCCTTCGCCCGCATGCTGCGGCGCTTCACCGTCGAGGGGCCGTTCACCCGCTCGGCAGCGGTGACCGACCTCCCGGACGAGTAGCCCGACGCAGGCGCATCCCCGCCCGGCGGAGCCGACCCTGCCGCCCGGCCTCAACCGAGGGGAGACGGCCGACCGGCAAGGATCGCGGCCACGCCGAACTCGAATCTCTCGTCGAAGGACCCCGGCGCGAGATGTGCGACCACACGGTGCAGCGAAGGGTGGGTCGTCTCGGAGACCGCACGGGCCAGCGCCTCTCCGAGGGGGCGGTCTCCGGCCGCCTGCTGCTCCTGGGCGAGGCCCAGGGCGAAGTAGGTGAGCGCCCACGCGGTCCAGGCGACCTCGCGGTCTTCGAGGCCGCACTCGAGCAGCGCTCCCACCAGCGTGTCCGCGAAGCGCAGGGTGTGCGGTTCGACGCCATACGTGCCGACGACGAGCGCGGCACCGTCACGGTGGCCGAGGAGGGCGCGGCGGTAGCGGCGGGCCAGTTCGCGGACGCGTTCCTCGGGGGCCGACGGCAGCTCGTCCAGCCGGATCTCACCGAGTACGGCGTCCGCCATCAGCTCCAGCATCCGGGCCTTGGTCTTCACATGCCACAGCACCGTGTTCATGCGGACGCCGAGACGGTCGGCGACCGCCCGGGTGGACAGCGCGTCCAGGCCGTTCTCGTCCAGCAGTTCCAGTGCCGCACCGATCACGGTGGCCGGATCCAGGCGGTCGCCTTGTTGCCTATTGGTCATTGACCTAGTTTACTGACCCGCACCAGAGCCTTGGTCATCGACCAAGAACCCTGGGGATCTCAGAACCTGGCCACAGACCCAAGGAAAGGTGATCCCATGGAAAAGCAGCAGGTCGTCATCGCCGGCGGCGGGCCCGTCGGGCTCTGGCTCGCCGCCGAGCTGCGGCTGAACGACATCTCCGTCACGGTCCTGGAGGAGCGCACCGAGATCGACCAGCGCTCCAAGGCGCTCACCATGCACCCGCGGAGCATCGAACTGCTGGCCTCCCGCGGGATCCACCAGCGGTTCCAGGACGAGGCACCGAAGATCCCCACCGGCCACTTCGCCAATCTGCCCAGCCGGCTGGACTTCTCGCTGCTGGACACCCCGTTCCCGTACACCCTCTTCCTGCCGCAGGCCCGCACCGAGCAGCTCTTCGAGGAGTACGCCCGCGGGCTCGGCGCCACCGTACGGCGCGGCCACCGTGTCACCGGCTTCACCGAGCACGCGGACTCGGTGACCGTGCAGGTGACGGGGGAACAGGGGCCGTACTCGGTCGAGGCCGACTACCTCGCCGGCTGTGACGGCTCCCGCAGCACCGTGCGCGAGAGCGCCGGCATCGACTTCCCGGGCACCCCGTTCAACTTCCTCGGCTGGCTCGGCGACGTGGCGCTCGACAACCCGCCCCCGCTCGCCTTCAACCAGTTCAACGAGCACGGCGGCGTACTCATCGCGCCGCTGCCCGGCAACCGGTGGCGGCTCGCCGGCACCAGCCCCGACGGGGGCGCCACGGAGTGGCCGGGCGACCTCACGATGGACGAGCTGCGGCAGAAGACCGTCGCCATCACCGGCGACGACTTCGGCATGCGCGACCCGTCGTGGCTCTCCCGGTACAGCAACACGACCAGGCTGGCCACCGAGTACCGACGCGGACGCGTCCTGCTCGCGGGCGACGCCGCCCATCAGCACTTCCCCACCGGCGGCGTCGGCATGAACTACGGCATGCAGGACGCCCACAACCTCGGCTGGAAGCTCGCCGCCACCCTCAACCGCTGGGCCCCTGAGGGCCTGCTGGACACCTACCACACCGAACGGCACCTGATCGGCACCCAGTTGGAGGAGCACAGCCGCGCCCAGACCCTGCTGCTGACCACCTTCACACCCGAGGCGCTCGCCATGCGGTCCCTGACCGCCCAGATGATCGCCGCCGTGCCGGAGTTCGGCCGGATTCTGGCCGGAAAGATCAGCGCGATCGGCATCGGCTACCCCAGCGACGACCCGGCGGCACACCCGCTGACCGGCACCCGCGCCCCCGGACTCACCTTCACCGGCACGGACATCACCCTGTTCGGCCTGCTGCGGGCGGACGCGTACGTCCTGCTCGACCTGACCGCCGGCGGTGCCCTCGCCGATCGCGCGCAGGAGCGGATCACCGTGCACGGCGGGGTGCTGGACCGGGCCCACGACGGCTGGGACGACGTGCGCGCCGCCCTGATCCGGCCCGACGGGCATGTCGCCCGCGTCTGGACGGAGCAGGACGACACCAAGCTCGGCGCGGCCGTGGACGACGACGTCGCCGCCGTCCTGGGTCACTGAAGGGACACGGGCCATGGATCTCGAACTCAAGGACAGGGTGTACGTCCTCACCGGTGCCACCCGCGGGCTGGGCTTCGCCGTCGCCCGCGAACTGGTCGCCGACGGGGCCAGGGTGGTCGTCGCCGGCCGCGACGCGAAGCGTGCGGCCGAGGCGGCGGCGGAGCTCGGCCCGAACGCGGCCGGAGTCGGCGTCGACAACGCAGACCCGCGAGCACCGGAACGACTGATCGCCACCGCACGCGAGCGGTTCGGCGGCTTCGACGGCATCCTCGTCAGCGTCGGCGGACCGCCCGCCGGCCGCATCGCGGACCACACCGACGCACAGTGGCAGGCGGCGTTCGAGTCGGTGTTCCTGGGTGCGGTACGGCTCGCCCGGGCGGCGGCCGCGGAGCTGACGGCCGGGGGCTCCATCGGGTTCGTCCTGTCGATCACGGCGTACGAGCCGACCCCCGGGATGGTCATCTCCAACGGGCTGCGGCCCGGCCTCGCCGGTCTGGCCAAGTCGCTCGCGGACGAGCTGGGGCCGCGCGGCATCCGCGTCTTCGGACTGCTGCCGGGACGGATCGGCACGGATCGCATGCGTGAGCTGGACGGACTGTCCGCCGACCCCGAGGGCACGCGAGCCGCCAACGAGTCCCGGATTCCACTGCGCCGGTACGGCACACCGGAGGAGTTCGGACGTGCGGGCGCGTTCCTGCTGTCCCCGGCGGCCTCGTACCTGACCGGGCTCATGCTCCAGGTGGACGGCGGCGCGCGACACGGATTCTGACGGTGCGCAGCGGTGCGGGGAGGTGTTCCTCGGCCTTGGTCAGGAACACCTCGCCGGCGGTGCTGGTGTGAACGTCCACAGGAACCACCTCGGAAACGGGATCATGCCTGTAACTTTCACTCTCGGGAACCCGAGTTCTCCCTGCCAACTCCCTTTTCCGCACCAGCACTTCGCCGAGGCCTGCATGTCCAACCCCCCTTCCCCCGCCCGTACGACCGCTCGTCACCACAAGGCGAGAACCCTGCACCCCGCACTCCGCCGGGTCGCCGTCGTCGCGGTGACCGTCCCCGTCGCCGGGACGATCCTTTTCGGTACGACCGCCTTCGCCGCCGGCAACACCGTCTCCACGGCCACGGCACTCGACCCCGCCGAGCAGAAGATCGCGGACGATCTCAGCACCCGCGTCCAGGACACCCGTCTCGGCAGCACCCTCAGCGGCGTCGTCATCGACGCCGAGTCCGAGAAGGTCGTCTGGGGCCACGACGCGGCCACCGCGCTGATGCCCGCGTCCAACACCAAACTCGGCACCGCCACCGCCGCGTTGACGGTGCTGGGCCCCGACCACCGGTTCACCACCAAGGCCGTCTACGGCAACGGCACGCTCACCCTCATCGGCGGCGGCGACCGCACCCTGACCAGCGCCGACCTCGCCGCGATGGCGAAGACCGCCGTCGCGGGACTCAAGAGCGCGGGTCTCACCTCGGTCAAGGTCCGGGTGGACGACAGCCTCTTCCCCGCGCCCACGCTCGCGACCGGCTGGAACGACGGCTACTACCCGGACTCCGTCGCACCGGTACGGGCGTTGGTGGTCGACGGCCACCACGTCACGGACACGTCCCTCGACGCGGGCCAGACCTTCGCCAAGCTCCTCGCCGCGCAGGGCGTCACCGTCACGGGCACCGTCACCCACGCGACGGCCGGCACGGGCGACGTGCCGGTCGCCCAGCACCAGTCCGCCGCGCTGTCCACCATCGTGAAGCACATGCTCAAGGTGAGTGACAACGATATCGCCGAGACACTGTTGCGGATGACCGCGATCGGCGCCGGACGCCAGCCCACCTTCGAGGACGGCGCGGCCGTCGTACGCGAGGTGCTCAGCGGGTACGGCGTCTCGCTGGACAACTACGAGATCCACGACGGCAGCGGTCTGTCCCGCGCCAACCGCATCCCGGCACAGACCATCGCCGACATCCTCGACGTGGCCGACGCCCCCCGCAACGCCCAGACCCTCGCCTCCATCATCGACGGCCTGCCCGTGGCGGGAGAAGCCGGCTCCACCCTGGGTCCCGAATGGGGCCGGTTCGACACCGCGGACTCGCAGTGCGCCGTCGGCAAGGTCCAGGCGAAGACGGGCACCCTCACCGGTGCGATCGCGCTGAGCGGACTGACCAAGGCCGCGGACGGCCGCTGGAAGATCTTCTCCTTCATCGAGAACAACTCCGCCGCCGACCCGGCCGCCACCAAGGACGCCCTGGACGGCCTGGCGGCCACCGTCAACGGCTGCTGGGCATAAGACTTTTGGGCGGTGACCGTCCCGTCGGCCGGTGGACGAGGCGGTCCTCGGCCGGGGACCGCACCATGCGGTACGACGCCCCCCGGCGACGCGGGGCACCTTGTGGCGGTCGTAAGCCGTGGGGCAGGACGAGGCAGGGAACCGGTGCTTTTTTTCTTTCTTGCTTCATAACAGGGTGCGGAACCTGTCTTCGCCGCTACGCTATACCGGAATTCACCGGGAATTTCCCGGTGAATCCGCACCTGTCGACGCATGTCCGTAGAGGTTTGACTCAGGTGCGGCCTTTTCCCGGGGGGGAATCGAACGCACGGTGGAACAAAATCGCATGCCTTTACGAATAGGCCCGTATCCGATATCCGATTTCCTCGGACGTGGCGGTATGGGGGCGGTCTATCTGACCCGCAGCCGGGGCGGCCGGTCGCTGGCCGTGAAGGTCATCCGTTCCGAGCTCGCCGCGAACCCGGACTTCCGCCGGCGGTTCGCCCGGGAGGTCGCCGCGGCGCGGAAGGTCAACGGGGCTTACACCGCGCCCGTGGTGGATGCCGACACCGACTGCTCCGAACCCTGGCTGGCCACGGTGTTCGTACCGGGTTGCGCGCTGTGGGACATGGTCCGGGCCGAGGGTGCCCTCGACGGCGGACGGGTGCGGGACCTGGGCGCGGGACTGGCGGAGGCCCTGATCGATATTCACGCCGCCGGGATCGTCCATCGCGATCTCAAACCGCACAACGTCCTGATGGGCTCGGACGGACCGCGGGTCATCGACTTCGGTATCGCGCACGTGGCGGATCTTCCGCCGCTCACCGATCCGGGTGCGTTGCTGGGCACTCCGCAATTCATGTCGCCTGAGCAAATCAGGGGGCGGGGACTGACCTTCGCCAGTGACGTCTTTTCCTTCGGTGTGGTTCTCGCTTATGCGGCGACCGGGGGCAGCCCCTTCGGCCCGGGAAGCAATGCGCAGCTCCTGTGCCGCATCCTGCACGAGGAGCCCGACCTGAGCGCTGTTCCCGCCGAACTGCGGCAGCTGGTCGGCGCCTGCCTCGCCCGGCGGCCCGAAGGACGGCCGTCGCCGGGCGAACTGCTCGAACTCCTGGCGAGCGGCGGGGGTTCCGGTGCACCAACCGTCCGGCCCGGCCCGCAGCCACACGTACCCACGGTCTGGGACCCGGGCGCGGAGCAGGGCGGAGCGGACTTCACACGCAACGCGTTGGCCGTACTGGAGGACGGACTGACCGACATCATGGTCATCGAGGCGGCCGGGTATGGCGGCTGAACACGACGGGCACCCGGCGCACCTCCTCGACGCCGACTGGAACCGGCTGGTGAAGCGATGGGCCGCCGGGACGGGACTCGCGGTGCACGACGAGGCCACCCATGTGTCGCTCAGCGTGGCACGCCGTCCGGCGGTCGCCGAGGACCTGCACGTCTATCTCACGACGTCCAGCCGCTTCCTGGTGGCGTTCATCACGAACGGCCGGACCCTCGGGCCCGGCGAACTGGCCCGTGCGGCCGCCGCCGCCAACGCCTGGAACATCGAACAGTTGATGCCGACCCTGTCCGTCTGGAACGTGCGCGGGAGACAGCCCCATCTGGCCGGCGTCTGCACCCTGCCCCTGTTGTGCCGGATGACCCAGCCCGACTTCGACGACACCGCGTCGAGCTGGGTCGACCAGGCCTCGACCATGTTCGCCCGATGCCGCGAGGTCTTCCGCCTGTGACCCACGAAACGACCCGATCGCGCCGGACGCGCCGGCCCCGAGCGGAACGCACGGCCGTCATCGGCCGCAACCTGGCGGGCGTCGCCCTGCTCGGCTCGGTGCTGGCCCTGGTGGCCGCACTGCCGGCCGGAGCCGCCCGACCGGAGCCGCCCGTCCCCACCGCCTCTCCCCCGGTACCGGCGAGCAGCACGCCGCTCTCGACCACGACCTCGACCGGCTCCGCCGCGGGATCGTGCCCGGACACCGACTTCACCACGGCCGTACTGTGCTGGGGCCGGACCCCGGCCGACGCCCGCGACTCGGTCATCGTGACCGTTTCGGCGCCGCAGGAACTGAACGAGAACGACGATTCACGCCCCGTCTCCGACGCCCTGGGACGACTGCGCGGGAGACTGACCGTGATCGTGCCGGACGGGGTGCGCACCGGCAGCGGAGGCACCCTTCTGCTCGCACTCGCCACCCACCGCGTGGTCGGGCGGCACAGCGTGGCCAGTCCGCTGACGGAGCGCGGCCGGCGGCAGTTGCTGAACCTCGGCGGCTGTCCGGCGGACGGGTTCTGCGACTACGCCCGGACGCAGCGCAGTGCAGGCGATCTCGTACGGCGCGGGCTCGCCCAGGACAGCCGCACCTCGCTGTTCACAGTCGGGTCCGCGGCGCGGGACGGGGGAGCGGGCGGAACGGACGGCGGCACCGGCGACGACGGGTCGGAGACGGGCGGCGCCTCCGGCGACGCGGCCTTCCTGCTCGTCGTCCTCGCCGTGCTCCTCTGCCTGGTGACCGCGCTGGGCCTGCTGATCGGGCGTACCCGTCGTCCCCGCGGGCCGTTCCCGGCCACCGCGGGAGCCGCGACCGCCACCCGGCACGGCGGGACGGTCACCCCGGAATCCGCCGGGGGCGTCCAGGGAGCTGCGCGGGCTTCCGGCCCAGGGCATCCGCCCCGGTCCGCGCCCGGCGGGGACGGGGGCGAAGCGCCGCCGTACGCCGGATCGGCGCACGCCGCGGCGCCGGATCCGCGTCGGCGGACGCCCGGGGGAAAGCGCCTGTCCGGAGGGAAGGGCGAACAGGCTCCGACGAGCGAGCCCGCGCCCAGGCAACGGTCGGCGGACGGCCACGCCCGCCGGCAGGACCTGCTGCCGGGCACCGTCCGCACGGCACTTCGGCCGCAGGGCTATGTGGCCGTCAACGGCCTGCTCTACCGGGCGACATGGAGCGGCGACGGGGAACCGCCCGAACCCGGGCAGCAGGTGGACCTCCGTCAGGAGAGCACCGGCGAGCTGACCGTCCTCGACAACGGCCCAGACGGCTCCCGGTCCGGCTGAGTCCGAACCTCGCACGACAGAAACCGCGACAGCGATTCACAGGGGTAGCCCATGCACGACGACGCCTCGCGAAGCGTTCCGCACTACTACAACGATGTCCTGCCCGTCGGCAACGCCCAGCGGCAGCCTCTGGTGCTCTGCCTGGACACCTCCGCCTCGATGGCGGACGAGCCGATCACCATGCTCAACGGGGCGCTGCGGGACTGGGTCCACGAACTGCGGGCCGACATCAGCCTCACCAACAGCGTCGAGGTGGCACTGATCACCTTCGGTGGGCAGCGGGTGTGCACCTGGAAAGGCACCACTCCCCTGCCCGACACCGCGGATCCGGACGCCTTCGTCACCGCGCGCGCGTTCGGCGCGCCCCATCTGCAGGCCAGCGGCGTCACACTGATGACGGAGGCACTGCGTGCCGCCGTACGGCTGGTCGCGGCTCGGAAGACAGCGCTGCGCGCCGCGGGGCACCTCTACGCCCGTCCGCAGATCTGCCTGATCACCGACGGACAGCCGACCGACGCCGAGGGCCATCCGACGGACGACTGGCAGCAGATCGTGCCGATGCTGACCGAGCAGCAGGAGAAGAAGAAGTTCCTGCTGTTCGCGATCGGAGTCGGAGGTATCTCCCCGCACGGGGAACGGGTCCTGCGGGCCATAGCGCCCGATTACTACGCCCGCCTGCAGGGATTCCCGTTCCGGCAGGTGCTGCAGATGATGTCCGCCAGTGCCGGGGCCCAGGACAAGGGCGACGGCGAGGAGGTCTACAAGAAGATCTTCGCGAGGTTCACCACCCAGAGGTCGGCGTGGGACACATGAACGCGACCACGATGACACCCAGTACCACGCAGTGGCGGCTGCACGGGGTCAGTGTGACCGGCCATCGGCACCGCAGCGACAACATGCCCTGCCAGGACGCCTTTCGGCACCGCAGCACCGGTCCTGACACCTTCCTGCTCGCCGTGGCCGACGGGGCCGGCAGCCGGTCACGGTCCCGGGAGGGGGCGGAGATGGCCGTGGAACTCGCGGACCTGCTCTTCCTCCCCGCCTCTCCGCTGCCTCAGGACCCGCGGGACGTGGAGGACTTCCTGCGAGCCCGGTTCACCGTGCTGCGTGCCGAGTTCATCCGCCGCACCCAGCCGCACCCGGAGGACTTCGCGACCACCCTGACCGTCGTCGTGCACACCGGCGGATGGCTCGGCTATCTGAGCGTGGGTGACGGGTTCGCCGTACTGCGGGCCGGAGTCCGGGCCGGGGAGCCGCAGTTCCATCTGCTGCCCCAGCCCGCGCCGGTGAGCGAGTACAGCAACGAGGCGTTCTTCGTCACCTCCGACGACGCGGCGCAGCGCCTGCAGACGGCCTGTGTCCTCGACAGCGAGGTGACCGGGATCCTGTTGTGCACCGACGGGCTGACCCAGGCCGCCGTGGAATTCCCCGGCAACAACAGGAAGCGCGCCAAGCACAACTTCGTCTCCAGGGTGCTCGGTGCGATGGAGCGGCCGGACATCGGCCAGGAGCAGGAGGCGGCGGAACTGGCGCGGCTGCTCGGGTCCCGGCGGCTGGCCGCGGACAACGCCGATGACAAGACTCTGCTCAGGGCGGTTCGAGGCCTGTGAACGACTTTTACGTCGGCGGGGAGCGCACCCCGCTCGAGAAGGAGTCGCTGGCGTCGGGCGGACAGGCCACGGTGTACGCGATCAGCGGACAGCCGCGGCGCGTGGTGAAGATCTACCACGATCCCCCCGGCGAGGAGCAGCGACGGCGGCTGGCCGGCATGATCAAGATGCGTCCGCTGCTCGGCCGGGCCGTCGACGACGGCCAGGCACCGGAACTGGCCTGGCCCGCCGCCCTGGCCGAGGACGCGGACGGCACGACCGTCGGATACGTCATGCGGCGCTTCGCCCAGCCGGAGCACATCCCGCTCGCAGCGCTGTTCGACCGGCCGACCAGGACCTCGCTGTTCCGGTCCGAACTGGACTGGGGCTTCCTGCTGGGCGTCGCCTGGAACCTGGCCTACCTGACGGTCCGTCTGCACAGCGAGGACATCGTGGTGGGCGACTTCTCGGCCCGCAACATCGTGGTGGACCAGGCCGGGTTCGTGACGTTCCTGGACTGCGACTCGATGTCCTTCCAGGATCCGGACGGCAGGACCCGCTACCAGTCCGACATGTTCACCCCGCACTACAGCGCACCGGAGCGCTTCGAGGGCGCGCCGGCCTCCCGGGCGAGTGACAGCTTCGCCCTGTCGATATGTGTCTTCCAGCTCCTCACCGGGGGCACCCATCCGTTCGCAGGCTATCCGAAGGACCTGGGCTCGGAGAGCATCTCCATGCGCAGCCGCATCGCCGACGGGACCTCGTACGTCACCCAGCCCCAGCGGGTCGTCATGCCCCGGGGCACGGTCCCGCCGGACGTTCTTCCACCACCCCTCTTCGCCCTGGCCGAGCGCGCCTTCGGCAGGAAACCGTCCGACCCCACGGCCCGGCCCACACCGGCCGAGTGGTTCGAGGCCCTGGAAGCGACGCGCAACGGCATGGCGTCCTGTGCCGTACGTACCCATCACACGTACGGCTCCCATCTGGACGCCTGTCCATGGTGTGCCCGCGTGGACCGCCAGGAGCCCGACCTCTTCGAGTCGACACCGGTGCCCCTCGCGACGGCGCCGCCCCCGGCCGCCCACCCGAAACCCACCCTCGCGGCCCCCTCCGCAGCCACCCCCTCTTTCCGAGTCCCCGTCTCCCGCTCCTCCATGGCCAAACGCCTGTCGGTATCGGTCCTCCTGCTGATCGCGCTGCTCACCGTCGCCCTGGTCCTCCTGCACCACCACTGACCGCCGACGCGACGCCGGCGCCGGGTGCTGACGACCGGTGACGGCCCCGGACAGAGGCGCTCGCCGTCCCTGGCGGGGCCGCCGACGGTGCGCTGGGGGGGGGAGAGACGGCGGCGGTCGGGACGCCTCCCCCGAGTCGGCCTGGAGAACGAGGCCGGGCGCGATGACCGCCGTGGTCGGTGCGGCCATCGTGGCCGGCCGCCAGATCGCGATATACGCGGGTGCCCGAGAGCGACACGGCCACACGCGGCTGTGGAACCGTCCGGAACCGCCGTTCCCCAACGCGAACGCAGGTTCCGGTGTCCCAGCCGCAAACCGTTGCCGGACCGGGGGTGCCGTACGCGAATCGCGTACCTCCTGCACACCGGCATCCAACGGGAGTACCTGCCCAATAACCTGGGCTTCGGCTCCGGCATGACCCGCCGGCGCCGCCTGCGGGACCGGAACGAGGCCGGCGTCCGGCACCGCCTGCACGAGATCCTGCTCGCACAACTGAACGCCACCTCGGTCGGCACCTCCCCCGTCAGGGCGCCCAAGACGGCACACCAGTCGCGATCCTGCTGACCGACGGCGACCGCAACGCTGTCACCCCGTTGCCATCCTTGCCCGATGCGATCCCACCGGTACTCGGCACCTATCGGCCGACCGTGGCCAACATCGTGCCGGGGCGGCCTCCTCGGAAGCGGCATTGTCCGTATTCCGACGGTGGTTGTTCCATTGGTTCCCCGCTTACGGTGGATGGTCAGAATCGAACAGATCCCGACGAACGAAGGAGCACTGTGGACACAGAATTGGCAATGCTCGTCGGAACCGGGGCAACAACGGTCGTGGGTCTCATGGTCACCGAGTCGTGGGAGCAGGCGAAGCAACGCTTGACACGGCTGTTCACTCGCGGTGGTGAAGCAACCACTGTGGCCGGAGAGCTGGACGAGTCCCGCACTGCCCTGATCTCGGTCGTCGGGGCCCCGGACGAGGACGACGTCACGTCCGACATCACCGCAGCGGTGAGGCTCCGCCTACGCCGCCTACTGGAGCGCAATCCCGATATGGCGGACGAACTCCGGTTTCTGGTCGCAGAATTCGCTCCTCTGCTGAAGGACGGCACGGCAGGTTCGGTGCACAATGCGATCACCGGTGGCACACAGCACGGTCCTGTGTTCCAAGGGCAGTCTTTCTCCCATCTGAACCTGCACGAGTCCCAGCGCAACGCTCCGGGCCGTGATGGCTGACGCCCACTGAGGCATGCCGGCGAGTTCAACACACACGTGAAAGGGACCGGTGGGACAACCGGCGATTCGGAGGGACAAGTGGAGAGCCACGAGCTCAATTCAAACAACGAGTTGAGCGGCACGGTCCACGGCCCGACCATCCAGGCGGGTGTGGTGCACGGCGGCATTCACATCGGCTTCGACGCCACCCCCGGCAGACTGACGCCATGGCAGCTCCCGCCCTCCGGGCACATGGTCGACCGGGAGGTGGAACTGGCGGCGCTGGAGCGGCACCGGGCCCGAGCCGAGCGTGCGTCGCGGCCCGTACTGGCCTCTGTAAGCGGCTTGGGCGGAATCGGAAAGACTGCCCTCGCGCTGAAATGGCTGCACACTCTGCGTGCGTACTTTCCGGACGGCCAACTCTATGCAGAACTGGGCGCCGGTTCGGCAGATGAGCCGGCGCTTCCGGAACAGGTTCTCGCGCGCTTTCTGCGCGCTCTGGGCGTCCCCGCATCGCAGGTTCCCACGACACTGGTCGAGCGGACCGCTCTGTACCGGTCGTTGACAGCCGAACGACGCCTTGCGGTGCTGCTCGACGACGCCGCTACCGCGGCTCAGGTGCGCCCCTTGTTACCCGGGGGCGGGAACGTGGCGGCTGTGACCAGTCGAAGCCGTCTACCAGGGCTGACCGTGGACGGCTGCTACCCGGTCCATCTTGACTCCCTCGCCCCCGAGGCCGCTGTGGAACTGCTCGCCGACACTCTGCCGGACGACCGGGTGGCCTCGCAGCCCGGTGACGCACGCATTCTGGTCGAGTTGTGCGCCGGGCTACCTCTGGCCGTCCGGGTCGCCGGGGCCAGACTCGCCGCGCGACCGCATAGGCGTATCACCACGATGGTCCGGGCTCTTACCGCGGAACGCGATCGGCTGGAGGCGTTGGCCATCGACGGCGACCACGACGTACGGGCTGCGTTGGACCTTTCGTACCGGGCACTGTCCCCCTCTGCCGCCAGGCTCTACCGGCTGTTGGGACTGCACCCGGGTCCAGAGTTCGCGACCGCGGTCGCGGTGGCGGTGCTCGCCGGTGAGCGGGACGCCGCGGAAGCGCTGGAGACGCTGCACGACGCGAGTCTGCTGTTCGAGACGGAGGAAGAGCGTCACCGCTTCCATGACCTCGTGCGTCTGCACTCCATCGCCAAGGCGCAGGAGGACGAGACGCCCGAGGAGCGGGCACGCGCCGTACGCCGGATCGCCGACCATTACCTGGCGAGTGCCACGCGCGCCGAGCAGCTCGTCGATCCCCAGCATCGCACCATGGCACGCGACTACGGCTCCGACCCGGTATTCATCGCGGACGTCGGCGCCGATTCCGAGGCCGCCCTGGACTGGCAGGAACGGGAACTTCCCAATCTGATGTCGGTAATCCGGCACTCCCTCTCTGCGGGCTTTCCCACCGTCGCCTGGCAGCTGGCCGACGCCCTATGGCCACTCTTCCTGCGGCGCAAGTTCTACGACGACTGGCACACCGCTCATGACGAAGGGCTGGCGGCTGCCGCGGCCCTCGGCGACAAGGCGGCCGAATGCCGGATGCTCACCTCGGGCGGCGTGGGACGACTGGGCTCCGGGGACCACGGACTTGCCCTGCAGATGTTCGAGCGTGCAGCGGACCTGTTTCTGGACCGCGGCGATCGCCTGGGCCAGGCGCGTACGCTCAATTACCGCGGCCTCGCCCTCCAACGGCTCGGACGGCTGGACGAAGCCGCCGGTCTCTTTCGACAGGCCAACGTGGAACTGACGCTGTGCGGGGACGCGCGGGCCGGGGCACTGGCCCGGCTGAACCTCGCCGACATCGCTCTCACCACCGGGCACCCGGCGGAGGCTATCAAGCACGGCCGAGCCGCGCGCTCCGCGCTGGGGGACGCGGGCGACACTTACAACGCCGCGCGGGCGAACACACTCCTGGGTAACGCCTGTATCGCCCTGCACCGCCTCGATGACGCGCAGGAGCGGTTCTCGTCCGCGCTGCAGACATTGCGAGGACTGGGCGCAGACTACGAGACGGCCCGTGCCCTCGGAGGCATGGCCGAGGTCGCCGAGCGGTGCGGGGAGGTGCGCACCGCCCGGGACCAATGCCGTGAGGCTCTGGATCTCTACTCTTCCGTGGGCCGATCCCAGTCGACCGAAGCCGAGGCGACCCGCCACCGGCTTCGACGGTTGGACAACGGACTGCCGGATGCCTGAACCCGGTCGACGTACAGCGGTGCAGCTCCGAACTCCGCGGCCGGCCGCCCGGTTACCAGCCACGCGTGGGCCAGCGAGGCGAGCACTCCCCACACCTCCTCCGTGTGCTCCGGTCCGTCAACGTCGAGCACACGTACGATGCCCACCTCACCGAGGCGGAGCCAGCAACGGCGGTCCTGGTACACCGCGACCACCAGAGCGCCCGGATGGCGGAGAGCCGTTGCGGCGGCCTTCGCCGCTCCGGCGCCACGCACGATCAGAACATCACCGAGCTGGGACCAGTGTGCCGGTGCGGGAAGTGCGGTTCTGATGTGCTCGTCCGTACTCAGGGTTCTGTGGGCCCCGCTCAGCAGCAGCGTCCGAACTCGCTGTACGGAAGCACCTACCCCGGCGCTCTGCGGCTCAGCCGTCCGGCGCACCAGAGCGATGAGCGGCAGCCTCGTCATGGGGCCGCCACACTGCCGGGTTCGTCGTACCGAACCGTCAGCGGAAGGCGCGCCGGTTGCGTCACGGTCCCTGCGCCGGGAGCCCGTAGCCGCAGCTTGCGGTAGAGCAACGATCGCATCTTGCGCGAGAAGCGGCCCGGTTCCGACGAGATGCGGGCCGCTACCCGCTCGTACCGGTGCGAACGCCATGCCGCGGAACTCCGCCTGATCTGAGGAAGCAGCGGGCGGTCCCTCCGCAACCGCGGCGCGAATGACATGAGTTCAGCCAAAGGCGATCCCGGATCCACGTCGGGATCCGCTCGGCCCGCCATGAGCACGGGAACGCCGGTCATCGCGCCATAGAGCGAGACAGACCCGTGATCGCCCACGATGTAGTCGGCGGCGACCAGCGCCCCCGCCCAGTCCCCGTTCGGACTGACGAGGGTCAGTCCCGAACGCGCCAGCCCTGCGAGCCATGCCCGGACCTGCCAGCCCCCATGTGCGTTCCAGACGTGGGGGTGCAGTAGCGCGGCGACCCGGAACTCGTCCCTGGGAAGCTCAGCGATCAGCCGTTCCAGAACGTCCCATCCCTGGCCCAGGAGCGAGTCGGGCCCCCACGTCGAACAGGCGAGAACCAGACGTTGTCCTGCCGTTGTGCCCAGCGCATCGCGGTACAACGCCCGTGAGGGGATGCTGGCGGCGATCCGGTCGAAACACGGGTCACCCACCACCTCGGCCGCCGACACCGCTTCAGGGCACTCACGGCCGAGCCGGGCCAACTCCTCACTGTGAGCCAGCACGATCACCTCGGGCACGACCGTGCCATCCCGCACCAACCGCTGCCTGCTGAGACCGTAAGTTCCGCGTTGTGCCACCGTGGCCCCGTTGCGCGCCGCTGGGGTGAGCTTGTTGTGTCCGGCCCCGTGCGGAAGCACGATCACCGGACCGTGCAGTTCGTGCAGGCTGCCATGACTGGCGGCCAGGGCGAGATGGAAATGGGTCTGCACCGCCTGGCTCCATGGGAGTATCAGACCACCGACCCGTGCCAGAAACTCGGCTACCCCGTTACCGAAAACGTCGGGTGCCTGGGTGAAAAAAGTCTGCACCCTGACGTCACCGTCCAGCAGGCGTACCGCATCGAGCAGTCGCTGCCCCGCGATCACCGTGTGCACCACGACCAGGACGCGCCTTCGTGTCCTTCGAGTGGCCCAACGCTCGACGTCCAGGCGCACCGGCACATGGCGCCAGTGCGGCTCGGACACTGTCACACTCATCGTTGAAATCCCCCGGATCTCCTTCATGCCTTCTCGACCGCGTTCCTGCACGGTCGGTGACGGGCCGTCAGCGGCCCATGGCACTGGAATGCCCCCTGGGAGGGACGGCTGGCTTGCAGGAACCCTGCACTCCCGTGGAATCCGGTCCCGATCCTGTGCGCCCGCCGCGCTTCAATGCGCCCCTTCTCTCCGCCCCACCACTCAAAGAACAGTGGATCGATGGCCGCACATATGTGCGGCGCCGTCAAAATCGGCAGGAAGAAGCACACCCGTCGGTGGTGATGATGGAACTTCTTGCTCTGGGACCTCTTGAGCTGTGGCATGGCGGGCAGCAATACGAACTCGGATCGCTGAAGGAACGCAGAGTGCTCGCCACCTTGATCCACTCACGGGGCGAACCAGTCTCCGTGGACACGCTGATGGACCGTGTCTGGAACAGCGAGCCGCCGCCAACCGCCCTCGACACGCTGCACAGTTATATCTCCCGGCTTCGCGGCCGGCTGCGTCGGGCGGTGGGCGACGGCCTGGCGCGGGTGGATCGGCCCTCGCCTCGGCTGTATCAGTTGCGGGCCGATCCGGAGGACATCGATCTGTTGCGATTCCAGCGCCTGCGCACGGATGCTGCGACCGCAGCGGCACGCGGCGAGCGTGAGCTGGCCATCGGACTGCTGCGCACCACTGAGGCTCTGTGGCGCAGCGAGCCGCTGACCGAGTTCGCCGACAACCCCTGGGCGCTGTCCGCGCGTTCCCGTCTGCTTGAGGATTACCGCCGAGTTCGCGAGGAACGGATCAGTCTGGAACTGGAGTTGGGACGGCATGCGGATCTGATAGGCGAGCTTCAGGAACTTGCCTCACAGAATCCCTTCGCGCAACAGGTGATCGGATCCCTGATGCTCGCCCTCTACCGCTCCGGACGACATGACGAAGCGCTCGCCGCCTACCGGGACACGCACAGAAGGCTACAAGAGAGCCAAGGGATCGAGCCGGGCGCGGAACTGCAGGACCTGCATCTCCGCATGCTCGACCAGGATCGCACCCTTCTTCGCACGGAGATCAAATCGTCCGCTCTCCCGCCCTCACCGGAGTCTCGCAACTGCCTCCCACGAGACACGAAGGACTTCACCGGACGCGTCAGCGAACTGCGCATCCTTCTGGCCGCTTCGCAGTCCGCAGGCCATGCGGCAAGCGCGTTGCCTGTCACCGTCATACACGGAATGCCCGGTATCGGAAAAACTGCTCTGGCCGTCCATGCCGCGCACCTCCTGTCCTCCACATATCCCGATGGTCAGTTCTACGTGGACCTGCGGGGCTTCAGCGATCAGCAGCCTCTCGACCCGGCCGAGGCTCTGGCCGTGTTACTGGATGCCGCAGGGTGGTCCGGAGACTTGCCGGACACGACGACGGGGAGGGCTGCCAGGTGGCGGGAGTGGACGGCACGACGGCGCGCCCTCGTGGTGCTCGACAATGCCCGAGACGCCAAACAGGTCGGACCCCTGCTACCTGGTAGCCCCGACTGTCGGGCCATGGTGACCACCCGGAGCCGGCTGGCCGGGCTGGACAGCGCCACCTCGCTGCCGCTCGAAACCCTTTCCAGGGCCGAGGCGGCTGCGCTCTTCACCCGCATCGTCGGCACCGCACGGTCGTCCGCCGAGCCTGAAGCCCTGTACAGGGTCGTGGACGCCTGCGGATGCCACCCCTTGGCTGTGCAGCTGATGGCAAGCCGGTTTCGGCATCGGGACTCGTGGGCCCTTCAAGATCTTCTCGACCGGCTGGCTCAAGCGCCCGAGCCACTCAAGGAGTTCGACGATCTGATCGCATCGGTATTCTGGGTTTCGTACACAGAACTCAGTGATACATCAAGGCATTTGCTGCTCAGTCTCGCTCTGCACCCAGGCCCCGACATCACTTGCCAGGCGGCAGCAGCACTGGGCGGGCAGTCCGTCGAGACAGAACCGAGAAAACTGGAGCGGTGCATCGAGGAACTGCTGGACTCCAGTCTCCTCGACGAGCCGGTGCGTGGACGCTACCGACTGCACGACCTGACCCGAGCCTTCGGCTTGCAGGTCGGGGCCGGAACATCCCGGCCCGCGGCCCGGCATGTGTCGGTGGGGCGTCTCATCGCCTTCTATCTGACCACGGCTCAGCGGGCCGACGATCTCGCTTATCCCCATCGTCGGCGGATACCACTGGGCCCGACACAGGAGTCCGCCTACGCTCTGGACTTCTCAAACGCGGACGAGGCCTCGGTATGGCTCAGCGTGGAACGCGCCAATCTCCTGGCGGTCGCCCGTATCGCCGCGGTCGCGTACCCGGAGTACGGCGGACTGTTTCCGGGTGTTTTGGCACGCTCCCTGAAACTCTGGGGTGACTGGGACATCGCAGCGGACCTCTTCGACGCGGCCGTACCGGCACTCCGTGCCTCGGGCGACCGGTCCGCACTCGCCCGTACCCTGTCGGACCGAGCGGACCTTCTCGCCCAGCGGAATCACCGTGAGGCATTGCGCTGCGCGACCGAGGCCCTGTCGATCTACGAGGACCTGCGGGATGCCAACGGTCGAGCCGACGCACTCCTCCAGGCGGGCCGCGCACACTTAGCGGCCGGCCACGGCGGCACGGCCATGAGCGTGTTCGAAGCATCACTGACCCTGTACCGCGAGGTCGGCGACCGGTCCGGGGAGGCCGAGTCCCTCAACATGGAAGGTGTGGCGCTGTATTACGCCGGGCGATACGACGAAGCACTCCACAAGGTCCAGCTCATGCAGGGAATCTACGAAGCATTGCCCGACCCGTACGGGCTGGCGCAGGCCCTCAACAACCGCGGCGAACTCCACTACCTCCAGGGGCGCTACGACGACGCGCGCAAGTGCTACGAGCAGTCCCTGGTGCTGATGCGACGGCACGGCGGCCGACAGGAGCTCGCGATTCTCGATACCAACCTCGGTGCGGTTCATCAGGCTTCAGGACGTACGGACCGTGCGCTGGCCTGTTACCGAAGGGCCCTTGCCGCACATCGGGCCGGTGGTGACGTCTTGGGCGAAGCCGATGTGCTGATCAGTATGGGAAGGGCCCATGCACAGTCGGCGCGCAGGGGCGAGGCCCTGCTGCACTTCACCATGGCGGAACAGGTGGCCATCCGTATCGACAACCCTTACGAGAGATTGCGCGCGCTGATCGGAATGGCGGACGTTCAGCGGGATTCAGGGCGGCTTCACATCGCGTTCCAGGGTTACGAGCAGGCCCTCGAAGTAGCCCGGAGCGCGGAGTACCCGCTGGGTTCCGCCCACGCACTTGCCGGACTCGCGCGGACCGCCGCCCTCCGGCCTCACGGAGCCGAACAGGCCCGGGAGTACGGCGAGCAGGCGGTCGCGCTGTATCGACGGCTTGGCGCTGGCAAGGAAGCAGAGCAACTGCTTCACCTGCTGACCGGGCAACGACCGACCGGCTCCTGAGTCCCTACCAGGCGCCGGCGAGGCCCGGTGTCACCACATCCAGCGCTCCACCACGACTGCCACCAAGCTGGATGCGGCGCACAGAGTACAGAAGATGTTCAAGGCACTCCTCAACATGAGCATTGACGAACCTTCGCAGCGCGGAAGATCGTTGCGGGTGGCGAGACTAGCGGAGGACGGGGGGCGTTACGACACGTTTGCGCAACACGAACACGCGTGGTAATTATCAGCGGCATGACCAACTTGAACTGACATGAACGCCTCACGCTCCTCACTCAAGTGGATTGCTATCGCAAATCTACCCATCGGTGGCACCACCAACAGAGGAAGAATCTTCCGGTGTCACATCCGCCGTCGCGGTAGATGCCACCCCGCGCTCCGGCGTGACCGGCCATACAAGACCGCGCCGATCCTGCCCGGCCAGCGGAGCGTTCGCGACGCATGGGGTGGTAGAAGCAGTCCTCCATGGCGGCAGCTCGAAGTGCAGGAATCAGCCGCCCACCAGGCGCAGCTCAAGCGAGCGGTTTTGAAGTTCGTGAGCATTGCGTTGCAGGTGGAGAAGGCAGTGTTCACGCAATCGGACGGTGGCGTAGCGCGGCCGATCCCGCGCTCGGCCCACTCCTCGATGACGTTTGGCTCGCCCAGGCGAAGATCGACCTGGCAGCCAGAAGCGAGCTCCTGCCGGGCGCTGCCTATCGTTGTGCGCTCCGCCTTGCTGCGGCGCCCGAGGCGAGACAACCGACGTGTCCGCGCTGCGCGGGCCGCAGGCCAAATTCATGGAGGCCGAGCCGTCCTGCAGCCTGTATGGCACCGGTCACCGGGCTGAGGCCGCGTCAGTTCGGCTAGCCGATCTCCGCGTTGCTGCACGAGGAGGCGGACCCGGTCCGCAAAGGGCGGCCCGGGGGTCTGCCGCTCCTCACGGGGTGCTGTTCCCGCCGGTGTCCGAGAGGAACGCTTGGCGGAGTTGCAGCGGCGCCATGCCGTGCCAGCGGTGGACCGCTCGGCGGAGGGCGCGTTCGTCGGAGAAGCCTGCCCGGCGGGCCACCTCGCGGAGGGTGAGGTGGGGGCGGTGCAGGAGTTGTTCGACGCGTTCGCGTCGTACCCCCTCGACGATCGCCTCGTAGGAGGTGCCGCAGCCGGCCAGGCGGCGGCGCAGCGTGCGTTCGCTCGACGCGTGCCTGCGGGCCTGTTCGGAGAAGGAGGGGACCTCCGGGAGGCTCTGCGCGACGGAGATCTCCAGTACCTCCAGGAGGTCCTGCTGGCGGCGCCGGGAGGCCATCTGCGCTTCGAGCAGTTCGAGGATCGAGGCGTAGGTGACCGGATCGCGGCCCGGCATCGGCCGGTTGATCCATGCCTGCGGCACCACCAGCCGGTTGCGGGAGGCCCCGAAGTGCAGGGGGCAGCGGAAGAGGTCGCGGAACGGCTGGACGTCGTGCGGAGCGGGGAAGGCGAAGTGGACGTCCTTCGGTGCGAGGCCGGCGCCGGCGGCGAGGCGGCCCAGCGTGACGACGCTGGAGAACGCCTCCTCGACGAGGAAGACGGCTACGTGCGGGTCGAGCACCGGATCGGGCAGGTCGGCCCGCACCACGTAGTCCGGGCCCTCCCGGCCCGCCGACCAGACCGTCATGGCCCCGGACACGTTCTGGTAGCGCACGCCCGTCTCGATGGCCACCTGGAGGGTGTCGCTGGCGAGCATGGCGAAGCCCGGGAGTCCGATGGCGGTGAGGTGCTGTGCGGCTCCCACCCGCAGGCCCAGGTTCTCGTCCCCGGTGAGTTCGACGGCGCGCCGGATGACGGCACTGCCCTGACGGTAGGAGACGCGCAGTGCCGCCGATCGCAGCAGGCTCTCGGTGAGACCCACCTGGGTCAGCTCCGGCCGCAGGTCGACGCCGTACTCCCTGGTGATCTGCGTGAGGTAGCGCAGGATGCCCGGGGCGATGGTCGCCGACGTGCTGCGCGTGGTGCCGTTCTCCGGACGGGGTGGCTCGGGCATGGCTTCTCTCCAGGGCCGTACTGGCGACCACTTTAGGCAGTCGCGTCCGCTTTCCGCCTTGTCAGCGGGTGCGGATCCACACCGTCTTCTCCCTGGTCCACTGGTCGAATGCGTTGGTGGACCGCTCCGCCCCGCCGAATCCGGACTGTTTCCAGCCGCCGAAGGGGGAGGTGATGTCGCCCTCGCTGTAGGCGTTGACGGAGACCACTCCGGCCTGGATGCCGCGGGCGAGGCGGAAGGCGGTGTCGAGGTCGCGGGTCCATACGGAGGCGGCGAGGCCGTAGTCGGTCGCGTTCGCCATCCGGATCGCCTCCTGTTCGGAGGCGAAGCTCTGGACGGTGACCACGGGGCCGAACAGTTCCTCGATGAGGACCCTGCTGCCGGCGGGGGCGCCGACCACGACGGTGGGCGGGTAGTAGGCCCCGTGCGGGTGCAGGCCTTCCGGCAGTCGGGGTGCGTGCGCCACGGCGCCGGCGGCGACCGCCTCGTCCACGGCGCCGGCGACCCGGTCCCGCGCCGTAGCGCTGATCAACGGTCCCATCCGGGTGTCCGGGTCGGCGGGGTCCCCGATGGCCAGCGCCCCGGCGGCGGCCGTGAACCGTGCGACGACCTCGGCGGCGATGTCCTCGTGGACCAGGACGCGGGAGCCCGCCGTGCAGTTCTGGCCCGCCGTCAGGAACGCGGCCTCGACCATGTCGTCGACGAGTTCGGCACCGAAGTCGAGCGCGTCCGGCATCAGGATCTGGGGGCTCTTGCCGCCCATCTCCAGGGAGACCCGTTTGAAGTTGGTCTCCGCGGCATCCGCCAGGATCCGCCGTCCGGTGGCCGTCGAGCCGGTGAAGGAGAGGGCGTCCACCCCGGGATGGCGGGCGAGCGCCCGGCCGGCTTCCGCCCCGTGGCCGGGCAGGACGGTGAGCGTCCCGTCCGGGAGACCCGCTTCGGTGGCCAGCCGGGCCAGGTGGAGGGCGGAGCGTGGGGTCGCTTCGGCGGGCTTGAGCAGCAGGCTGTTGCCCGCGGCGAGGGCGGGGCCGACCTTCCAGGCGGCCATGGCGAGGGGGTAGTTCCACGGGAGGACGGCGGCGGCCACGCCGACGGGTTCCCGGCTCATCAGGCCGAGGTGGTCGTGGCCGGTGGGTGCGACGCGGCCGAAGACCTTGTCGGCCGCCTCCGCGAACCAGCGGATCGACTCGATCGCGCCGGGCACGTCGCCGGTGCGGCAGTCCGTGATGGGTTTGCCCGCGTCCTCGCAGTCCAGGCGGGCCAGGATCCCGGCGTCGCGTTCCATCAGGTCGGCGAGGCGCAGTAGCACCGCGGCCCGCTCCCGGGGC
This sequence comes from Streptomyces sp. GbtcB6, assembly GCF_019091475.1. Lineage (NCBI taxonomy): Bacteria > Bacillati > Actinomycetota > Actinomycetes > Kitasatosporales > Streptomycetaceae > Streptomyces > Streptomyces sp. GbtcB6. The sequence goes on along the minus strand of NZ_JAGXJL010000037.1, from coordinate 56,451 downwards.
GGCCACCCCGACCACACCCCGCTGTCGAAGAGCCGGCGGGCCCGGTCCACTGCCTTGTCCACCTCGTCGGCGGTGGCGGCGGGCAGGGTGTCAAGGGTTTCTCCGGTCGCCGGGTTGACGATCCTGAGCAGACGGACGTTCGTTTCCGTGGTCACGGTCATGCCTCTTTCACCAGTCCCCGTCATGCGTCTTTCACCAGTTCCCAGTGGCCGTCGACCTGACGGGCCAGTCCTCTGCGGCGGAGGTCCTCCAGGTACCTCGCCAGGCCGCGCTCGCCGCGCCTGCGGAAGAGCGGGAGGAGCCTGGGGATGAGGTTCGGCACCAGCATGGAGAAGCGCACCAGGCGGGATTCGCCTGCGCGTGGATACGCTTCGAGTCGCGGCCGGTCGAGCATGCTCACCACCGCGGCGACGACGTCGGACGGCTGCTGCGGCGGGTCCTGGAACTGGAGGGAGTTGCCGCCGTCGACGGCCTCCTGACGCAGCATCGGGGTGTCGGTGGCCGACGGCAGGACGGAGCCGACGCGGATGCCCTTGTCCCCCAGGTCCAGGGCGATGGAGAGCATGGCGCCGCGCAGCCCGAACTTCGACGCCGCGTAGATGGGGGTCTCGCCCTGCGGGAAGATGCCGGCCAGGGACACCGTCGTGATGACGCGTGGGTCGCCGGACGCCTTCAGCAGGGGGATGGCGAGACGGGTGGCGACGAGCGGGGAGAGCAGGTTGAGGTCGATCTCCCGTTCGATGCTCTCCACCGCGCGCACGTCGAATCGCTCGGTGCTGGTCATGCCGACGTTGTTGACCAGCACATCGAGGCGGCCGAAGGCGAAGGCGACGTGTTCGAAGAGGGCCACCACCCCTGCCCGGTCCAGCAGGTCGCAGCCGAGCCCCAGGTGACCGGCGCCGGGCAGGGCGTCCGCGACCCGCTGCGCGCGCTCACCGTCGATGTCGACGACGACGCACACGGCGCCGCCGGCCGCGAACCGCCGGCACAGCGCGCTGCCGATGCCGCCCGCGCCGCCGGTCACCAGCATCACCTTGCCGGTGCAGTCGTAGCCGCTCATGCCACCGACTCCTTGCTGCGGACGGCCGGCACCGCCGGGGGGCGTCCCTCGGTGGGCCAGCCCATGGCGGCGGCGACCTTGGTGAGGTACCTGGTGAACGCGGCGCTGTCGACGTAGCCGGTGTGGCGCGGGGAGTCCACGAACCTCAGGCCGCCGGACAGGTCCGGGCGGTCGCCCCGGATCATGCGGGCGAACCGCTCGGCGTTCGGCAGGCCTCGGCGGGCGTCCTGGACGAAGCCGGCGATCAGCTGCGCCTGGGCGTCGAACAGCTTGTAGGCCGCCGCGTTGGTCTCGACGAAGCCGACACCGAACAGCCCCTCGTGCTCGCGGGAGAACGACGACAGGTACAGGTCGGGGTGCTGCTCGTCGCCGAAGTAGCGCTGGGCGACGGGCACTTTGTGGACGTAGCCGGTCGCCAGCAGGATCAGGTCGAAGTCGTTGCTGCTGCCGTCGGTGAAGTGGACGGTGCGGCCCTCGGCGCGCACGATGCCGGGCCGCGCGGTGATGTCACCGTGCTGCAGGTGGTGCATCAGCATCGAGTTGACCGACGGATGGGTCTCGAAGAGCTTGTGGTCCGGCTTCTGCAGGCCGAGGCGCCGCGGATCGCCGTTGACGATCCGCAGAAGGGTGCCGAACAGCTTCTGCTCCAGCCACTTCGGCAGCCGGGGACCGACGCCTTCGAGGGTGTCCACCGGCCTGCCGAACAGATGCTTGGGGATGAACCAGTAGCCGCGGCGCATGCTGATCTCCGCGTGGTCGGCGGCGCGGGCCGCGTCGCAGGCGATGTCGCAGCCGGAGTTGCCCGCGCCGACGACGAGGACCCGCTTGCCGCGCAGTTCGTCGCTGCTCCGGTACCCGACCACGTGCCGGATCTCGCCGCTGAAGTCACCCGGGATCTCGGGCATGCTGGGGTGCCACTGCGAGCCGGTACAGACCACGACCTGCCCGTGCCGGCTGGTCCGTCCGTCGGACCGGGTGACCGTCCAGGTGCCGTCCGGGTTCTTCGCCACGTCACGGACCTCGGTGCCGAACTCGATCCGCTCCGTCAGTCCGTACGCGTCGGCGAAGGACGTCAGATACGACAGGACCTGCCGCCGCGAGGGGTAGTCGGCGAAGTGGTCGGGCATCGGCCAGCCGCCGAAGCCCGAGAGGGTCCTGCTGGAGATGAAATGCGCCGACTCGTACATCGGGCTGCCCGGGTTGTCGATGTCCCACAGACCGCCCGGCCGTGTGTGACGCTCGATGTGCGTGCAGGGAAGCCCTCGCTCGCCGAGCGCCCGTGCCACTGCCAGCCCCGCGGGACCCGCACCGATGACACACGCGTCGTATTCGGACTTCTTCACGAGTCCACCTCCTGTCGTCACCACGTTTGGTGTGGGAGGAACTTAGGCAGCGGACAGGCTCCCGCGGACTGGCCTGTGCGGCCACAAAGGGGGCCGCGGCGGCCAGCCCGTTGACCGGCCGGGCGCGGTGACGGCCGGTGGACCTCGCCGCCCTGGTGGTGTGCCGGTCTCCTGAGGCACCGCCCGGATCGTCCGCCCCTGGCCGCCAGGGTCCTCAGTGTGGCCGTCGGTGCCCTCCGCCGGGTCGGTCCGCATTCCTACGGTTGCTCCCGTTCGCGCGCACCCCCGGCCCGCCCACGGTCCGTGACAGGAAGAGGCCCCATGACCGCGTCCCTCGGAGCGACGGCTCCGCCTCTGCCCGTGAGGAGCGGCCCGCTCGCGGGAGCCCGCCGGGTCACGGCCGCCGTGTTCGCCGCCCAGGGCGCGGCGGTGGCCGCCGTGTCCACCACCGTGCCCGCCGTGGAGAACCATCTGCGGCTGTCGTCCCTGGCGATGACCGCGCTCACGATCGCCCTGACACTGGCCGCGGGCGCCGGCAGCTTCGCGGGCCTGGCCGCCGTACGACGCTCGGGTACCGTCGCCGTCATGCGCGCGGCCGTGCTGACCGCGGCCGTGGCCCTGCTCTCCGTGGCCTGGGCACCCGGTCGGCTCGCCGCCTCGGCGGCCTATGTCCTCCTCGGGCTGGCGCTGGGCGCCATCGACGTGTCCGTCAACACCCGCGCGGCCACCGTCGAACGCCACTACGGGCGCAGCATCCTCTCCTCCTTCTACGCCGCCTGGAGCGCCGCCGGCGTGGCGGCCGCGCTGCTGACGGCGGGCGTGTCCCGGCTGGGCTGGCCGGTCCAGCACGTCCTGACCGTGCACGCCGTGCTCGTGGCCCTCCTGGCGCTGACCGTCCGGCGCCATGAGCTCGGCTCCCCGCCCGGTGAGGTGCCGGATCCGGCCCAGGAGGTGCTGAGTCCGAGGGTGTGGGCACGGCTCGTCCCCTTCGGTGTCGTTCTCCTCGTCGCCTACGTCGTGGACTCCACGGTCTCGGCATGGTCGACCGCCTACCTTCATCAGACCCTCGCCGCGTCCCTGGCGGCCGCGCCGCTCGCGTACGCGGCCTACCAGGCGGGCACGGTGACCGGCCGGGCGAGCGCCGACCTCATGGTCCGCCGGGTCGGGCCGGTGGCGGTGGTCCGCGCCGCCGTCCTGTTCGCGGCCGTCGCCCTGACCGCTCTGGCAGCGGCCCCGAGCTGGCCGTACGCGGTCGTCGCGGCAGGGTGTACGGGCCTCGGAGTCGCCGCCCTCACCCCGCTGTGCGTCGCCGCGGCCGGCCGGCTGCGGCCGGGTGCCCCCGAGACCGTGCTGGCCCGGCTCAACGTCTTCAACTACGTCGGCGTTCTCGTCGGAGCCGGGGCGAGCGGGGGCCTGGGGGCGACGGGCCACTTCCGCGTCGCCTACGCGATACCCGCCGCACTCGCCCTGGTCCTGGTGACCACGGCACGCTTCTTCCGGACCGGCGGCACCCCGGCCGCCGCGGGCGCGGACACCCCGGTGCCCGGGCTCAGCCCACGTCCTCCCCGTGGCCGTACCCCATGACCGCGGTCCCCCGCCGGCATCCTGTGCGGGGCATGCGCACGGACGCGCCGTCACGCCTCAGATGTGCTCCAGGGACTGTTCCGCCCAGATCGTCTTCCCGTTCTGACCGTAGCGACAGCCCCACCGTGTGGTGAGCTGGGCGACCAGGAACAGGCCGCGTCCTCCTTCGTCGGTTGTGCGGGCGCGTCTCAGGCGCGGCTGGGTGCTGCTGGAGTCCGTGACTTCGCAGACCAGGACGTTGTGCCGGATGAGGCGCAGGTCCACCGGTGGCCGGCCGTACCGGATGGCATTGGTCACCAGTTCACTGACGACGAGCTCTGCCGTGACTGCCAGGTGATCGAGGCCCCATGCGGTCAGCTGACGTGTTGTCGCAGCCCGCGCGTCGGAGACGGCCGCGGGGTCCGACGGGAACGTCCAGTGTGCCGTGTCCTCCGGTGGGATGGCGCGGGTCCGGGCCAGCAGCAGGGCCGCGTCGTCCCGGCGCTCGGGATCCCCGAGTTCGGCGAGGAGGTCCCGGCCGGTGTCGTCCAGCGCGCGGTCGGGACGGCACGACGCGGCCAGTGCGTCGGTGAGCCTCCGTACGCCGCGGTCCACGTCTTCGCCGTTCCGCTCGATCAGGCCGTCGGTGTACAGGGCGAGCACGCTGCCCGGCTCGACGTCGAAGGTCGCGGTCTCGTAGGGCATGCCGCCCACGGCCAGGGGCGGCCCCACGGAGATCGCCACGGGTTCGGCCCGCAGGTCGGGCCGGACGACGATCGGCGGGGGGTGTCCGGCGCAGGCGAGGGTGCAGCGGCGCGCGACGGGGTCGTAGACCGCGTACAGGCAGGTGGCACCGACGGCGTCGTCATGTCCGGGCGGCGCCTCGGCGGCGAGGCGTTGGACCAGGTCGGCGATGTGAGCGAGGAGTTCGTCGGGTTCCGGTTCGAGGTCGGCGAGCGACTGAACCGCCGTGCGCAGGCGTCCCATGGTCGCGGTCGCGTGTATACCGTGACCGACCACATCTCCGGCCACGAGTGCCAGCCGGAGGGAGGGCAGGGGGATGGCGTCGAACCAGTCGCCGCCGATCTCGGCCCCGCCGCCCGCCGGCAGGTAGACGCCGGCCGTCTCGGCGGCCGGTGTGTCCGTCGTGGCCGGCGGGAGCAGCCGCTCCTGCAGCGCCAGGGCCGCGCGATGCTCTCGCGTGTAACGCCGGGCGTTGTCGATGGCGAGGGCGCCTCTGGACGCGATCTCCGACACCAGTTCCGTTTCCTCTTCGGTGAACGGGGCGCATCGGTCGCCGCGCCACAACGTTATGTCCCCGAGCAGCAGGCCGCGGGCATGCAGGGGCGCGATCATCAGCGTGCGGAAGTCCTTGGGAAGAATATGCTCCGCCAGCTGGGGATCCCCGAGGTCGGCGACGAACTCGTCACGATCGAAGATGATCGTCTCTCCGCTCTGGAGCCTGCGGAGTTTGGGATGGTCGGGGAACGGAGGAAGTACGTCGCCGGGCTCCATGCCCACATCGAAGGCGCCGATCGGCGCTCTGGCGGCGTCCCGCAGGTGAAGATCACCTCCGCCCAGCCATTTGGCGGGCTCCTCGCCGTCGAAGACCGCCTCTGCGAGATCGACGCTTGCCAGGTATCCGAGGGCGGGTGCGAGCAGGTCCGCGATGCTCTGTGCCGTGCGAGTGATGTCCAGGGAGCGTCCGATGCGTGCGCCTGCCTGCCGTAGGACGTCCAGATGCAGGCGTGCCCGCCTTTGCTCCGTGGCGTCCCTGAGCACCACGACCACCCCGGTGGGATGGCCTGCTCCGTCCTCCAGCCGGAAGGCCGACAGGGACAGCACCGACTGACGTACCGGCTCCCGCAGCCATGCCGTCGGCTCGTTCTCGAGCACCGCGGGTACGCCGGTCCGCAGAACCTCCCGAAGCACGTCCTCGACGCCCTCGGCTTCCGAAGAGGGCAGGGTGTCGCGCAGGCGCCTGCCGAGGACTGCCCGGGGATCGCCGGGCAGGTCCGGACCGCCATTGGTGCGCACGATGGTCAGATCCGTGTCGCAGAGCGCGATCCAGAACCGCTTCTGGGCGAAGAGTGTGCGCAGCAGTGAGACGCCCTGTTCGCTGTCTGTCGCATGCGGTTGCGGGGTCGCGAGGACGAGGAATTCCGGCGAGCCCGCCAAGCGTGTGAGCCGGAAGGCGACGACGACCACGCCCCCTTCGCGGTGCCGCACCCGCACGTGCCCAGCCGCCGGCCACTTGTCGACTTCGTCCTTGGCCCTCCGGCCGTCGTGCGGGTCCGACAGCAACTCCCGCACCGGGTGGCCGCAGACCTCCTCAGCGGCGAAACCCGTCAGGCGCGCCGCCTCGTCGGTCCAGGACACGATCGTGCCGCGGTCGTCGATCACGGCGCCGGCCGCCGCGTCGCACGTGAACGACCGGGCGCTGCCTGAGGTGGTCGATGCACTCATGGCATCCCTTAGGAGATAGACCCTGATTCATACCATAATGCGCATCTGTAGCTCCGGGCCTACAGATGATCGGCGCCCAGGCGGCAGCCGCGGCGCGGCCGCCGGGGTCAGGAAATCCGACTTGGTCGAACGACTTGCTCGGGGGACTAAGTCAGTATGATGCCGCCATGGCTCATGTGTCCGCGGCGGAGCGCCGCCCCCAGCTGATCAAAGCGGCGATCGATCTCATGACCCGCGAGGGCATCGCCGCCGGAAGCACCCGTGCCATCGCCGCCGAACTCGGCGTGGCGCAGGCGACGGTGCACTACACCTTCGGCACCAAGGAGGACCTCTACCGGTCCGTCATGGAACAGATCACCCATGACCTGGTCGCGCAGGTCGAGGAGTGGGCGCCCACGGACGCCGGTTTCGAGGAGTCCCTGGCCGCGCTGGCCGCGTCCCTGTGGCGCACCGTGCACCAGCAGCCGGCCAGCCACCAGTTGCTCAACGAGTTGAGCATGCTGGCACTGCGGACCCCGAGTCTGCACGAGGCCGCCACGAGCCACCACCGCGAGGTCACGGCCGTCACGGCGAAGCTGATCGGCTTGGCGGCCGAGCGTACCGGCCGCGAGCTCGCCCTGCCGTCGGAGACCATCGCCAGGTTCTTCCTCGCCGGTTTCGACGGACTCATCATGCAGCGTCTCTCCCTGCCCGACGAAGAAGCCGAACAGACCTGTCTGCAGGCCCTGGTCTCGGCCGTCGTCGCCCTGGCCGGCGGCCGGCGCGACCTCGTGCCGGTACCCACGGCCTAGCCGGGGCCTCGGCCGGAACCTCGAAAGCCGGCGCCCGTGAAACACCGAGGCCGCCGCCGTCATTCGACGGCGGCGGCCCCGCTTCGTACGGCTCAGGCCGCCGGCGAGGTGGCAGGCTCGCGTTCACCGGGGATCGAGTCACTGGCCACCGTCATCCTCAGCAGCGGCATGGAGGCGACGAAGGTGCCGACCGCCAGGAGCAGGCTCAGGACCCCGGCCCCCGCGCCGTCGAGGACCGCCCCTACGGCCAGCGGTCCGACACCGGTGCCCAGCGCACCCGCTCCGCTGAGCGAGGCCACGAGTCGCCCGGTGGAGTCGATGAGCGCGGCGGCGGCGAGGGTCTGGACCAGGACCGCCAGCTGGCATGTCTGCCAGAGGACGGCCGCGACCGTGAACAGCACGGGGTCGTGCGTGAAGATCAGCAGCGCCATCGCCAGGGCCTGCGCGCCGACGAAGGCCGCCATCGACCGCCTCCGCCCGAAGCGCCGGGCGGCGGCCGGTCCGGCCATCGCACCGACGAGCGCCACGACGCTGGACACCGCAAGCACGGCCGAGACGACGGAGTGCGACATGCCCGTGTGCTGCCGCCCCAGCACCGAGGCGTAGGACCACGCGCCCTGGGTCACCGCCCAAAGGAGCGCGGTCCCGGCCAGCAGGCCCACCGAAGGGCGGGCCGCCCGCTCGTCCGGGATGCGGGCGGACATGGTCCCCGGCAGGGCAGGCCCGTCCGGCAGCCGTCGTACCAGCGGCCAGGCGGCGAGGCAGCAGACGGCCATGAGGAGAAACCCGGTGCCCTCCCCCACGCCGTGGTTGGCCTCGGGCACGGCCATGATCAGCAGGGCCGTCACGCCGACCACACCGGAGATGGTGACCGCGGACGCCTTGTCGGCGTCGTCGGTGGCGGCGAGCGCGGCCGTGGCCGCCGCGTAGACCGCCCCGAGCCCCGAGCCGAGAACCACGTTGGCCAGGATCAGCGTCGGCACGTCGGTCGCCGCCGTCGCCCCGAGAAAACCGGCCGCCGCCAGGACCAGACCGAGCCGGGTCATCCGCACGCGTCCGGGCCGCGCGGCGCGCTTGGCCAGCAGCAGGGTCACGATCGCGGTCGCGGTCAGCTGGGTCGCGGCCACCAGGCCCGCCGTGGAGTCCGCCAGCGCGAACCGCGAGGCGAAGTCGTCGACGAAGACGGGCATCACGTTCGCTCCGCCGTTGCCCAGCGTCACGCCGGCGACGAGCGCCACCGCGACGGCGAAGGTAAGGGCGGCCGGGCCCCGGCGGGGGGCCGAGGGTGCAACAGACATGTGGTCCTCACGAGTTGGGGACATGGGAGGTTCCGGAGGAGGCCGGCGGGCGGAGTGGTCAGCCCGCCCAGACGTCCTCCACGTAGTAGCCGGACTCGGTCAGGGCGCTCAGCCAGACGCTCGCCTCCGCGTCCCCGGCGCCGGTGTACCTGCGGTAGACCGCCATGAACGCCTCCCGCACCGCGGGGGCCATGCGCCGGCCGTCGCCGCAGACGTAGACCCGCCCGCCGGCTTCCAGCGCCGCCCAGACCTCGGCGCTCTCCCTCGCGATGCGGTCCTGCACGAAGCGTGCACCGTCCTCGGGTGCGCAGGAGAAGGCGGGCCGCATGCTGACGGCGCCCGCGGCCTCGGCCGCCTCGAACTCGTCGCGGTGCAGGTAGTCCACGTCAGGGTGGTCGCACCCGAAGTAGCACAGCAGCGTTCCGGTGGACCGGGCGTGGTGCCGGTCGAGGACGGCGCCCCGGAAGGGAGCCAGCCCCGTGCCGGCGCTGACCAGGACCACCGGTACGGACGGGTCCCGCGGCAGCCGGAAGTCCTCGCTGCAGGGCAGCACCCTGGCCTGGACGGTGTCGCCGGCTTCCACCGTCTGCAGGTAGTGCGAGGCGATGCCCCGGAAGGTGCCCTCGCCGGCGCGGTGGGGTGCGGCGAGCAGCGACACCATCAGGTCGACCTCGCCGGGTGCCGCCTGGGCGGACGAGGAGATCGAGTAGTGGCGCGGGCGCAGCACCGGCAGCAGCTCCAGGAAGCGCTCGAACGGCAGCTCGCAGGCGCGGTGGCGCTCCAGCAGGTCCAGCACACTGTGTCCGGCGGCGGTCACCTCCTCGCCGAAGGCTGCCGGGTCCGCGGCGGCGAGCGCGGCCAGGGGCCGTCGTTCCGGCGGGCAGGCCGTGTGTTCGGCGAGTACCGCCACCTGCTCCCGGGTGGCGGGGTCCTGCAGTTCCACGAAGTCGGTCAGCAGCCGGCGCAGGGTCAGCGGGCGGTCGACGGGCAGGGCGCCCCGGCTGCGGCGGCGGGCGCGCAGGCGGACGGTGCGGTCCAGGTCGAGGCCGAAGCGGTCGGCGACCCTGCGGACGAGGGCCTCCGGGTTGCCCGGCAGTACGGCGATGTGGTCGCCGGTGCGGTAGGTGACGCCCTCGGGCAGCCGCAGTCGCAGGAAGCGTTTGGAGCGGCCGAGTTCGTGGTTCATGTCGACCAGTTCACGGGCGGCGAGGACCTCCATCGGCTGGACGCCGTGCCGTGCCGCGAGTCCGCCGATGACCGAGTCGTCCGCGTCCTCCAGCGCGTACAGTCCGTCGTCCGCCTCGCCTTCCGGTTCCGCTGCCGGCTGCGCCTCGCCGTCGGTGCCGTGCCGTTCCAGGAGCGCGGCCCACAGGTCGGCGGTCCACCGGTCCACCGTGCCGGCGAAGTCACCGGAGGCGTCCGCGGCGCCCCGCTCCAGGACCGGCGTGGCACCGGCGGCGGTCAGGCGGTCGTCGATGAGGGTGGGGATGCGCTGGTAGGTGGCGGCCCAGTTGCGGTCGCCGACGCCGAGTACGGCGTACTGCACGCCGTCGAGCGAGCCGGGTTCGAGCCCCTCCAGCCGGCGGACGAACTCCGCCGCGTCGTCGGTGGGCCTGCCGTTGTAGGAGGCGGCCACGATGACGACCGGTCCGTCGGTGGCGGAGAGCCGGTCCACGGCGTCGTCGAGGGGGGCGGCGGTCGCGAGGAAGCCGTGCTCCTGGCCGTCCGCCGCCAGGTCGCGGGCGATGCCCGCGCAGGTGCCGAGGTTGGAGCCGTGCAGCACGGTCAGTGCGGTGCCGGTGGCACGACGGACCGCGGGCCGGTCCCGGGCGTCGGGCGCGCTGCTCGTGGCGACGACGGGCAGGCGGCGCTCACCGCTGGTGCGCCGGGCGAGTTCGAGGGTGAACCCGTCGGGCTTGATGGTGAGCGACTGCTTGATCTTCAGGTGGTAGTCGCAGTGGTCGACCAGACGGTAGCGGTGGACCAGCAGACCCAGCAGCAGGGTGGCTTCGTGCAGGGCGAACTGGCGGCCGATGCAGGCACGTTCACCGTTGCCGAACGGCTTGAACAGATGGATCGGGCGCGCCGCCTCCTGCTCGGGCGTGAACCGCTCGGGGTCGAAGAGCTCGACGTTCTCGCCCCAGGCGGGGTCGCGGTGCAGGGCCGGGGTGAGGATCATCAGCGTCTCACCCTTGCGTACCTGGTACCTGCCGCCGATGACGGTGTCCTCGATCGACTCCACGGCGAAGGCGGGCGCCGTCGGCCACAGCCGCAGGCTCTCGGTGAGCACCTGGCGGATGTAGGTGAGCTTGCCGATGTCCCCGTACTCGGGCTCGGGGTTGTCGGTGTCGCCCCACAGGGAGTCCACCTCGGCCTGGGCCCGGGCCAGTACCTCGGGGTGCTTGGTCAGGTAGTACAGGGCGAACGACAGGGCCCCGCTGGTGGTCTCGTGGCCGGCGATGAGGAACGTGATCACCTGGTGGCGGATGTTCACGTCGTCCAGTGGCTCTCCCGTTTCGATGTCACGGGTGTGCAGCATGCGGCCCAGCAGGTCGCCGGTGCTCGTGTCGCCGGAGGCCCTGCGCTGCCGGATCACCTCGTCGACGAGGTTCGTCATCAGTTCGGCGTCCTTGCGGAACCGGTCGGCCTGCTTCCTCCGGAACAGCTCCGTGCCCGGGATCGACTCGCCCTTGGCCTGGGTGAAGGCCAGCGCGCGTGACATCGCCTCGACGAAGGGGTGCGGCTCGTCACGACGGAAGGACTCGAAGTCGTAGTCGAAGCCGCACAGCCCGATCGTGTCGAAGGTGAGCCGGGTCATGTCCTCGGGAACGTCCACGGAGTGCTGCCCGGCGGCCCGGTCCCACTTGGCGAGGAGAGAGCGGGCGGCCCGGAGCATGGTCGCGTGGTAGCCGCGCATCGCCCCGAGCGAGAAGGCCGGCATGAGGATGTCGTGCGCCCTGTGCCAGTTCGGTTCGTCGTTGAAGGCCGTGAACAGGCCGTCCCCGGCGATCTGGCGGATCTCGACCAGGTCCGGGTGCACGTTCTTGCGGAACCGGGTCGTGTCGGACAGCTCGGCCACCAGGTCCAGGCCGCCGACGAGGACGGTCTCGATCCCGAAGACACGGACCCGGAACACCGGACCGAGCTCCTTCATCTCCTTCATCAGGTGGACGAGGCCGTCGGCGCCCTTCGGGATGCCGAGCGCGTGACCGAACAGGGGCAGCGCCGGGCGCTCGGGGATCGCCTGGAGGGTGTCGCTCGTGTCGACGAACGCGTGAGTCATGGGCGTGCCCTTTCGTTCCACATCAGCAGTCGCTTGTCGATCAACATACAAGCGACATTGTCACTCGACAATGTCGATCGATTGTGTTGATTGACACGGTCGACCGACAGAACCAAGTCGAGATGCAGAGCGTCTGGATCGTTCGGCCGCCGCGCCGACCGCAAGGGCGCCTGAGGGCAGGCCGGCTGCCGTCGAAGGGCAGCCGGCCGTCACTCCCTCCCGCTCGGCGGCCGACCGCACCTGTCACCGTCCACGACATCAGCGCGGTCGGCATGCTCGTGACGGCGTGGCGGGGAGGCCCACGCTCGCGAAGCGCGACGGGGCGAGCGACGCCCGCGCGGGCGTTCGGTACGCCGACGACGGCGACGTCGTCAGCTCGGTCGGGGTGTCGGCCGGGATCCCGTACGAGCCGGCCGGCACCTGGCCTCGCGCGTCACGCCTCCACCGGTGCGGGCTCCCGGGCCAGGGGCTGGGCCGCGTACGTGATGCGGACGACACCGTCCGCATGGCGTTCCGTACTGCCTCGGACGCCGAAGACGTCGCGGAGGAGATCCGGGGTCAGGACGTCCAGGACGGGCCCTGCCGCCACCACCGCGCCCTCGTGGAGGACGACCAGGTGGTCGCAGAGCCGGGCGGCCAGGTCGAGGTCGTGGAGGACCGCCAGGGTGGTGATGCCCGTGCTGCGGATCAGGTCCAGGAGCTCGAACCGGGCGCGGATGTCGAGGTGGTTGGTGAGTTCGTCGAGGACCAGGAGCCGGGGCCGCTGGGCGAGGGCGCGGGCGAGCAGGACGCGTTGGCGTTCGCCGCCGGAGAGGGTGGTGTGGTCTCGGTCCGCGAAAGGGCCGACTCCGCAGCGGGTGATCGCCTCGGCCACGGCCTCGCGGTCCTCGGTGCCGTCGCGGCCCATCAGGCCGTGGTGGGGCGTGCGGCCGAGAGCGACGATCTCGGTGACGCTCAGTCCGGTCGTGGTGCCGGCGTCCTGGAGGACGGCCGCGGTGCGGCGGGCGGCGGTGCGTGCGGAGAGTTCCCACACGTCGTCGCCGCCCACCCGGACCACTCCCCCGGCCGGGCGCAGGGAGCGGTAGACCGTGCGGAGCAGGGTGGACTTTCCGCTGCCGTTGGGGCCCACCAGCCCGACGATGTCGCCCTTCGCCGCCTCCAGGGTCACCTCGCGGAGGATCGGCTTGCGGTCCAGTGTCACGGCCAGCTTGTCGACGGTCAGTTTCATGCGCGAGTCGGTTTCACGGGCGAGGTCATTTTCGTGCGCGACGTCATTTTCATACGGTGTCCAGGCCCTTGTTGCGGCGCAGCAGCCACAGGAAGAAGGGGGCGCCCAGCAGGGCGGTGAGGATGCCGAGCGGGAGTTCGTTGGGGCGGGTGAGGGTGCGGGAGAGCAGGTCCACCAGGACCAGGTAGATCGCGCCGAGGAGGGCGGTCAGGGGCAGCAGGCGCCGGTGGTCGGCGCCCACGGTCAGGCGGATCAGGTGGGGAATCATCAGGCCGACGAAGCCCACCCCGCCCGCGACGGCGATGACGGTGCCGGTGAGCAGCGCGCTGATGACGAGCAGGACGGCCCGGAGCCGGTGGACGTCCACGCCGAGCGCGGTCGCGGACTCGTCGCCCGCCAGCAGGGCGTTGAGGCGCCGGCCGAACAGGGTCAGCAGGACCGTGCCGGCCAGGACGACGACCGTGACGGTGGGCAGTTGGCTCCACTGGGCGCCCGCGACGCTGCCGAGCATCCAGAACATCACCGTCCGCAGCTCGGTGGGGGTGGCGAGCAGCTGGACGAAGCTGGTCATCGACAGCAGGACGTAGCCGACCGCGACGCCGGCGAGCACCAGCCGGGTCGGGGCGAGCCGGCCGCCCCGCTGTCCCAGGGCGAAGACCAGCGCGCCGGCGGCGAGCGCGCCCACGAACGCCGCACCCGAGACGCCGAGTCCGCCCAGTCCGGCGAGCGCGGCACCGCCGAGGGTGATGACCAGGACGGCGCCGAGTGAGGCGCCGTAGGAGAAGCCGAGGACGACCGGGTCGGCGAGGGGGTTGGAGACCAGGGTCTGCAACACCGCCCCGGCGACGGCCAGGCCCGCGCCGACCAGGGCGGCCAGGGCGACGCGGGGTGCCCGGAAGGTCCATACGATCTGGTCCAGGGCGGGGTCGCCGGTGGCACCCCGGCCGGTGACGTGGTGCAGGAGGATCCGCCACACGTCGCCCACCGGGATGTTCACCGCGCCGATGCTCACCGCCACCACCATGACGGCGACGAGCACGATCGGCAGGACGACGAGTCCCAGCCCGCTCAGGATCTCCGGCGCTTTCAGAACTTGTCGGGGTGCAGCATCTCGGCGATCTTCGCCACGGCCAGGTCGTTGCTCGGGCCGAGGTACATCGAGTCGGAGAGCGCTACGTACTTGTCGTTCTTCGCGGCCGGCCACTGGGGGAACTCCTTCAGCAGTTTCCTGGCGTAGGCCGCCGGGTTCGGGTCGTTGTAGCCGATGACGACGAGCGCGTCGACGTCGGTGGCGGCCACCTTCTCCTTGCTGAGGTCGGCGAAGGAGGTCCTGGAGGCGTTCGCGAAGGCGTTGGTGCCGCCGGCCTTGGCGAGGATGTCGTTGTAGATGCCCTTGGCGACGACCGAGCTGAAGTCGTTGCCGCCCATGGCCATGTTGGAGAAGAGGACCATGACCTTGGGCTGCTTCTCGCCCTCGACCTTGGCGGCGACCTCGTCGATGTGCTTCTGCGACGCGGCGACGAGTTTCTCGGCCTGGGCGCTCCTGCCGAAGATCTTCCCCATGTCGCGCAGCAAGGTGTAGCTGTCCGCGATGGTCATCCTGGAGGTGTCCTGGTCGCAACCCTGCGGCGAGACATAGGTGTTGGCGCCGGCCTGCTTGAGCTGGTCCCGGGTGGCGAAGCCGTTCTTCTCGTCGAAGCCGTACGACGTCGTCGACAGCACCAGGTCCGGGCGCAGCCCGATCATCGCCTCGCGGGGGATGTCGTAGGCGTCGTTGAGCTTGACGTTGCCGGTGGGCAGCTTCTTGACGGCGGCGGCGCGGCCCGCGACCTCGGACATCCCGTAGCTCTGCTGGTTGGCCACGATGCGGTCGCCGAGGCCGAGGGAGAGCAGGGTGGAGACCTCGGCGACGGAGGCGCCGTTCATGAGGACGACGCGGCTGGGCTCCTTGCCGAACTTCTCGGACTCGCCGCAGTTCGTGAGGGTCACCGGATAGCCGGACTTCGCGGCTGCGGCGGACGCGTCGCCGGCGGCGCCGTCCGCTGTGCCGGTCGGGGATCCGCACGCCGCGGTGACCAGACAGAGGGCGCCGGCCAGGGCGGTCGCGGCCGGCCGTTTCTTCGACATGCAGACTCCTTCTTGGGGGGGCGTTCGTGAGGCGTCGGGTTCTGTTGCAGTAGTCGGGGGGCGCTGCCGGCGAGTTCCCGGAGGTTCCCGACTACCTTGTGGGGACGGCGAGTTGGCCCTGTTTCCGGCCGGGCGCGGGGAGCGCTCCGGTGGTGACGCAGTGGTCGAGGTAGCGGAAGACGAGGTCCCGGTCGGCGGGCGGGCAGGTGAAACCGCTGCCGCGCAGACCGTCGGCGGTGTTCTCGGCACGGATGTGTCCCAGGCGAAGGCCGGGTCCGGTCACGTCGTCAGCCGCCATGTCCGTGGCTTCGAAGAAGGCGAGCATGCTCCGTGCCGCGTCGGAGGGCGCCGAACGCGGTAGTTCGGCGCGCCACCGGGCCAGCGGCAGGCGCCGCAGCGGGTAGCCGTACTCCTCCAGCCAGTCGTAGACGTCGCTCAGCCGCACCGGGGCGACGGTCGCGTGGTTGAAGACGGTGGCGCCCGGGGGCCGCCGGACGAGGCACAGGTGGACCAGGGCCCGGGCGACGTGGTCGACCGGCATCCAGATCTCCTCCTCGAACAGCTCGGGGACGATGCCGGCGGGGATCCCGGCGCGCAGCACGCTCCACAGGAAGTCCCGCGCGTTGACGTATCCGGTGGCGGCCGGGCCGACGATCCGGCCGAGCCGGTGCACGGTGACCGGCAGGCCCCGCTCGGCGGCCTGTTCCAGCAGGCGCTCGGCGGCCCACTTGGACTGCTGGTAGCCGTGGCGCAGTCCCGGGTGGGGCGGCAGGAACGCCTCCGGTACCTCGGGGCCGAGGGCGAGCGGCAGGGCCACGGACAGGGTCGACACGAAGTGCAGGGGCGTCGACCGTACGGCCGCCATGCGCAGCAGCGTCCTGGTGGACTCGGTGTTGGCGGCCCGGAGGGTGGCGTACTCGCGCATGATGCTGACCGTCGCGCCGTTGTGGAGGATCGCGTCGCAGGTGCGGGCGAGGTCCGTGAACCGCGCCTCGTCCAGGCCGAGGTGGGGGCGGGCGAGGTCGGCGGGGAGCGCCGTGACGCGTTTGCGTGCCGTGGCCGGGAGATCGACCAGGTGCGTCTCCAGGGCCCGGTGGAGGCGTGCGGCGGCCTCGTCGGGGCTCGCGGCCCGAACCGGGCAGACGACCTCCGCGCCGGTGGTCGTGAGGAGTTCGGCCAGCAGGTGGACGCCGACGAAGCCGGTGGCGCCGGTGAGCAGGATCCTGTCCGGTGCCCCGGTCGCGTGGGGGCCGTCGCCGGGGCCTATGTCGGGGTCGAGGACGGAGTCCGTGAGCAGGGCCGCCGGGAGACCGGGGGCGGCCGGACCGTCCTGTTGTTCCAGGTGGCGGGCGAGCCCGGCCGGCGTCGGATGCTGGAAGAGCCAGGCGACCTTCACGTCACGGCGCAGCTCCACGCCGAGGCGGTTGGCGACCTGGATGGCCTGGAGGGAGTGGGCGCCCAGGTCGAAGACGTCGTCGCGGGCGGAGACGGCGGGCACGCCGAGCACCTGTTGCCAGACGGCGGCGATGGTGCGCTCCGGCTCGCCGTCGGACGCGGTCGTCTGCGCCCGGGGCGCGGGGACGGCGAGCGCCTTTCTGTCGGTCTTGCCCGAGCTGGTCAGGGGCAGGCGGTCCAGGAACTCGACGGCCGACGGGATCACCGCGGCCGGCAGCGTCGACCGGAGGTGGTCCCTGACCGAGGCCACGGCCGGGGCGGGCCCGGCCGGGACGACGTACGCGGCCAGGCGCCGTGTCCCGTCCTCCAGCACCTGTCCGACCACGGCGGCGGCGCCGATCCCCGGATGGGCCAGCAGCGCGCTCTCGACCTCGGCCGGATGCACACGATGTCCGCTGATCTTGAACTCGGTGTCCGAGCGGCCGAGGTGGCGCAGTTGCCCGTCGTCGCCGATCCGTACGAGGTCGCCGGTGCGGTAGGCGCGGGGGGCTCCGGGGAGTGCGTCGAGCGGCGCGAAGCGGGAGGCGTCCGGGAGGTCGTGTGCCCGGTAGCCGACGGCCAGGTTGTCGCCCAGGAGGTGGAGTTCGCCGTCGGTGACGGCGGCGCGGGTGCCGGGGAGGGGCAGGCCGATCGGGACGTCTCCCGGCGCGAGGGCGGGGTCGTGGAGGTCGGCGACGGTGGCGACGACGGTGGCCTCGGTCGGGCCGTAGGTGTTCAGCAGCCGCACCGAGGTGCCGACGGACCTGCGCCAGCGGTCGACGCGTTCCGGGAGGGCCGCCTCGCCGCCGATGACGACGGTCCGCACCGCTGTCGGCAGTGTGGCGGTGCCGGTCGACACGGCGTAGGCCAGTTCGTGCCAGTAGGCGGTGGGGAGGTCGAGGAAGTTGATCCGCAGCCGCGCGCAGGCATCCAGGAAGGAGGGGACGGAGTCGGTCATGTCGTCGGTGCGGACGACCAGCGTGGCGCCCGCGCACAGGGTGAGGAAGATTTCCTCGACGCTGGTGTCGAAGTGCAGTGGGGCGAACTGCAGGACGCGGTCGGCCTGTTGGAGACCGTAGCGGTGGGTGGCGCCGGCGACGAAGTGGGCGAGGGCGCGGTGGTCGACCTCGACACCCTTGGGGCGGCCGGTGGAGCCCGAGGTGTACAGGACGTAGGCGAGGTCGCCGGGGGCCGGCGCGGTCGGCTGTAGGGTGCGGGGCCCGGAGTCGGAGGCGTGCAGGTCGGCGGCCGTCAGGACGAGCGCGGGCCGGGCGTCCGCCAGCAGCTCCGACCTGCGTGCCGAGGGGGCCGTCGGGTCGAGCGGGCAGTAGGCGGCGCCGGAGAGAAGGATGCCGAGGAGGGCGGTGACCGCGTCGATGCCGCGGGGCAGGTCCACGGCCACCAGGTCCCCGGGGCTCACTCCCCGGGCGGCCAGTCGGCGGGCCAGGTCGCGTGCCGAGCCGAAGAGTTCGGCGTACGTCACGCTGCGTCCGTCGTGTTCGACGGCCACGGATCCGCCGCGCCGGGCGGCATGGCCGGCGATCAGGCCGAGGACCGGGCGGGCGGGGCCCGGCAGCGGTCCTCCGTCCAGGACCGGCACGGTCGCACGCGCACGCAGGTCGCCGAGCGGCCGGTCGGGTGCCGCGACGGCCGCCCGGAGCAGGACGAGGAGCCCCTCCTGGAATTCACCGGCGTCGGCCTCGTCGTAGAGGTCGGGGTTGGCGTCCACGGCGATGCGCAGCCCCGCGCCCTCGGAGCGGTCGTAGACGTTGACGGCCAGGTCGTCGACGGGTCCGGCGGAGACGTTGTGGACGGTGCTGCGGTGTCCGGCGAACCGCAGGTCGTACGCGAACGGCATGATGTTGACGCCGGGCCCGGACAGGCGCCGCTGTCCGCCGACGAGCCTGAGGTCGCGCCGCAGCCGCTCGTAGCGGTAGCGCTGGTGGGGCAGTGCGGCGCGGAGTTCGGCCGAGATCCGGGCCGTGAGGTCGCGCAGGGTGTCCGACGCGGTGACGCCGACGCGCAGCGGCAGGATGTTGCGGACCATGCTGGGGACGCGCAGGGAGACGGAGCCGAGGCGGCCCATCGCGGGCAGGCTGAGGACGATCTCCGGCTCGCCGGTCAGGTGGTGCAGTCGGGCGGCGGTGACGGCGAGGACGACCTCGGACCAGGTGGCCCCGAGGTCGCGGGCGACCGCGCGCAGCGCCTCCGTCTCCGCCGGCTCCAGGTCGGCCACCCGCCGGTGAAAGGTGCGCGCGGGCAGGGCCGTTCGCCCGGCCGGGGTCGCCACCGGCGGCCGGTCCGCGTACCGGTCGGCCCAGTAGGCGCGGTCCTTGGCGAAGCGGGGCGACTCCCGGTAGGCGCGTTCCTCCTCCCGGACGGAGTCCAGGGTGCGGAAGCCGTGCTCCGGCACCGGCTCCCCTGCCGCCAGGGCCGTGTAGACCTGCGCGACCCGGTGGGCGACCAGCGACAGGCCGAAGCCGTCGAGGGCGATGTGGTGGACGCGGTGGTACCAGAGGTACTCCCGGGGTGCGATGCGCAGCAGGGCGTGGCCGAAGACGGGCTCGCGGGTGAGGTCGACCGGGCGGGCCATGTCCTGGTCCATCCAGGCCAGGGCCGCCGCGTGCGGGTCGGGTTCGGCGGTGAGGTCCGCGGAGTGCGGCTGCCAGTCGGCCGCCGGGGCGGGCGTCTCCCAGGGGCGGCCCCCGTCGTCCACGACGTAGGCGACGTTCAGGGCCTCCGTCTCCGCGACCACCCGGTGCAGGGCGGCGGCGAAGGCGGCGGTGTCCACCGGCCCGTCGATGTGGACGTACTCGGCCGTGTTGTAGGCGGGGCTGTCCGGGTCGAGCCGCTGACCGGTCCAGATGCCTTCCTGGGCGGCCAGCAGCGGACGGCGCACGGTCACGCGGTCGCCTCCCGCCGTGCGGAGAGGAGTTGCCACCACTGGGCGAACGAGGTGCACTCGGCGAGTTCGACGAAGGTCACGTCCACGCCGGCCGCCCGCCACCGCTCCACGAGGGTGGTGATGCGCAGGGAGTCCAGTCCCGCGTAGAGGGGGTGCTCTTCGAGGTCGACCTCGTCGGGCTGCTGGTACAGGAACTCCGCCAGGTCCGCGCGGAAGCCCTCCAGCGTGAGGGGAGCGGTCATGTCGTCATCTCTCGGGTGAGGAAGGTCAGTTGACCTTGCGCGCGGTGTCGCTCCAGAAGCGGTCGCGCAGTTCGCGGCGCAGGATCTTTCCGCTGGGGTTGCGCGGGACGCTGTCGATGAACTCGTAGCGGGCGGGCAGCTTGAAGCCCGCGAGCCGTGGGACGAGGTAGGTGTGCAGGTCCCGGGGGCTGGGCCGCTGTTCGGGGTCCGGGACGACGAAGGCGTGCACGTACTCGCCCCAGCGTTCGTCGGGGGCGCCGACGACGACGGCCTCCGCGACGCCGGGATGGCCCTCCAGTACGTTCTCGATCTCGGCCGGGTAGACGTTCTCGCCGGCGACGAGGATGGCGTCCTTGATGCGGTCGCGGATGAAGAGGTAGCCGTCCTCGTCGACGTAGCCGGCGTCTCCGGTGTGGATCCAGCCGTCGACGAGGGTCTCGGCGGTCCTGTCGGGCAGCCCCCAGTACTCGACCATGCGGGCGGGCGTGGCCAGGCAGACCTCGCCGACCGCGCCGGGCGGCAGTTCGCGCCCCTCGCCGTCGATCACCTTGCTGCGGACCCCGGGGTACGGGTGCCCCGCGGCCTGCATGAGGGGGCCGCCGGGGACATGGGCGGCCGGGGGCAGGCAGACGGCGGTGTTGCCGGTCTCGGTGAGGCCGTAGATCTGGGCGAACTCGCAGTCCAGGACGGCGAGGCTCTCCTCCAGCAGGGCCTCGGAGATCGGGGAGCCGCCGTATACCGTCTTGCGCAGGGTGGTGAAGTCCTCGGCGGTGACGCCGGGTTCGGTCAGCATCATGCGGAGCATGGCCGGGACGACGCAGGCGGTGGTGATGCCCAGGTCCCGGATCAGGTCGACGGCCTGGCGGGCGGCGAAGGCGCGCATCGCGACGACGGTGGTGCCGGCGTTGAAGTTCTGGGTGGCCCACCACAGGCCGCCGATGTGGAAGCCGGGGATGCCGATCAGGGCGATGTCCCCCGCCCGCCAGTCGATCCAGTCCAGGTTCTCGCGCGCCAGGGCGTCGCGGATCGCGAAGAAGCTGCGGTGGGCGAGGACGACGCCCTTGGGCAGTCCGGTGGTGCCGCTGGTGTAGAGCTGGGCGACGGGGGTGTCCGGGGTGGCGCTGTCCGGCACGTCCGTCTCCGGGTGAGGTGCCTTCCAGGCGGCGAAGGGCTCCCCGAGCGCCACGGTCGTCTCGGGCGGCGCGGTCGGCATCTTCTCGACGATCGGCGCGAACTCGTCCTCCAGGAACAGCAGTCGGGTGCCGGAGTCCTGGAGGATGTGGCTGACCTCGGGTGCGGTGAGCCGCCAGTTGACGGGCACCAGGACGGTGCCGCTCTTGGCGCAGCCGAAGAGGATCTCGTAGTAGTGCTCGGACTCCTTGCCGAGGTAGGCGACGCGGTCGCCCGGTGCGAGTCCGGCGGCCTGGACGGCGTGGGCGATGCGATTGCTCTCGCGGTGCAGCTGCCCGTACGTCAGGGTGCGGCCCTCGCAGCGGACCGCGGGGGTGGTGGGCCGGTGTTCGGCGTGGAAACCCGTGGTCCGGACGAGCGTCCGGAGCTCCGGGTGGTAGAGCCGGTCGGTGGTCATGGACAACTCGCCTCAGGTCAGGGGATGTTGACGATCGCCAGGGTCGCCTCGCCGTCGCAGCGGCCCGAGTCTGCGTCCCAGTAGCGGAAGACGGTCTCGGCGCGCAGGAAGGCGCTGCCGCCGGCCGGGGCGCGCCGGGTGACGGACCGGATCTCCATCTCCCCGGAGAATGCACGGGGGTTGACGGGCCGCCGGAAGTTCGAGGCGAAGCGCGCGATGAGAATGTCCGGGAGCTGGTGCTTGAAGAAGTCGTCCAGCGTCCAGCCGGGGAATCCCGTGCCCAGCCCGTCTTTCACGGACTTGGCGACGAGGTAATACATCATCTGGTTGTAGCAGATGTTCACCTCGACGGAATTCAGATGGCCGGTGTCGTCGATGTAGCACGACTCGGTAATCGCGAACTCGCAACGGGCGGACGTCCGGTCGTCGGCCTCCGTCACGACGGCCGAACGCAGGTACCTGCAGTGGTCCTTGTACGGCGTCAGCACCCGGGCCAGCAGAGACTCGTCCGTCATGCCGCCCTGATCCCGTCGTGCAGCTTGCGTTCGTCGTGCACGGTCACGCGGAACGAGACGGTCGGCTCGGGCGTGGTGGTGTGCCGGGCCCGGTGGATCAGACTGCGGTTGTCCCAGACGAGCAGGTCGCCCTGCTCGAAGCCCTGCAGGTGGATGTTGTCGTGCTCGAAGGTCTCGTCGAGCTGGCCGGTGGCGTCGAACAGCCGCTTGAGCAGCTCCTCGTCGAGCGGATGGCCGTCCTCGTCCTCGATGCCGACGGTGAAGCCCTCGCTGATGTAGAGGACGGTCTCGCCGGTCATGGGGTGGGTGAAGGTGGTCGGCTGGCGGACGGCCGGGGTCTTGCGCTCGACCTCGTCGATGATCTCGGAGAGGGGACGGTAGATGTCGTGGGGCCGGATCTTGAAGTACTTGCGCACGGAATGCCGGCAGTACGTACCGGCGATCTCGTTCTTCAGCTCCTCCGGCAGTCTCCCGTACGCCCGGCCCATGTCGATGAAGTACGTGCCTCGGTTCTTCTCCGGAATGACCTGGGGGTAGATCAGGGTGATACCGAAGGGGTCCGGCATGAACTGGTAGTCGGCGTGCCAGAACTTTCCGGTCTTCGGTACGCCTATCTGCCTGCCGTTCTCCGGCACGTTGGAGGAGACGAATATCTCCGGGATCGCCGGATGCTTGTACATCGGCTCGTAGTAGGTCTCCGGGCGGCCCAGCAGCCTGCCGAGTTCGAGGAACTGCTGCGGAGTGAGGTCCTGGCCCTTCAGTACGGCGATCTTCTTCGTGTAGACGGTGCTCCTGAGCGCGTCGATGTCGGCGGCCGAGGCGGTCGCGTGGTCGAAGCCCTCGACGGTGGCGCCGATGGCCTTGCCGGGTTGTTCCTTGATCTGCATGGCTGTACTTCCTTCCGTGGGGTGAGGCGGGTTCACACAGCCGCCTGCCGGGCGTCGATGAGTCCGGCGATGTCGGCGAGCGTGCGGTCGGGCCGGAGTTCTTCATCGCCGACGGCCACTCCGAGGTCGCGTTCGATACGGATGCTGATCTCGACCGTCGTCAGTGAGTCGACGTCCAGCACGCCGAGGGTCGCCTCGGGGCGGATCCGGTCGGCGGGGGCGTCGTGCAACTTGCGGAGGATCTCGACGAGTTGCTCGTAGGTCGTGTCACTCATGGCATGGTCCGTTCTGGTCGAGGGAGCGTGGGCCAGGTCAGGAGGCAGGAACCCCAGGTGAGACCACCTCCGAAGGCGGTGAGCAGCAAGCGGTCGCCGGGCTTGAGCACCTGGCTTTCGGCGGCGTCGGCGAGGGCGAGCGGTATGGACGCGGCGCCCGTGTTGCCGACGGACTCGACGTGGGTCGCACACCGCTCCCGGGGCAGCCCGAGGTCGTCGGCCACCGAGTGCAGGATCCGCAGGTTCGCCTGGTGGGGTACGAAGTGGTCGACGTCGTCGATCTTCCAGCCGGCCCGGGACAGCGTGGCGCGCGCCGACTCCGCCATCCGGGTCACCGCATGCCGGTAGACCTCCTTGCCCCGCATGGCGAAGTGCCGTTCCGCGCGGCCGGGTTCGCCCGGCCGGGACCGCTGTCTGGAGCCGCCGGCCGCGACCATGATCAGGTCCTCTTGACCGCCGTCGCTGCCGAGGTCGAAGTACCCGACCGCACCGGGCTCGTCGGAATGCCCGGCACGCAGCACGACGGCCCCGGCGCCGTCTCCGAAGATGATCGCGTTGGCCCGGTCCAGCGGGTCCACGATCGTGGAGTAGGTGTCCGCGCCGATGAACAGGACCCGTTCGGCCACGCCGGCCGCGATCAGACCGGCGGCCGAGGCGAGGCCGTAGACGAAGCCGGTGCACACGGCACCGACGTCGAAGGCGGCCGCCCCCGCCAGCCCCAGGCGTGCGGCGACCGCGGGTGCGGTGGCCGGGCAGGTGTGGTCCGGGGTCGTGGTGGCCACGACGACGGCGTCCACACTGTCGACCGCGGCCGAGGCGAGGGCCCGGCGGCCGGCCTCGACTGCCAGGTCGGAGGTGGCCTGTCCGGGGTCGATGACGTGCCGTTGCCGGATGCCGGTCCGGGTGCGGATCCATGCGTCGTCGGTGTCGAGCCGCCGGGCCAACTGCTCGTTGGTGACGACACGGGACGGCACCCGGCCGGCCAGCCCGCACAGGACGGCGGCCGGAGGGGCACAGGAACCGGCGACGGTGGGGGACATGCGGATTCTCCTGGCATGGCGGAGGACGGCCCGGGCGGCCCGGACGCGGGGAGGAAGGGAGTTGCGAGGGGAACTTGGGGAACCTGAGGAACAGGGGGCCTAGGGGTTGGTGGTCCTGCTGGCCCATCTGGCCCTGCTGGCCCTGCTTGTCCCGCTGGTTCTGCGGAGAGCGAGCAGCGCCAGCGCGCCGCATCCGATCCCGCCCGCTATGACGAAGACGGCGGTACGGAGGCCGTCGAGGAGCCCGGGGCCGGAGGCGCTCTGCCCGACGCCGCCCGCGACCGCGACCAGCACGGCGAGGCCCACCGCGCCGCCCACCTGGAGGGTGGTCGACGCCATACCGGAAGCCACGCCCTGGTCGCCGGGGGCCACCCCGGCGGCCGCGGCGATCCACATCCCGGTCCACGCCGCCCCTTGGCCGAGCCCGAGCAGCACGATCCCGGGCAGGAGCCGGGTGTACGAGCCGTCCGAGGTGAGCGCCAGGGCGAGGGCCACGGCTCCAGCCGCGCCCAGCGCCATGCCGCCCACCAGCATGCGGCGCATGCCGAACGCGGCCACGGCCCGCTCGCCGGCCTGTGTACCGACGGCCACCACGACGGCGGGCACCAGGAAGGCGAGCCCGGTCGCGACGGCGCTGTAGCCGTGGACCGTCCGGAAGTAGAGCGTCAGGAAGTACGGCACCGAGCTGAACGTCGCGCTGAACAGGGCGGTCACTCCCATCGCCGCAAGCAGGCCGCGGTGGGCGAACAGCCGTGCCGGCACGAGCGGATCACGTGCCCGCCGCTCCACGACGGAGAAGAGGGTCAGCAGGACGACGGACAGCACCGCGCTCGCGACGGCCGCGGGCGTGTCCCAGCCCTCCGCCGGCGCATGCACCAGGAGGAACACCACGAGGGTCACTCCGCCGGTGGCGGTGAGCGCGCCCGCCACGTCGAAGTGCCGGGAGCGGTCCCGCGGTCCGTCCGCCGGGAAGAGCAGCACGGCCGCCACCGCGAGGGCGGCAGCCACCGGCACGTTGACGAAGAACACCGACGGCCAGCCGAACGCCTCGACCAGGACTCCGCCGAGGAGGGACCCGAAGCAGAGTCCGCCGGCTCCCGCCGCTCCCCACACCGCCAGGGCCCGGTTCCGGGCAGGCCCTTCGTCGTGGAGGGTGTTGATCAGGGACAGTGTCGCCGGGAAGAGCAGGGAGCCGCCGATGCCCTGGACCGCCCGGACGGCGACCAGGACGCCGGGTGTCCCGGACAGGCCGCCCACGAGGGACGAGCTCGCGTACAGCAGCGCCCCGGCGACGAACATCCGGCGCCGGCCGAGCAGGTCCGCGGCCCGGCCGCCCAGCAGCAGGAAGCCTCCCGTGGCCACGACGTAGGCGCTCACCACCCATTGCAGGTCGTGGTCGGAGAAACCGAGGCCGGCGCCGATGTCGGGCAGGGCGACGTACACGATGTTGTAGTCGAGGGAGATGACGAGCTGCGCCAGTGCGAGAACCAGCAGTGCCATCACCGATCACCTCCTCGGGAAACAGGAAACCGAATTCCCATGGACGGGAATTCCAGCAGGCCGATCATTTTCGGTCCGTAACCTAGCAGCCCGGATCCGGCTTGTGAATCCCCGACTTCTCCATGAAGATTTCCCCCTCCCTGAATATCTGGGCAGCACCGGGACCCGACAGTCGAAGACTGCCGGGTGCGCGAAATCAGGGAATTACCGCAAGGAATTCCTGAAGCCGGTTCAGCCCTCCCCCATCAACCGCCGGATCTCGGTGATCAGCGCCACCAGCGCCCGGCGCTCCGGAAGGGTGGTCTCCGGATGCCAGAGGTCGATGAGCAGGCAGGTCCGTGGATGAATGCCCAGGTTGCGGGCCTCATGCTCGAAGGAGTAGTCGAAGAGCAGGCACTTTCCCTCTTCCCAGGAGCGGGTCTCCCCGGCGACCGTGATGCTGCACCCGTCGGGGATGTCCACCGCGAGATGCAGGTTGATGCTGAAGTTCCACAGATCGCAGTGCGGGTCGATGACGGCACCCGGCAACAGGGTGGAGAAATGGCACTCGAGGAGAGGGCATATCTTCTCCGTTTCGACGGCGGCCTCCTTCACCACGCGATAAGCGGTGGGAGCAGTGGCGGCGGACTCGGCTACGAGACCTCCGCCGCGGAAGAGGTAAAGGGCCTGCCAGTCCTCCTGGCGGGTCAGATAGTGCTCGTAGTCCGAGAAAACCTCCCGGCGCCCGGCCCATGCGGAATTCAGTTCCTCCTTGATCGCCCGATGGCTTGCCTCAAGGGCACGGACGACCGGAGCGAGTTCGTCGTAGGCGTACGGATCGTGCCAGGGCGTGGGTGAGAGGCCCGGCATGATCCACTTGGCGGCCTTCTGCGACGGGTGCCGTCCGCTCCCGCCCGGCTCCAGCATCCGCTCGACCCGGGCGATCGAGTCCGCGCCGTATTCGGCCCTGATCGCGGCGAAGGCGTTCTCCATCTCCGGTGTCATCCGGGCCGCCGGAGTCGAACGGCCGGCTGCGTCCGGGACCGGGTCGCCCGGAGGGCGCCGGTCGTCGCCGCGCGGGTCTGCGCCAGACGTCTGCGTTCCACGTGTGCCGAACCACCTTCGCCCGAAGTTCCGCGCCCCGGCCCGCCGACCTCACACGGTGGTCAGCAGGTGTCGGGCCGCGCCGTCGAACCAGTAGTCGGGCGCGGGCGGCGTCGAGTTCCCGGCCGCTCGGTCAATTTCCTTTTACGAAGCGGAACTTGGGTGTCGGCGTGTCGCCCCGGCAGGCAGGGCAACCAGGCCTCGGAAGGGTCCTTCCCTGCCGTCACCCGGCGGAGCCGGCGAGGGAGACGGGACGGTTACCCGCTCTCCCCCGGGCTGACCACCACTGCGAGAGTCCTCACGGCCCCGCTGTGCTCGAAGTACAGGGTGAACGGGACGAGATCGCCGGGCTGCCAGGTCGCCTTCGCCGGAACGATCGCGTCAAGGCCGTCCGGGGACATCGCGAGGCTCTCACCGGCCGCGACGGCCACCGACCCCACCGCCCGCGCGTATGCCGAGCGGTTGTCGGTCATGCGATGACGGCTGAGCGTGATGGCTCCGTCGACCTCGGCGGACGCCACCTTCACCAACCGGTCCGCAGATCCCCCGCTGTTGGTGATCCGGAAGAAGGCCGCCGTCTCCGCGACACCCGCGGACGGCAGATAGACGCGCCCCTCGGCGACCGTGATCCGCGCCGGGCTGCCGGCGTTGCCGTGGACGGTCCACATGCTCAGCCCCGCCAGGGCGATGATGCACATGGCCACGGGCGCGAGCGCGGCGAGCAGGGTGTCGTCGAGCCGGCGCCGGGTCGGCCGCCAGAGTCCGCCGGCCGTGGTCATCGGGTGGACCTCCTTCGGGCTGCGGGCGAGGGCTGCCGGCCGCGCAGCCGCAGGCTGTTGGCGACGACCAGCACCGAGCTGACCGACATCGCGGCGGCGGCGAGCATGGGGTTGAGCAGGCCGACCATGGCGAGCGGCACGGTGACGACGTTGTAGCCGAACGCCCAGACGAGATTGGCCCGGATGGTGCCCGACGTGCGCCGGGCCAGCCGGACCGCGTCGGCCAGGGCTTCGATGTCCCCGCGTACGAGGGTCACGTCGGCGGCGCCGATGGCCACGTCGGTGCCGCTGCCCATGGCGATGCCGAGGTCGGCACCGGCCAGCGCGGCGGCGTCGTTCACACCGTCGCCGACCACCGCGACCCGGTAGCCCTCCTCCTGGAGGTCGCGCACGAGGGCGGCCTTGTCCTCGGGGGTGCAGCGGGCGTGCACCTCGTCGATGCCCAGGTCGGCGGCCACGGCCCGGGCGGGTGCCTCCCGGTCGCCGGTGGCGAGCACGGGCCGTACGCCCAGGCGCCGCAGCTGGTCCACGGCCCGGTAGCTACCGGGCCGTACGACGTCACCGACCTCGATCAGCGCCTCGGCGGCGCCGTCCACGCGGACCACGACCGGGGTGTGCGCGGCGGCCTCGGCCAGCGGCATCACCTCCGCCAGGGCGGCGGGCAGGTCCTCGTCCGGGGCGAGGACTTCGACCAGATGCCCCTCGACCCGGCCGCGAACTCCCTTTCCCGGCAGAGCGCGGAAGTCGTCGGCAGCGGGCAGCGGGACCACGGGCAGCTCCCGCCGGGCGTACGCGGCGACGGCCCGCCCCAGCGGATGCTCCGACCCCTGCTCGACCGCCCCCGCCAGCCGCAGCACCGCCTCCCGGCCCAGCCCACCCGGTACGGCGCTGACCCGGGCGACGGTCATGTGCCCGGAGGTGAGGGTGCCGGTCTTGTCGAGAACGACGATGTCCAGGTGCTGCAGCCCCTCCAGTGCCTGCGGACCGCTGACCAGGACGCCCAGTTGGGCGCCGCGCCCGGTGGCGGCCATCAGCGCGGTCGGCGTCGCCAGCCCCAGCGCGCACGGACAGGCCACGACGAGGACGGCCACGCACGCCGTGATCGCGGCCTGCGGATCGGCCCCGGCACCGAGCCAGAACCCCAGCACCGTGACGGACAGGGCGAGCACGACCGGCACGAAGACGCCCGCGACCGAGTCGGCCAGCCGCTGCGCCTTCGCCTTGCCGGCCTGCGCGTCGGTCACCAGCCGGGTGATCCTGGCGAGCTGGGTGTCCGCCCCGACGGCGGTGGCCCGTACGAGCAGCAGCCCGCCGGCGTTGACGGCCCCGCCGACCACCGCCGAGCCCGGCCCGACCTCGACCGGCTCGCTCTCCCCGGTGACCAGGGACAGGTCCACCGCCGAACTGCCCTCCGCCACCAGGCCGTCGGTCGCCACCCGCTCCCCGGGCCGGACGACGAAGACCTGTCCGACTCCCAACTGCGTTGCCGGGACGAGCCGTTCGGTGCCGTCGTCCGTGCGGACCGCCACCTCTTTGGCCGCCAGACGGGCCAGCGACCGCAGCGCCGCCCCGGTCCCGCGCCGGGCCCGTGCCTCCAGGAACCGGCCGGCAAGGACGAACAGCGGTACACCGGCGGCCGCTTCGAGGTAGATGTGCGCGACGCCGTCCGCGGCGGCGGGCACGAGACTGAACGGCATCCGCATCCCGGGAGCGCCGGCGCCGCCGAAGAACAGCGCGTACGCCGACCACGAGAAGGAGGCCACCACCCCCAGTGACACCAGGGTGTCCATGGTCGCCGCGGAGTGCCGCAGCCCCCGCACCGCCCTGGTGTGGAACGGCAACGCGCCCCACACCGCGACCGGCGCGGCCAGCACGAAGCACAGCCACTGCCAGTTGCGGAACTGCCATGCCGGGACCATCGACAGCACCAGGACGGGAACGGCGAGCAGCGCCGTGACCAGAAGCCGCTCCCGCTCCTGCCGGGCGTCCGCGGCCTCCCCGTCCTTCGCCTCCCCGTCCTCCGCCTTCTCGCGCCGTCGCTCCTTCGGCGGCTCGGGCAGGGCAGCGGTATACCCGGCCTTCTCGACCGTCGCCACCAGCTCCTGCGGGCTGATCTCCATCGGATGGCTCACCCGGGCGCGCCCGGTGGCGAGATTGACGGTCGCCGTGACGCCGTCCAGCCTGCCCAGCTTCTTCTCGACGCGGCTCACACAGGCCGCGCAGGTCATGCCGCCGACGGCCAGGTCGGTGGTCACCAGAACGGTGACGGACTCCGCGCCCATCACCGGCCTCCCCCGTGCCCGCCGCCCATGTTCATGTCGTCCATGTCCGTGCCGTCTCCCCCGCCACCGCCGACGCCGCCCGTTGCGCCGGCGCCCGCTCCGGTGCCGTGCATGCCGGGCGCCACCGGTCCGGAAGCCGTTCCGACGGCGTACGACACCGTGAACATCAGCGCCAGCAGCAGAAGGAAGCCGCAGAGCGCGGGCGGCGGTGCGAACCTTCGCGCCACCGCGCCCGTGCCCAACGGGGATTGCCGGGACTCGTCCATCAACCGCGTCTCCAGGTCACAGGGCACGGCTTCGTCCGAATCGAGCCGTGCTGCATCAGAGGTCGGTCGGGATGGGAGGTGAGTTCCCGGAACAAACGAGACCACGACGTGACGCACGTCACAATCTCGCGCCACCGCCGACGACCTGCACCCGCACGGGCGGCGCACCCGACCCGGCCGTCACCATCAGCGCGGCCTCGGAGCGCCTGCTCGTCGTACGTCCCTGCTCGCATCGCCCTCGTGGCGGGCGAGAAGGAGGGGCGGATCGTGCGCGGATCGCACCTGGTCAACGCGGTGGCCGGACCCCCGCCCGACGCGGCCGTGCCGGCCCGCCGACCGTCAGCAGGACGAGGGCCAGCGCCTGAACCGTCACGACCACCGCGATCAGGGCCGTGATCGACACTCCGTAGAGGGCGCCGATCAGCGCGCCGCCCGCCAGGCTCGCCGCGCCGACCACCCCCGCGAAGACGCCGTAGGCCGTCGCCCGCCTCCGTGGCGGCACCAGGTCGGCGACCGTCGCCCGCAGCGTGGACTCCTGAATGCCCATGGCCGCGCCCCACACCAGGGAGCCGAGCACGGCCACCGTCACGGTGTTCGCGAACGCCAGCATCGGGACGGCGGCGGCCAGCACCGGCAGGGCGACCAGCACCCGCGCCCCGACCCGGTCGTACAGCCAGCCGGTCGCCAGCGCGGCGAGGGCGTCGACGGCCATCGCGGCGGCGTACAGCACGGGCACCCATGCCGCCGTCATCAGGTGGTGCTCGACGAGGTGGTAGGAGAGCAGGCCGAAGGTGGCGAAGCCGGCGGTGGTGGCGGCGGTGAACGCCGCGTACGTCCAGAACGCGCGCGGCAGGCGGCCCTCCGGCGCGGGCTCGTCCGCGGAAACGGCAGCCTCCCGCTCGTACGCCTCAGGGTCGGGCACGCGTGCCCGCAGCCACACCAGCAGACCCAGCACCGCGACCCCCGGGACGGCGAGCACACCGAGCGCCGGCCCGTAGTCGTCGCCGGTGAGTGCGAGCATGCCGGCCACGACGAGCGGACCGATCAGCGCGCCGACCTGGTCCATCGCCTCGTGGACGGCGAAGCCGCGCCCGCGCCCGGTGGCAGCGGTGGCGTGCGACAGCAGGGTGTCCTTGGCGGGTGAGCGCACCGCCTTGCCCACCCGTTCGGCCACCACCAGCGCGCAGGCGGCCCACAGCACGCCGACCGTGCCCAGCAGGGGTACGGAGATCACCGTCAGCGTGTATCCGGCGATCGTCAGACCCCAGAAGCGGCGGGTGCGGTCCGCCAACGGCCCCGAGACCAGCCGCAGTCCGAGCGCCGCCGCCTCACCCGCGCCGGTCACCACGCCCACCACCAGTGCAGACGCGCCCAGCGAGGCCAGCAGCGGTCCGGTGATCGAGCGGGCGCCCTCGTACACGAAGTCCGCGAGCAGACTGACCGTGCCGAACCACACCACGAACCGCCAGGGCCGCATCCGGGTCGGGGCTGCCGGGTGGGCCGCCCGGGGCTTCGGGGCTGTCATGGGCGTACGTCTCCTCGTCGACGACGCCACCGGTTCCGGGACGTCCGTGCCGCCCATCATCCTCCGGCTCGTTCCCGACAGCGGCCGGCCCGCATCGGCCCGCCGCCCCCCGAAATGACAGGTTCCAGTCAAAGTCTGCCCAAGTTCCGGACACCCCCTCCCGCCCGTGATCGGGTCCCAGCGACGGCCGTACCAAAGCCCGTTTGGGAGGATCTGGTGTCAGCACCAACCCGAAGAAGACGATGGCTCACGACCTGCGCCATCACCGCAACCGCCGCACTCCTCGCGATGCCCGCGAGCGCCGCGTCCAGCCGGAACAACAGCCCGTTCGGCGCCCGCGAGCTCGCCCGGCTCGCCGCCGAACGCACACAGTCGGTGGGGGCCGTCACCCCCAAGGCGACGGCCCAGGACGATGACGGCGGCAACGAGGCGGACGAGATAGCCGAGGGCGCGGACCAGTACGCCGAAGCCCGCACCTCACCCGGCATCGTCGCCCCCGGTGCCTACGGCGCCGCCTGGACCAGCCTGGGCAACCTGTCCAGCACTGGCGGCAGTTGGCGGAACATCACCGACCTGCCGTACAACTCCGACGACGCCCGCTACCGCGACATCGACTCCAACTCCAGCGGTGGCTCGGGCAATGTCACGGGCCGGATGGCCGCGATGGCCGCCGACGACGACGGATACGTCTACGCGGGCAGCGCGGGCGGCGGTGTGTGGCGGTCCCGGTCCGGCGGTGGGCACTGGCAGCCGATCAGCGACCGGCTCTCCTCCCAGTCCACCGGCGCACTCGCGCTCGACACGGCCGGTCGACTGTGGCTGGGCACCGGCGAGGCGACCACGAACGCGGACGCCTACCTCGGCAGCGGCGTCTACGTCCTCTCCGACCCGCACCACGGCACCTTCTCCGCCCGCAGCAGGGTCGGCGGCGACGAGCTGGAGTCCACCACCATCCACGAACTGCGCTTCGGCGGCGGCAAGGTGTGGGCGGCGACCAGCGAGGGCGTGTGGAGCCACTCCACGAAGAAGCTCACCGGAGCCTGGAAGCTGGAGTTCGCGCCCAACCCCGACTATCTGCCGGGCGGTTCGCTCGCGAGCGACCCCTCGGCCGCGTACAAGAACATCGCCAACGACATCGCGATCGACCCGAAGGACCCGGGCAAGGTGGTCCTCGCGGTCGGCTGGCGCAGCGGTGACGACTACAACGGCTTCTACACCAAGGACGCCGGCGGCACCTGGACCCGGATCACCAGCGGCCTGGGCGATCTGCCGGCCGACCCGGACGACGTCGGCAACGTCACCTTCGCGCGCTCCGCGGACGGCTCCCGCTACTACGCCATCGACCAGTCGCCGGAGCAGCTGAACACCAACCCGGACAGCGGCCTCGAGGGCATCTACGTCTCCAAGTCGGGCTCCCCCACCGGCCCTTGGACGAAGATCGCCGACTACCAGGGCCTGGCCGCCGACGGCTCGGCACTGACGACCAGCGGCTACATGCCGGGCGTACAGGCCTGGTACAACCAGTTCCTCACCGTCGACCCGGCGAACGCAGACCACGTCTACGCAGGTCTGGAGGAGGTCTACGAGACCAAGGACGGCGGCAGCACCTGGTCCACCGTCGGCCCGTACTGGAACTTCTCCTTCCCCTGCTGGTCCATCGACCCGGCCGAGCAGACCGGCGCCTGCAACCAGACCACCCACTCCGACCAGCACGGCGTGGCGATCGGCAGCTACCACGGCAGGAGCTTCGTCTACGTCGGCAACGACGGCGGCGTCTACAGCCGCCCGGTCAACGGCTCCCAGGACGCCTCGGGACATGCCACCGACTGGACCTCGCTGAACGACGGCACGATCGACACCCTCCAGTACTACTCCGTCGGCATCGGCAAGGACCTGGCCAACGGCGGCGTCTCCGTCACCGGCGGCCTGCAGGACAACGGCCAGTCCATCCTCCGCGGCAACGACACCGTGATGGGCTCCGACTTCGGCGGCGACGGCGGAGACACGCTCACCGACCCGGGCAACGGCTGCAACCTCGCAGAGGAGTACGTCTACCTCGCGATCCAGGTCACGCAGAACTGCGCTGTCAACGACGGCAGTTGGATCACCGACTCCACCAAGGCCACCTCCTACAACGTCGCCCCCGCCGACAACGCCACCGGCGAGGCCCGCTTCATCGCCCCACTCGCGGCGGACGCGAAGAACCCCGCGACCTGGATCGCGGGCGGCCGGCACATCTGGGTGCAGACCCACGGCTACGCCATCCGCAGCGGTGCCGAGTGGAAGAGTGTGTACGACCTCGGTGCCGGCCGCACAGCGACCGCCGTCGCGGCCTCGGGCGGCAAGGTCTACGCGGCCTGGTGCGGCCCCTGCAACAACCAGGGCTTCGCCCGCGGCATCTCCGTCGGCAACGCGGACGGCACCGGCTGGCACGACATCAGCCTGCCCGGCACCGGCACGGACGGAACCGTACCGAACCGCTACCTGAGCGGCTTCGCCGTCGACCCGAAGAACGCCGACCATGTCTTCCTCGCGGTCAACGGTTTCTCGCGGCACTGGACGGAGGGCCCCGGGGCGGGCGTCGGCCACGTCTTCGAGTCCACCGACGGCGGCACCACCTGGAAGGACATCTCCAAGAACCTCCCCGACGTGCCGGCCGACTCCGCGGTCGTCACACCGAACGGCGGTCTCGCCGTCGCCACGGACCTCGGCGTCGTCTACCGCGCCCCGGGCCACACGCGGTGGGAGCGCGTCGGCTCGCTCCCGGCGGTCGCCGTGCTCCAGCTGAAGCTGAGCCCCGACGGCAGCACCCTGTACGCGGCCACCCATGGCCGCGGCATCTACACGATCAAGGTGCGCGACTGCGACTGACCCAGCGGCATGACAGGGGGTGACCCGGACTCTTCCGGGTCACCCCTGCGTCGGGTACGGCACCACGCTCACGTCAAGCGTGAAGGCGACCCGAGCGGCGCCCGCCACGTCCGGTGCCTTCGCCGTCACGGTGACCACGGTCCTGCCGCCCCGGGTGCCGGCGCAGCGCAGCGAGGCGTGGGCGGTGCCGTCCGCGTCCAGCCGCCATCCGGAGGCCACGGCGAAGGCCGGCGCCGAACTCCGCGCGCCTGTCCAGCGCTTGTCGTCGATGCGGGGCTCCAGGACGAGCGACAGCACGGTTCCGGGCCGTACGCACAGCTCCCGCCGGGGCGCGTCCCCCGGTGCGACGGTGACCTCGGCGTGTCCGGCGGCACAGTTCCCCGCCGAAGGCACGGTGACCGAGGCGGACGCGCTTCCGGACGGCCCTTCCGTCGTTCCGCCACCCGCAGTTCCGCCGCCCGCCGTTTCACCGCAAGCCGCCAGCACAACCGCCCCCGCGACCATCCCCACCCCGGCCCACCAGCGCATCCCGCCGCCTCCCGACGCATTCGTACACCTACCAGCATGCCCTCCAACTCATATTCCCTGCCGGGGTGTTGCCGCGCAGGGCCCGTCGTCCTTCCCCGCCGCAGGTGCGGCAGACCTGCGACGGTCCATGCCGCCGCCGCTCCCGAACGGGCCAGCGAGTTACTCCGTACGGATGGTTCTGGTGAGGGTCTTGGTGAATTCAGCGTGTCCCGGTCGAGGGCTCACGGGTGAGCGGTAACGCGGTGTCACAGTCATCTGGCCCGATGAACAGATCTTCAGGGTGCCCGCGCCTCGGCCGGACCAGAAGGAGAGGGATGATCAGGATCAGAGAGGGGGACCCATGTTGAACAGTCAAGTTCAACGGCGTGTCCTCACCGTTGTCGGCAGCACTCTTCTCATGCTGCAGTCGCTCGTGGTCATGGGACCCGCCTCCCCCGCGTGGGCGGGCGACGACCGCAGTCTCGCCACCAACGGCAACGAGCCGCACAACGCCACCGTCAATCCCCGCAGGCCGAGCCAGGTCGCCGTCATGCAGGGGTGCACCGTCCGGATCGACAACAACTTCGGCAAGGACGGCTTCCCGATCACGCGGACGTCGACCCTCCCCTGCTCGGGCGACCCCTCCATCGCCTTCGACTCCCAGGGGCGCCTGTTCGTCGCCCATCTCTCCAGGAGTTTCAACACCGCCCCCAGCTTCGGAGTGGGTGTCGGCCGGATCAACGATCTGACGACGCCGGGGAACCAGACGTACACGGCGACCCAGGTGAGCGCCAACAGCACCGTCAACGACGACAAGCCCTGGCTGGTGGCCGACACCAACCCCACCAGCCCGTACCGGGACAACCTCTACATCGTCTGGTCACACCTCGGCACCCCGTGGCAGATCCAGTTCTCCCGCCTCGTGAGCGGGAGCACGACATGGTCGGCGCCCAGCGTCCTCTCCGCGCCCGGAGAGGGGAACGTGTGGCCTTCCCACGCGGCGGTCGGTCCGAACGGTGATCTCTACGTCGCCTACCACGCCGACGGATGCAACGAAGGAACCGACGGAGCTCCCGGCCAGGGCACCACGCAGCTCCTTCGCGACGGCTCCGGGGGAGCCGATTTCGCCGCCGGTACGGTCCAGCAGAAGACAACGGCGTTCGGAGCGGGGCAGGCCACCATCACCTGCAACGTGGTGAACTCCCCGGGCGGTGACATCCCGGGGACCGACTTCTGGCTCCAGGGCAGCATGCAGCCGTGGATCCTGCCCGACCCGGCGCGGCCGGGGAACGTCTACGTCGTCGCCAACGACGACCCGAACAACATCTTCGGGAACGGCGACGACGCCGATGTCGTCATCGCCCGCTCCACGGACAACGGGCAGACGTTCACCCGGGGCAGGGTCGACCACGGGCCGGGCCAGACCTTCGCCGTGATGCCCACCGCGCACATCGACCAGGACGGCAACGCGGTCGTCACCTGGTACGACAACCGCGGCGGCGGGCGCAACTTCGGCACCGGGCCGAACGGGAGCAACAACTTCCTGCTGGAGCTCTACGGCACGACGAGCCGCGACGGCGGGCAGACCTGGGCGCAGGACTTCCGGGTCAGCGACTCCCCCTTCGACCCCGACCGCAACGCCCCGTGCCGCTTCGCCTGCGGCGCCGGCTCCACCCAGCAGACCCTCCGCATCGGCGAGTACAACGGACTGTGGTCGGCCGACGGGATCGGTTACGCGACCTGGACCGGCAACACCACCCCGCCGACGGCCACCGCGTCGGCCCAGGGCAGTCAGACCACCTACTTCGACGTGTTCTCGCTGCTCGGCGCCTTCCCGGACGCCTTCGAACCGAACGAGTCGATCGACACCGCCGTCGCCACCGCGCTCGGCACGAGGAACAGGGTCACCAAGCCGCGCCTGACCCTGCACAGCGCGACCGACGTCGACTTCTTCAGGATCGAGCCCCGCCACACCGGGCACCTGCAGGCCGAGATCGCCTTCAACGAGGTGATCTCCCGGCTCCAGGTCCGCGCGTACGACAAGTTCGGCAACCAGGTGGCCACCGGAACCACCGCCACGACCAGGCCGGGCAGTTCGACCAGCAGACTCGCCATCCCGGTCGTCGAGGACCAGCCGTACTTCGTCGCCGTCAGCGACGCCGGCATCGCCGACCCGACCAGGCCGGGTGACGCCTCGCCGACCGACCCGCCACAGGCCACCTACGACCTCACCGTCGTCAACCGCGCGGCCCCCGAACCCTTCGGCCTCGACCTCGCACGCAAGTCGGACTCGGGCCGGTACGACAACGACGACGTCACCAGGATCCGCGGTCCGCAGCTCTTCCTGCGGGTCGACGACTCGGAGCTGCGGGCCGCGGGCATCCCGCTGTCTCCGCAGAACAGCACGGCCACGCTCACGGACGACGCCCCCGGCTACAAGGTGGCCGTGGAACGCGACGGACAGCGCGTCGGCTTCGCCCAGCCGGTGGACCCGATCGCCAGACCGGGGCTGTACCGGATCCGTCTGAACCCTGTCCTGGTGGAGGGCGAGAACCAGATCACCGCGGAGGTGGTGATCGTCGACCAGTCCGACGACCATGGCATCCCCGGGGTGTCCCACGTGGTCGGTTCGGGCAGGGAGAGCGCGCACCGGCTGTTGATCACACTCGACACCCACGCACCGAGGCGTCCGGCCGCCCCGGACCTGCTGTCGTCGAGCGACACCGGCAACCACAGGGACAACATCACGTCGATCGGCAAACCCACCTTCCAGGGCCGGTCGGTCGAGCCCAACGCACTGGTGCGGCTGACCGCCGATCCGAAGGGACCCGTCCGTCCGGCCGTGGTCGGCAAGGACACCGTCACCTCGGGCGGAGCGTACGAAATCGCCAGCGCCCCGCTCGACCTGGGGAAGTACGGCTTCGCCGTACGTCTCGAAGACCTCGCGGGCAATGTGAGCCCGGCATCACCGGTCCTCAAGGTGGAGATCGCCAAGAACCCGTCTCATGCCAACGAGCACCACCCGAAACCCGCTCCTCCATGTCGCTCAGGTGACTGTCACCGTCCGCCCCGGCATACCAAGTAGACGCCGAGTGGAGTGAATCCCCCCGTCGGCGGTGCTCGGCCCGGTCCCCGATCACCCGGGACCGGGCCGAGCACGTGAAGGAAGTCGACGGCCGTGTCGCACTGATCGGCGCCGTCGTTGATCCCCGTGATTCGCCCTGCCCCGGCAAGCGTGGGAGACGACATGCAGACGAACCGCCCCTGGGGCAAGGCCGTTGTCATCGGCGGGAGTTACGCGGGGCTGGTGACCGCGCGGGTGCTGGCCGACTTCTTCTCGGAAGTCGTCCTCGTGGAGCGGGATGCCGTGGACGAGGACACCGGTGCTCATCAGGGTGCGCCGCAGGGCTATCACGCGCACGCCATGCTGGCCAAGGGCGGCGAGATCCTGGAGCGGTTGTTTCCGGGGCTGCGGGAGGAGCTGCGGGAAGCCGGTGCGCCGGTGTTCGACTACGGGCAGGGAATCGACTTCCTGCTGCCGACCGGACTGGCACCCCGTGCCCGGACGGGGGTGCAGATCCAGACGTTCACCCGTGACGAACTGGAGCGCCGGCTGCGGCGCAAGGTGCTCGCCCGCTCCGAGGTCACGCTGCTGGCCGCCACGCAATGCTCGGGGCTGACCCTGGACGCCTCGGGGCGGGTGACCGGGGTGACGTGCCGGCAGCAGGGCACGGAAGCGGTCGACCTGGCCGCCGATCTGGTCGTCGACGCCTCCGGGCGGTCCAGCTCACTGGAGGACTGGCTGGGTGCGGTGGGTGTCACGATCCCCCCGAAGCGGACCGTGAAGGCGAAGGTCACCTACACGTCGATGAACTTCGACCGGCCCGAGGAGGGCCACCCGGGCCACCCGGACTTCTACATCGCGTACCAGATGCTGTTCGCTCCGCGGGTGCCCCGGGCCGGGGTCCTGCTGGCCGTGGAGCGCAACCGGTGGACGTGCTCGCTGCTGGGCTTCCAGGACCCGCCGCCGGCCGACGACACGGGCTACCTGCGGTTCGCCGAGAGCCTGGACAACCCGCACCTGGCCCAGCAGATCGGACGCCGTATGGTCCAGGAGCCGACCCATCGCTACACCAACGTCGACAACCAGTGGCGGCCCTACCACGCCGTCAGGAACTGGCCGGACCGGCTCATCGCCGTCGGGGACGCGGTCTGCGTCTTCAACCCCGTCTACGGCCAGGGGCTGACCGTGGCCGCGATGGAGGCGGAACTGCTGCAGCGGACGCTGGCCCGCCGCAGCGAGTCCGGGAAACAGCTGGACGGGCTGGCCGGCGGTTACCAGAAGCGGGTGGGCCGGCTGCTGCTCGGCCCGTGGACACTCTCCACCAACTCGGACCTGATGTGGAACCCGGACCCCCAGCCCCTGGGGGCGCGGTTCGCGCACTGGTACAACACGAGGCTCTTCCAGGTCGCCGTGAGGGACGCGGCCGTCTGGTCGAGGTTCGTGCGGGTGGTGAACATGGTGGCCTCCCCCGCGGTGCTGTTCCACCCCGCCGTGGCCCTGAAGGTCCTGTCCACCGCGCTCGTCCCCCGGGGCTGACCTTTTCTCCGCTTGACGGCGCCACGTGGCGCCCCCGGTCACGAACCACGCGCCGCACGTGATTCCTCGGGCCGGGAAGTGGTGTGAACCTCGATACAGGAGACGCCTGGCCCGGCGGTGCCGCACCCCCCGAGCACGGCCACGCCGCGTCTCGACGGCCGGTCGCCCGTCGAATCCGCAGCACAGCCTTCGAGCTCGGCGTCCGCCCCCAGCCGACCGGCGATCCGCCCGCCGACGGCGGTGTCGCGTCCCTCCACCCAATTCCCCCTCGGACCCCATTGGGCACTAGCTCCCCCGCAGAAACGTGGTCTACATTAGAAACCACTAGAGCCAACGCAAAGAGGAGATCACCATGACCGAGTTCAAGCCTGTGCCCGACTTCGCCCTCGGGCCGGACATCCCGGAGTCCACCGGGTATGCCGTCACCGACCGGGGCGGCGATGCCTACATCGTCACGCAAGGGATGATCAACACGATGTTCCTGGTGACGAAGAAGGGCGTCGTCCTCGTGGACGCGTCACCGTTCCTCGGGGACAAACTGCTGGAGGCCATAGAGTCGGTCACCCCCAAGCCCCTCACCCACCTCATCTACAGCCACGCGCACGCCGACCACATCGGCGCCGCGCACCTGCTGAACCGGGACGGCCTGAAGATCATCGCGCACGAGATCACCGGCGACCTCATCAGAGAGGCCAAGGACGACCGGCGCCCGCTTCCCACCGAGACCTTCAGCGGCCGGCACCAGGAGATGGACATCGACGGGGTCCGGTTCGTCCTCGACTACACGAGAGACTGGCACGTGGCCGGCAACCTGTTCATCCACCTCCCGGAGCAGAGGCTCATGACAGCGGTGGACAGCTTCACACCGAAGAGTGCGCCGTTCTTCCGGCTGTACTTCTCCGCGCACGTACCCGCGTACTACGACGCGATGGACGAGTTGCTCGAGTACGACTACGACACCATCGTGACCGGCCACATGGCCCTGCCCGGCACCCGCGAGGACGTGGCGGACAACCGTGAGTTCATCCGCGACCTGCGCACCGCTGCCGCCGAGGCACTGCGGACGGTCGACCTGAGGGAAGCCGCAGCCGACGCCAAGGTTCCGCACAACAACCGCCAGGCCGAACTGAAGGTCTGGATGGACGCGGTCGTCACGCGTGCGGAGGAGCTGATGCCTTCCTGGGACGAGCGCCTGGCAGGAACCGACATCTTCCTGCGTGACAACCTCAACGCGGTCGCCTGGAGCGTCTTCATCGACTAGACCGAAGGCCCATGGAGACAGCGGCCCGCGGTGCATCTCGAACAAGCCGCCACAGGACCGTTCGTCCGGATCCGGCGGCGAAACGGAGGGACGTCTCATGACACCACCGGCCGGAGCGG
Organism: Streptomyces sp. GbtcB6; assembly: GCF_019091475.1. Classification (NCBI taxonomy): domain Bacteria; kingdom Bacillati; phylum Actinomycetota; class Actinomycetes; order Kitasatosporales; family Streptomycetaceae; genus Streptomyces; species Streptomyces sp. GbtcB6. The sequence goes on along the minus strand of NZ_JAGXJL010000037.1, from coordinate 15,613 downwards.
AACAGCTTGCGCAGAGTATCCGCCTGGTCACGGGCGCTGTCGACGGTGCGCCGGTGGACCAGTACGAGAACCCGACTCCGGATTCGGAGTGGAGGGTGAAGGACCTCGTCAATCACATCGCCATGATGCTTGTGCTGACACGGGATGCGGGTGCCCGCACGGCTTCGGACCCCGCCCTGCTGACTGCGAATCCGGTGCCCGTTCTTGCCGGGCGGCCGGAGTCGGAGTGGGCTCTGGTCGTGAACGGCCTGGCGGAGCCGGCAGCCGGAGCGTGGTCCGAGACGAGGGCGTGGCAGGGGGAGGCGGGCCTCGGCGGGCCGCCCATGCCCGCCGAAGCACTCGGCGAGATCCTCATCGCGGAATTCGCCGTCCACGCCTGGGACGTGGCGGTAGCCACCGGCCAGCGTCTCGACGTGCCCGAGTCCTTGGCCAGGGCCATGCTCGGCACCTATGCGCGTGAGGCTCCGCGTATGCGAGGACTTGGCCTCCTGGCCGACGAAGTGCCCCAGGACGTCCACGCGTCCCCGTTCGAACGAAGTCTGGCGCTCAGCGGCAGAAACCCGCGATGGAGTTCCCGTGCGCCGGAGGCGGCAAGGGGTGCGACTGACTGATGTCGGGTGATCCGGTGGTCCCCCGCGGGCTTCGGGGCGAAGCTCGTCTCAGGCGTCCTGGCCGGTGTCCTGACGTCGGTCGTAGGCCGCGCGGGCTTCGTGTACCACGGTGGTCCGCTTCTCGGTCCAGGTACACAGAGCCCTTGTTTCCTCGGCGAGTTCACCGCCGAGCTCGGTCAGGCTGTACAGCACCAGGGGCGGAGTCGACCTGGGGTCGACGGAGCGCAGGACAAGGCCGTCCCGCTCCAACGTCCGCAGGGTCTGGGACAGCATCTTGCGGCTGATGCCGCCCAGGGAACGATGCAGTTCGGAGTAGCGCTGAGCGCCGCCTTCGCGAAGACACACCAGCATGAGCAGAACCCACTTGTCTGCCAGGTCCACGAATACGTCACGGCTCGGGCAGAGCGCGTCAAGAATGTTCGGCCGGTCTGGGGCGCCGCGCACTGATCGGTCTTCTACTGTCACAGCCGAACCCTATACTATGCCCCCAAAAGGGTCCATGGCTCCACCTGTGACATGGTCACCATTGGAGATCGAGGTCGGGTTCCTCGTGTGCGAGCCGTCGTCAGTCGACGGAGATCTCGGTGAGGTCGATGGAGATCAGGACCGGTTCCTCGAGAGCGCGTCCGTCTTCCCGGGCGGGCACGACGTACCGGTGGGTGGGGAAGACCAGTCCCGACGCCGTGATGTGCCGTTCGGCGAAGTGCGCGGCGCCGGGGCGGCCGAGGACGTCGGGTGCGTAGTCCTGGCGTCGCAGGAGGCCGTCGCCGTCGTAGTAGAAGACCTGTTCCGTGTTGTGCGTGGCGATGTCCTCGGGAAAGGCGGCGTGGAGCCGACGCCAGGTCGCGCCGTCCTCCTGCCAGGGCTCCACTTCCTTCAGTACTACGCCGGGGCGGGTGAGCAGGTAGGGGGCCGTGAGGTAGTTCCACATCGCGTAGCCCGCGAAGTAGAGCGCGTGCAGCTCGTCCCAGGGGGTGTCCGGGCCGTGGTCGGCGAAGGACTCGCGGGGAGCGGTGCGTTCGGCTACGACCTCGCCGTCCCGCTTCTCGATCGCGACGCGGTCGGGGGTGAACACCCCGCGCAGCTCCGGGCCGGTGAAGCCCGCGTAGACCAGATGCTGTCGCTGTACGTCGACGGTCATGTCGGCCTTGGCGAAGATCCCCTCCTGGCCGCGCACGGGCCACAGCAGCCCGCCCAGGGAGCCCTGGGCTCGGATGGTCCTGGCCTCCTGCCAGCGGGAGAGGCCGCCGTGGGCCTCGAGAACGAGATTCAGCAGGTCACTCATGGGACGCCGTCCATTCGTGGGGTGTCGTGTTACGGAAGTTGCGTTAAGGGAGTTGCGTTGCGGGATTACTGCTACGGGAGTTCTGTTGCGAGGGGGCAGCCTGCCGACGTGCTGTCGGCAGGCCGGCAGACCCCGGCTTACTGCCGCCAGGCCGCGACGAGGTTCTGCACCGGGTCGCCGCCTTCGCGCGCGAGGTAGAGGGCGCGGGAGCCGACCCAGAGGACGGTCGGGCCGACATGGTCCGGGTAGTGGTCGAGCATCGCCTGGAAGAACGCGTCCGGGGTGTCATGCGCGGCCAGCGCGGCCTCGGCGTCGTCGAGGTAGCGGCGGGTCTCGGCGAGGAGGCGCGCTGCGTCGTCGTCGAGGTTCTTGTTCTGGTGGCTCGCCACGATGTGGCGCGGTGCCAGCGCGGCGACGGTGTCGATGGCCCTGCGCCAGGGGCCGAAGTCGCCGTCGGCGGACTCGGCGAGGTAGACGTGGACGCCGTTGTAGATGACGTCGCCGGCCACCACGAGGTCGAGGTCCGGCACATGCACGACCGCGCTGTCGTCGCTGTCCGCGTGCCCCACCTCCACGATGTCGAGGTCGTGGCCTTCGAGGGTGAGGCGGTTGCCGGACGCCGCGACGGCCGTCACCGGGGACGCGGGGATCTGGCCCGGCCACAGGACGTCCCAGAGGACCTCCCTGGCGTACACGTTGTTGTGCATCTGCGCGATGGTGGCCGCGGAGGTGATCACCTGGGCGCCGAAGCGCTCGGCGAGCACGCCGGCGGTGAACCAGTGGTCGCCGTGCCCGTGGGTGACGACGATGTGCGTCAGCCGCTTCCCGCTCGCCTCGACCCAGTCACCGACCGCTTGTGCCTGGTCGAGGGTGAGCGGTGGGTCGACGAGTACGGCGTCCCGCGTGCCGTGGATCAGGGTGACCGCGATGGGCTGGAAGGTGCGGGGCTCTCCGTTGGGGAGCGGTCCGGGACCGGCCATGGGCAGCGGGTCCGCGACGAACACGTCGTAACCGAGGCCGGAGTTGGTGCTGGTGGACATGATGTCTCCTGTCGATCAGTGCATGAGGCAAGGCAGTTGGTGCGGTGGGCGGCGTTGTCGACGGGGTGCTCACGCGCGGTCGAGGAACTCCTTGACGTCACCGGCGAACTCCTCGTGGTGCTGGAAGAGGAAGCCGTGCGCCGCGTCCGGGTAGATCTTGATCCGGGCGTCGGGGACGAGCCCGGCGAGCAGGTGGGAGTAGCGCGGGAGGATCATCGGGTCGCTGTCGCCGTTGGCGACGAACACGGGTGCCTGGATGGCGGTCACCCGCTCCAGGAGCCCGACGTCGGGGATGCCCCAGGCGGTGACCGCGTCGTACTGTGCCTGGCGCGTCTGCCAGGTGGTGGGGGCATCGAACTCGGCCCGGGTGAACATCCGGCCCATGGCCTTCTCACCGGCGGACCGGCTGTCCGGCGAGGGGGTGTAGAAGACGTCGAGCACCTTGGCGGGAACGACCTCCGGCTCGCCCACCGAGTCGATGACCCACTTCGCCCAGCCGTGCATGCCGGGCGCGCCCTGGGGTGCCGCCGAGGCGAGCACGAGTCGCCGTACCAGCGCGGGCCAGATCAGCGCGATCTCCTGGGCCACGAAGGAGCCCAGGGAGAAGCCGAGGATGTCGGCCCGCGCCAGGTCGAGGGCGTCGAGGAAGGCGATGGCGTCCAGCGCCATCTGCGCGACCGTGCTGGGCGTGCTGCCGCTGGATCCGCCGACACCGGTGTTGTCGAAGGCGATGACGCGCCGGCCCTGCGCCAGGGCATCCACCAGCGCCGGGTCCCAGTAGTCGAGGTTGCCCCGGAAGTGCATGAGCAGAACCAGCGGCACCCCATCCTCGCCGACCTCGCGGTAGGCGTACTCGACGCCGTTGGCGGCGGACACCGTCTTGATGGGCGCCTGTGCGTAGGTCTCCGTCATCGGACTCTCCCTTCAGGCCGGCCCCGCTGGAGCCGGGATGGATGCTCCGGCGCACAGAAACCGCAGGTCGGCCACTGAGCGCCATCGATGTCCGGCGATCGATGTATACCGATCGCTTTACTTCGATGACGCTGAAGCTACTAGCTCACTCGACGGATGTAAAGCGGTCGCTATACTTGCGGCCATGGAGACTGGGACAACGACCACCGGGACCGCCCGCAGCGGCGGACGCGGCGCGCGGGAGCGCATCCTGCGTGCGGCGGGAGAGCTCTTCTATGCGCGCGGCATCCACGCCACCGGCGTGGCAGCGCTGATCGAGGCCGCGCATGTGTCGCCGCGGACCTTCTATGTGCACTTCCCGACCAAGAACGCGCTGGTGGAGGAGTATCTGCGCCGGTTCGAAAAGGAGACGCCGCTCCTCGCCGAAACAGAGCTGGAGCGCGGCGATCTGACGCCGGTTCAGCGGCTGTTGGCGATCTTCGCTCCGATCGACGGGGGCCCGGCCGCGGTCATCCGTGGCTGCCCGTTCCACAACGCCGTCGTCGAGGGCGCCGGAGAACTGCCCGAGATCGCCCACCTCGCGCAGCAGCACAAGCAGGCCTTCCGCGACCGCCTGGTGGCCACCGCCGCCGAGGCAGGAGCGGCCGACCCGGAGCCCCTGGGCCGGCAACTGGCCGTGCTCTACGAGGGCGCCAACGCGCTCGCGGCCTCCAGCGACGACGCGGAGGCCTTCACGGACGCCCGGCGAGCGGCCGAGACGCTGCTGGACGTGGCATTGAAGACCACGCCCTGACCGGGACACTCGCCACCGGGCCCACCCGGCCGACCCGGCCCACCGGCTGGGGCCGGCCTCAGGCCGGAAAGGTGGGGCCGCCCCCGAACCGCCGGTTCTTCGACCGCCACGCGACCGGGCGTGAACAGATCCCGCGGCGCGGAGCCGGTGAAGCCGTCGGACACCAGACGCTGCCGCCGTACGTCACGTACGTCACGTACGTCACGTACATTGACGGTCGCGTCGGTCTGGCGACAATGCCCTCCTGCCATCGCTGGAGGCCCGGTCCGCAACCGTCGCGCTCTTCGCACCGGGCAGATGAGCACGACGGCTGCGGCTGCCGAATCGGCGACTGTGGTGTGGTGTCCGACGACCGTGGTCACACGCGCGCTGCGGCGAGCGAAAGTTCCCACAGGCGCTCGGCGGCGTCCGGGTCGAGCGCGTACGGGGCCACGCCGCCGGGGGCGGATCCCACGGCCTGGGGCGTCAGCTTCTCCGCCTCGTTGTTGTCCTCGAAGTAGCGGCCGCCGATGCCCTCCAGCCGGGGCGAGGTCGCGACCAGCACGCTCGTCGCGGCGCCCTGGGCGATGGTCTTGAACCGGAACGGCGCGCCCTGGATCGAGCCGAGTTCCCCGGCCGCCTCGGCGGCGCGCAGCTGTGCGGCTTGGTCGGGATCCATGTAGCGCGACAGGTTCGTCGACATGATCACGCCGGGGTGGACGGCGTTGGCGGTGATTCCGTCGGTGGCCCAGCGGTTGGTCGCCTCGACTGCGAAGAGAACGTTGGCGGTCTTGGACTGCCCGTAGGCGAGCCACGGGTCGTAGGGGCGGGTGTTGAAGTTGATGTCGTCGAACTCGACGGGCGAGGCATGGTGGCCGCGGGAGCTCAGCGACACGATCCGTGCCTTGCCGGCGGCCGCGAGCGCGTCGTGCAGTCCGAGCGCTAGTGCGAAGTGCCCGAGATGGTTGGACGCGAACTGGAGTTCCCAGCCGTCCGGTGTGCGCTCGAGCGTGGGCAGTGCCATGACGCCTGCGTTGTTGACGAGGATGTGCAGGGGCCCGGACCAGGCGCTCGTGAAGGCGGTGATCGAGGCCTTGTCGGCGAGATCGAGTCGGCCGACATGGACGGCGTCGTTTCCGGTCTCCTTGCGGATCTCGGTCGCGGCCTGCTCTCCGGCGTCCGTGTTGCGGACCGCGAGGGTGACCGAGGCGCCGGCGCTCGCGAGGGCGCGGGCGGTCTCGGCGCCGAGACCCGAGCCGGCGCCGGTGACGACCGCGTGCTTGCCGGTGAGGTCGATGCCTTCGATGACCTCGGCGGCCGTCGACTCGTCTCCGAAGGGGGTGTGGATGCGCTGGGTGGTTGTCATGACCTCAAGTCCTAGTCACTGGTCGGTTGTTCTGCCCTCACCAGAACAGGTGAGGAAGTCGCTTCGGCGGACCGGTTCAGGTCCGGTTCAGGTGCGCCAGGGGGCAGGGGGCAGGCTCACGCCTGGTGCTCGGGTTCGAGGACGAGCTTGCCGGTGTTCTGGCAGGTGAACAGGCGTCTGAGTGCGGCCGGGAACGTCTCGATGTCGCCGTGCGCCGTGTCCTCGACGCTCGTCAGCCGACCGGCGGCGAGCCAGTGCGACATCTTCGCGATGGCCTCGGGGCAGCCCGAAGTAGGCGGTCATACCCAGGACGCCGAGAAACGTCGCGAGGGACCTGCCCTCCTCGGGGTGAACCTTGTAGACCCCGGCTCCGTCCGACAGGGCGAACTCCTGGACGCCGAACGTGCCGTGGACGAAGTCGCCCTCGGCGAAGCCGGGATGGCGGGAGTGCACGACCTGTCCGATCGTGATCGCCCGCATGACGGCCCCGACGTCCACCGGGGTGACGTGTCCTGCGTTCATCCAGCCGCGCATGGCAGGGTCGATCGACAGGTGTGTGCCCTTGACGAGGAGCTCGCCGTCGCCGGGCACGGGAACGGGTGTCCGGACGAGCTCGAAGTCGGAATCCCTGAAGGGGCCGGCCGGGCGGGCCTTGAGCCGGTATTGGCGATTGGTGTCGATCATCTCGGCTCACCTCGCCTGCAGAACCGGCCAGAGAGCGTCGCGTAGCCGCCCTCGGCAAAAGCGAGTTGGGGGTCGGAGCTCAGGGTGGCCGGGCGTGCCGAAGAGGGCACAGAAGGCCGCCGGAACGAGTTCTCTGTTCTGCTCGGGTGTGGACATGACGTGCTCCAGAGGGTGACTGTCCTGGGTCCTGCGGACGTCGTCACGAGTGCGCTTCGCGGTGCCAAGCGGTGCCAAGCGGTGCTATGCGGTGCTATGCGGTCTTCGCGGTGACGCCGGCGAGGCCGGCCAGGCGGCGCCACTGGACGAGCGGCGGGCTCTCGCCTCCCTCGCCGGTGATGAGTTGCAGGGCCAGGTGGTCGGCGCGGGCCGCGTGGAACTCGGCCAGTCGGTCGCTGATCGCGTCGTCGGTTCCCCACGCCACCAGGGCGTCGACCAGCCGGTCGCTGCCGCCGTCGGTGAAGTCCTCGTCGGTGAAGCCGAGGCGTTCGAAGTTCGTGGTGTAGTTGGGCAGCCGGAGGTACAGGTCGAGGTGGTCACGTGCGATGGCACGCGCCCGAGCGCGGTCGCTTTCCAGGACCACGGTGACCACGGGAGCCAGGAGCGGTCCGTCGCCCAGGACCTCCCGGGCCTGCTCGATGTATTCGGGGGTGACCATGGCGGGATGGGCACCGGCGGCCCGGTCTCGGGCGAGACGCAGCATCTTCGGTCCGAGCGCCGCCAGGATCCGGCGGTCCGACGGGACGGCGATGGCCGCGTTGTCGAGGGTGTCCAGGTACTCCACCATCGTGGAGTAGGGCCGCTGGTAGTTCTCGGCCAACTGCGCGTGACTCGCCCCCAGGCCCAAGAGGAACCGGCCGGGGTGAGCGTCCTCCAGCTCGGCTCGCTGCTGGGCCACCGTGGCGGCGTCCTCGTACCAGATGTTGAGGATGCCGGTGGCCAGGGCGATGCGTTCGGTGGACTCGGCCAGCGCGGCGGCGTGGTGCACACTGCTGTTGCCGCCGAGCCAGATCGCGCCGAAGCCGAGGCCTTCAAGCTCGGCCGCCGCGTAGCGTCGCCGGCCTTGAAGTGCCGGATCCTCGGAGCGCAGTTCGTGGCTGAAGATTCCGAAGCGGCCCAGGGACTGTTGCGGTGCGGTGCGGGATACAGAATGCATTGTTTGTTCCTTAAATTGACAAATGCCCCCACTGAGAGCCACCAGTCCGGCCTCCCCTCGGTGCCGGGGAGCCTGGCCGCTCCTGGATGTCATGACTTCAAGTCCTAGCCACTCATCGCCCGTGTTTCCCTCACCTGAATAAGTGAGCCGGTCCGATCCGGTTGGACGTTGCGCGGTCACTGTGCGCGTCGGGCGAGGAGCCGCTGCCGGGATTCTTGTCGTGAACACTCGGCTCAGCACGGCCGGGAGCGTCCTGCGGCAAGCAGCCACGCGGGCCGGAGCAGACGCCTGGTCCAGTCAGCCGTGTCGCTCCGCATCCGAGCGGGTTCCGGCTGGCAGGCAGGTCACCGCCGATTCGGAAGACTCCGGAGGCTCGGGCGGGAAACCGGCTCTCCTGTGTCATGGTGCGCCTCTGACTGTTGGGGAGTCGCCTGCGGAGGAAGGGGGTGTACCGGCCGCTGTTGATCATCGGCGATCGCCGGGCGATTCGTCGGTCAGCGACCGGCAGGCCTGCGGTACTGCGCTAGCAGGCCGAGAGCCGCGGCGGCGATGATGACGACGCCGTAGCCGAGGACGGTGTGCAGCAGTCCGAGCGGGGCGATCAGGAGGCCTGCGATGATCGCCGGCACTCCGAAGCTCAGGTAGGCGACCAGGTAGACGGCCGCGAAGAGCCCGGCCCTCTGATGGGGTTGCGCGAGGGGGGTGATGGTGCGCAGGGCTCCGGAGAAGGAGGCACCCACGCCCACACCGCCGATGAGTCCTCCCAGCCACAGCAGCGGGAGTGCCGCGGTGGCGACTCCGGTCATGTTGACCGCGGTGCCCAGCAGCACACCCACACCGCCGACGAGAATCGTGCGACGCGGTGCGAGGCGGCCGAGTGAGAGACCGGCCACGGCGGCGGCCGCGGGCTGGACGAAGACCGTGGCACCGTTCAGGAGACCGCTGTGCAGGCCCAGCAGGTCGCGGAGGATGGTGGGGACGAGCCCCATGAACAGTCCCGCCAGCATCCATGCGGCCATGTGCACGGGGATGCTCGCCACGAATTCACGGCGCGCGGCCCTGGGGACGGAAACGTGCGGCGCCAGGGAGCGCGCGGTTCCCGGCTGCGGAGATACCGTCTCGGCCGAGAACGCGACGACACCTGTGCCGATAACCATGATCACCGCGAGGGCCGTGAAGACCAGGACGCTCGCATGGGTGCTGAACTGGACCGCCGCGCCGGTCAGGAGGGCGCCCAGGCCCAGCCCACCGGCCGGCGCGATGCTGGTGATGATCGTTGCCAGCTTCTTTCGGTGCTCCGGGGCGTGTTCCACGACCGAGGCCGAGAAGGCGCTGGTCGCCGCGCCGGTGGCGATGCCCTGAATGGTGCGGGCCGCGATCACCCAGCCGATGTCGGCGGCGAAGACGAACATCAGCATCGCCCCGAGCTCCCCAACGAGGGAGCCGATCAGGACGGGGCGGCGTCCGACGTGGTCGGACAGGGAACCCGCGACCAGCAGGGCCGCCAGCAGGCCCAGCGCGTAGGACGCGAAGGCGACCGTCAATACCCACGCCGGGAAGCCCCACTGCTGCTCGAAGACGACCAGCAGCGGCGTGGGCGCACCCGCGGCCACGTAGAGCGCCGCGAACACGGCACCCGATCCAGCGAACGCGGCGGAAGGAGCGAGCAGCCTCCGGGCCCGGGCAGGCTCGGCGTGCACCGGGACCGGACTGCGGTCAAGCGTTGATTCGATGACGCGATACACGTCGAAGCCCCCTAAGGCCAGGATCTGTGCTTTACGAGGAGCCTAGACCCGAAGGAGAGTTATTGCCAAGCCCTGTGCGTTACTGTGGCTTCCATGACTGCCGAATCGACCCCGCGACGCCGCACCGGCGGCCGCAGCGCCACCGTGCTCGCGTCCATCAGGAAAGCCGTCGAGGAACTGATCTCCGAGCTGGGCAGCGACGCCATCACCATCCCGATGGTCGCGGAGCGCGCCGGGGTGAATCACTCCAGCATCTACCGGCGATGGGGCGACGCCAGGACGATGATCAACGACTTGGCGACCTACCGGCTGGACCCCGAGCGCAGCCTTCCCGACACCGGGGACGTCCGGAGCGACCTGGCCGGATGGGCGCGGGAGCTGATCAGTCACTACAGCGTCCCCGTGAACGCCGCCATCCTCCGGGGAGGGGCCGCCGCGGCGGGCGAGAGCGAGTCGGACTGCCTGCGCGACCGGCGGGCCGAGGCGGCTGCCTTCGCCGCGCGGTCCGGCGGCACGTTCAGTGGCGACGAGGTCATCGACCGGGTGGTCGCCCCGATCATCTACCGGGTCATCTTCCTGCCCTGGACGCTGCCCGAGATCGACGCGCAGGCGTACGTCGACGAGCTCTGAGAGGACGCCCTGAGGCGCACGCAGATCGACGAGCTCACCGCACGTCCGCACGAACCCAACGACGAGACCGAGAACCTGGCGGCGACCCGCAAGACGCTCCTCGCCCTGCCGTCGAGTGCCCCAGAGCCAGCCGAATCGCCGCCCGTTCTGCCGGCCTACCCGGCCCACCGGCAGATCCTCGACACATCCGGCTCACGACGCGATCGTCAGTGACCCGTAGCCCGGAGCCACCGCATCGTTGTGACAAGCTCCTCGCCGAAGTCCTCGCACAGCGCGAGCAACTCGCAGCCCGTGGACGAGTCGAGCAGCCCTGCGGAATCGGGGAGACCCCGGAGGGCGCCATGGCCGGCGGATTCGACGGCGAAGTTGCGTGACGCGAAATATCCCTCGCCCGCCCGGTCCGTCAGGTTCGCCAGGTTCGCGAGGTACTCGTGGTGAGCTTCCTCCGAGGGGTGCGGGTAGAGCGAGCCCTCGACGAGGCTGTCGAGGTAGTTCGCCAGGCCGGCCGAGCCTTCGACCACCCGCTCTGCTACGTCCGCCCCAGGTTTGTCCAGCAACTCGCCGAAGGTCAGCAGGCTGCTGATGGTCTCCAACTGGAAGAGCTGAACCGTGTCCGGGTCGACTTCAGACGTGAAGAGCGGGGCCGTGCACAGCTCGGCGACCGCTCGCCGGAATGCACGATCCGACTGTTCACCGGCAGGCGACGCTGCCAGCTGGAACAGCGAATCCAGCGCAGCTCGGTCGATGCCCCACTCTGCATCGAGCTCGAACGCGAGCATGGGCGCACGCCACCGCCACAGGGCCAGGACGGCGGCCTGACGCTGATGGACGGGCTTCAGGTCCGCCAACCGCTCGATGTGCACCACGCCCTTGAACCGATCCTTCCGAGCTACCGGTCCTCGCCCGACCCCTTCGACCGGGACACCGTAGAGGCTGCCGAAGGACCACGCGATCGCCTGAACAACACCCCACCCCCGAGTCAACACCAGAATCGGGCATACCGGTTCAGAATTTCCCACAGGGACTGATCCGCTCGGCAGCCCGGCCGATCCCTCCCCCGGAATGTCGAGTCGACAGGCCGCAGCTGCCGGCCGGCATGGACCGAGCGACGAGCCCGCACCACGCCACTCGCGAGCTTGGTGGTCGAGTCTCGAACTCCTTCGGTGGTTGACGTCGCGGTCGACGACTTGGCGCCGTGTCGATCAGTGGCTGGTTTCGGACTCTTGCCCAGTGCTTCTGATGACCTCTACGTTTTGAGCAGTTGCTCAAACCGATCGATCAGTCGGAGAGGTGCCACGTGGCCAGAGCCGGAGGGAAGCGGTCGGTTGAGCCGTCTGGGAGCCCCAGTTCGGCGGCGACGCGAGCGGCGCTGGTCGCAGCAGCTGTCGCCGCACTGCGTGAGGAGGGTTTCGCCGGTGCCAGCGCGCGGGAGATCGCCCGGCGCGCCGACTGTCACCAGTCGCTGGTCTTCTACCACTTCGGTTCGGTGGCCAAGCTGCATTTGGCGGCCTTGGACGCGGTCAGCGATGCACGCAACGCGCGCTACCAGGCAATGGTCGATGAGTCCAAGAGCATCAGCGACCTGGTTCGGGCCGCCAGGTCGGTCTTCGACGAGGACCTGGACCAGGGGCACGTGACCGTGCTCGTCGAGATGATCGCCGCTGCCCAGTTCACCCCCGAGCTCCGCCCGGAAGTCGCCGCTCGGATTCGCCCGTGGCGCACCTTCGCCGCCGACAGCGTCCGCGAGGCACTCGCGGGCTCTCCCGCCGCTCGACTCCTGCCCCCCGAAGAACTCGCCCACGCGATCGTGGCCCTGTACCTGGGCCTGGAGATGCTCGCCGGCCTCGAAGAGGAACGCGAGCCTGCTCTGGCCCTGTTCGACCGCGCCGGGAAAATCGCCTCCCTTCTCGACATCTTCAAACGAAAGAAGAAGGCATGACCAGCAACAGACGCGCCTGGCTGCTCTTCACGGGATGGCTTCTGACAGGAGCCTGCTACCTGCTCGCCCTCCTCACCATGCTGTCGATCGGGATCTTCATCCTGCCGATCGCCGTGGCCGGCACCGTCGCGCTGGCCACGCGTCGGGACACCCGGCAGAGCCTGCCCGGCCTGCTGTCAGGTGCCAGCCTGCCCCTGTTCCTTCTCGCCTACCTCAACCGGCACGGCCCCGGCACCTACTGCACCACCTCGGCCGGCGGCAGCAGTTGCACCGATGGCCTGCTCAACCCGTGGCTCCTGCTGGCTGTCGGCCTGCTCGTCCTCAGCGCCGGACCTGCACTGTTCCTCAGGATTCGGCGACAGCCGGTGAACAGCGCCACGCCGAGACCCTCCGAGTAGTCGGACCGTCGTCCGGTGCGATCACCGGGCGGGCGGGACGCCAGGTCCCGCTCTCGCCTCTGCCGCGTGGCCGGCCGGCAGGCAGGCGTTGGTCAGCCCACCGTGGGTGAGGGTGCACTGCCGGGTCCGGCGCCGACGGCGCGCTTCAGGACACGCAACTTCACGACCATGCGGTCGGCCGCATCGTGTTTCGAGTCGCTGGGGCGGACTCGTCTCCGAGGGTGACCGCTGCGGGCATGCGGTGAGACGTAGGGGCGAGTATTCGCTACTCGGCCCTGGCTGACGCGTCCTGTTCCTTCTGGCGCTGCTCGTACCGTGCGGGCGCGCCAAGGATCCAGGACCAGGCCTCGTACTCGTCGACGGGCCCCACCCGGCCGGCGCCGTCGACGCAGCGCGGATCGTCCCGCTCGGCCAGCCCATGGACGGCCCAGATGCGGGTCTGCTGGTCATCGTCGTCGAGCAGGCTGGCCAGAATGTCCCCGACGGCGGGTTCCGGATTCAGGCTGTGCGCGAGTTGGTAGGCGGCGACCTTGCGGACGGAGGCGTCGGTGTCCTGAGCCAATGCGAGGAGGGCGTTCAGCCCCTCGGAGGTGAACGTCTGCCGCCCGGACCTTTCCGAGTCGACGATTCTCAGGGTCGAGGCAACCCCCGCACGTACCTGCGGGGCGGAGTGGGCGAGGAAGGAAAGCCCCAGTGGTTCGATCCTTGGATCTTCATGTTGGCCAAGGCCGGACAGGGTCTCGGCCAGGACGTCCGGGTGTTCCTCCTCCGCTGCCCAGCCGAGGAGGAACTCGAGCGTGCGCTGTTCGAATGGGCTCGGGGCGTCCGACACGGGATCTCCGAGGTTGAGGGAAATCAGGACCTCCGCGCCGAAGCGGCGGTGCAGGGGATCAGGGTGAGCCCGCAGTGCCGTCGCAGCCTCCCAGGTCTCATTGTCCTGCCTCTGGGCAAGGGTTCTGGTGATCTCCCACCAGGCGGCGTGCTCCCAGTCGGGGTACTCAAGTGCGCACGCGCGGGCGGCCAACTCGTCAATACCCGGATGGAGTCCGAAGTGTTTCTCGAGGAGGGTGAGGATCCCTGTGTGGCCGTCGCGGACGGTCATTCCGCCGAGCCGGATCTCGTGGTAATCGGCGGACCATTCCCTGTCCCGGATCCGGACCCGCTCGACCGAGTCCGAGGCGCTGGTTCGCTCCCGCAGCATGGCGACCGGGCCCATCTCATGCCACTGCCGGGCGCGTGCCAGCAGTTGCACGCGGGTGGCCTCACTGAGCTGGGCCGCTTTACCGAGCAGGCAGTGGGCGAGGCCGATGGAGCCGCTGTCGACGGCCCGCAGTCGGGGTGTGGTCCCGTCGGACAGTTGGCGGTCCGGATCCGCGCCGCCTTCCACCAGGTAGCTGGCGATCGTCGAGTTGAATGCTGAGATGGCCAGGCAGAGTGCGGGGCTGCCCTGCTCGTCGACGGCGTCGGGATCCGCCCCGTCCTCCAACAGCACTCTGACCGCGTCCTCGTCCCCGCTCCGCACCGCCGTAATGAGTGGGTCCTCGCCCATGCCCCGCCCCCTGTTGCACTCGATCACCGGCCCTACAAGCAGCCGCGGGCCGGGAGAAACGTCGTCGGCCAAGTCCGTCACGCAGTCCCCGGGGCCGAGCCAGGGGCTGAACATCCGGGCGTCGGGCCGCTGACGATCGGCGGTCGATCCCGAGCCTCGTCCTGTGCGGAACCCACTGGCTAAAGCAGCCTGTCACACCCGCTGGACCTGGAGCGGCCACCGCGTGATCATCAAAGGCTTTGTGGACTCCTGAAGATCGTGTTGTGACCGCGGACAACAGCATAGACGCCGCCTGTTGGCGTTCAATGTTCGATCAGGCCATGGCCCGGATCGCGGGCCGGTTCAAGCGAGTGGAGCCGTGGGCGACTGCCCGCGCCTTTGTGCTCGCCCTGCTGTCCGGCGTCGAGCGGAAGAACTGCCGGCGGCTGGCCGAGCAGGCCGGCCATGCCCGCCCCGGGCCGATGCAGCGGCTGCTGCGAAGCACCCGTTGGGACGCCGACGCGGTCCGCGCTGACGTCCGGGCTTACGTCATCGAGCACCTCGGTGTCGACGACGGGGTCCTGATCGTGGACGAGACCGGCTTCCTGAAGAAAGGCACCGCTTCGGCTGGCGTGCACCGCCAGTACACCGGCACCGCCGGCTCTACCTGCCCGAAGCCTCGTGGTGCCAGGACGCCGAGCGCCGAACCCGCGCCGGCGTGCCCGACCAAGCGGAGTTCGCTACCAAGCCCACGCTGGCCGGGCAGATGATCGCCGCAGCACTGGACGCCGGGACCAGCACCACCTGGGTGACCGGCGAAGAGGCATACGGCCAAGACCCCGGCTTACGCCCCCTACTGGAGTCCCGTGAGACCGGCTATGTCCTGGCCGTCGCCTGCAGTACCCGGGTACGGATCAACCAGGGCCGCACCGCCGCCCGCGCGGATGCCATGGCCAACCGCCTGCCCACCTCGGCCTGGCACCGGCAGAACGCCGGATCCGGAGCAAAGGGGCCGCGCTACGACGACTGGGCCTGGATCGAGATCGGCGCCGACGGCCACCGAGACCTGCTGATCCGCCGCAACCCGAACAGCGGCGAACTCGCCTTCTACCTGTGCTGGGCCCCGAAGCCAGTGCCGCTGTCCGAGCTGATTCGGGTGGCCGGAACCAGGTGGTGCATCGAGGAATGCGTCCAGGCCGCGAAAGGCCAAGTGGGACTGGATCACCACCAGGTCCGCTACTGGACCGCCTGGCACCGGCACATCACCCTGGCCATGCTCGCGATCGACCTGACCGTCCCCGAGATCCGCCACCTGCTCGGCGCCTTGCTGAACCCGCCGAGCACCTCCCCGCGCAGGCTGCTCCACTGGTCAAACTGGCGCAGGCGCCACCAGGCCACGGCCCGCCGCAGCCACTACCAGCGACGACTCGCCAGCCCTTCAACCGCATAGATCACGAAGTCACACCGGAGTACTAGTACTGCAGTGGGACTTCAATGTTTCCGCTGGTCAGAGGCGTAGTTTCGAGCGTACCGGGCTGACAGCCCGTCAC
>NZ_JAGXJL010000351.1:0-256 GCF_019091475.1 Streptomyces sp. GbtcB6 | reverse complement strand
AAATATGGCTCTACAATCTCCTTCAGTGTGTTTTCTGTAATTTTGACTTCAGTTGGTTGTAGTTTCTGCAATTTTTGAAGTACAACACTCTTTTATGAGTTTAACGCAAAAAATTATATATGTTATTCTAATGTTTGACTTCTCTAGCACCCCAAAATATCAAACAAAAAGTGGAAGGCTCCAATAAATACTGACCACTATGTTTATTGGAGCAATGAGTTGCCTCAAACACTTAGCATGTAACAGTCGATGACAA
>NZ_JAGXJL010000350.1:0-257 GCF_019091475.1 Streptomyces sp. GbtcB6 | reverse complement strand
ATGGTTTGGGAAATTTTGGCCTAATGATCTTTAAAAGAAATTTTGGTTATATGAATGAATGATAATAAAGCATTAATGGTCTACCCAAGTGGGGTAGCTTAATGGTTAGGCGTGTGGTTTGCTCCCACAAAGTCTTGAGGTTTGAGTCCCTCTCGGGTACCTTCATAGGTTGCTTGTACTAATTAGGAAAGAGTGAAATATGACATTACTGGATTCCCAAGGATTGCAAATATTTTGATAAATAGGCAAGGGATGGG
>NZ_JAGXJL010000349.1:0-257 GCF_019091475.1 Streptomyces sp. GbtcB6 | reverse complement strand
GGGCGGTGAGATCGGTGCGGCTGGTCGCGCCGAGCAGGGCCAGGCACCCCACCGTCAGCGGGCAGACCCCGGCGATGATCGCCGAGATGAGCAGCGTCGCCCCGGAACCGGCGTCGGCCTGTACCTCGGTGAAGATCAGCGGTGCGAAGCCGGCCCCCAGCCCCGCGATCTGGTAGCCGAGGGAAGCGCGGGTGTAGCGGCTCCGGGTGGAGAACAGTTCCGTGTACAGCGCGGCGAGCGGGCCGTACATCATCGGG
>NZ_JAGXJL010000348.1:0-257 GCF_019091475.1 Streptomyces sp. GbtcB6 | reverse complement strand
ACTCCCAGATTTTCTGCCACTTTCCACAACATTTCCATTCTCAGAAGTGATCGAGAATAACCGCAGGGATCAAAACTAAAGGTTAGCTTCTAAATCACTGCATTTTCGCTTTCTGTTTTTGGAGACAATGTGCTTTGTTTTCTGGGTTAGGATGTTTTTGAAAACTTTTAGGAGTGTATGCTAGTGGGTATTTATGTGTTCTGGGTCAATGAAACTGGGTAACATTCATAGTGTAGGACCTGTAAACTGACATAATC
>NZ_JAGXJL010000347.1:0-257 GCF_019091475.1 Streptomyces sp. GbtcB6 | reverse complement strand
ATGATGTTCTGAACAATAATCTTATCTTACTGCCAAAAACCAAACTGATCAAACATGCCTTTAATATCGTTCTTTTTCCTCCAAACCGAAGCTTTGTGATTGAAATACTTGGTATTCTAATCCCTGTTACGAATTTTATGTTTATTATGCAAGTATACGCAATCAAGTAGTATCTCACGCAAGTGAGGTCGAACCACAGGGAATTGGATTAAGTACTACTAAACTATACTTATGATTCTATTCGGTAAAATAATAAG
>NZ_JAGXJL010000346.1:0-257 GCF_019091475.1 Streptomyces sp. GbtcB6 | reverse complement strand
AGGTCACGGCGGTGACGAGGACGGCCACAGCGGAGTGCGGAGGGGCGACGATCCCCAGAGCGTTGAGCTCATCCTGGGATGCCTGTCGGGCCTGGGCCAGACGCTGGCCCTACACGACCTGGCGGCCGGTCCGCTCGGTGTAGAGCTTGTCGAACTGCTTCACCATGCGCACGACGTCGGCCAGCTCAGGGACGGCCGCGATCGTGTGGGGGGGGTAGACGGAGACACCGACGGACGTGGGCTTGTCGTCCTGTCGG
>NZ_JAGXJL010000345.1:0-258 GCF_019091475.1 Streptomyces sp. GbtcB6 | reverse complement strand
TGTTAGATAACAAAGTCTGGGGAGCATGATTTAGTACATAAACAATCACTGAAACAGTAAAATTGAATGAAATTAGACAAAAGTCCTTGAATTTAACAATCTCAATAGTTCAGGGGCATTTTCAATGACCTTAAAAGATCAGGGGGCATGATTTGGTACATGTCAAAGTTCAAGGGGCAAAAATTCTAACTAGCCAAAATTATAACATTACATTATATTTTATACATATGAAGGGTACGATTGTGGTTTTATACAAAA
>NZ_JAGXJL010000036.1:0-103984 GCF_019091475.1 Streptomyces sp. GbtcB6 | reverse complement strand
CTGCGCCAACGCCAAATTCACCAACCCCACATGCGACACCACCACACCCTTCGGCCGCCCCGTCGAACCCGACGTGTGAATGACATATGCGGCGTTGGTGACACGCAGCGGCGCCGTACGCTCGGCGTCGGTCACCGGGCCCGGTGTCTGCCGCGCCACCGCCGCCACGACCTCCGGGTCGTCCAGGGCGATCGCCCGCTCCCGGGCGTGCTCGGGCAACACCGTGCGGCCGGCCTCGGTGCACAGCACCGCAACCGGGTCGGCGTCCTCGAGCACCAGGGCCAGCCGGTCCGCCGGGTGCCGGGGATCCAGCGGGACGAAGGCCCCGCCGGCCATCGACACCGCCAGCAGCGCCACCACCGTGCCCGCGGACCGCTCGGCGACCACGGCGACCCGCTGCTCGGGTCCCACTCCCAGGGCGATGAGGTGCCGCGCCAGGCGGCCCACCTCGTCCTCCAACTCTGCGTAGGTGAGCGTCCGTTCGTCCGAGTCCAGGGCCATCGCATCCGGCGTCCGGCGCGCCTGCCCCGTGAGCAGGTCGGGCAGCGTCCCGGAGGGTGCTTCCGGCTGGATGTCCTGCCAGTCACGGATGACACGGGCCAACTCGTCGTCGGCCAGCAGTTCGAGGCGGGCCAGCGGCGCGTGCGGGTCGGCCGCGAACCCTTCGAGTACCCGTTGCAGCATGGCCAGCACCCGCTCGGCGTCGGCCCGGTCGAACAGGTCTGTCCGGTGGTCGAGTTGCAGCTCCATCCGCTCACCCGGCGCGACGATCAGGCCGAGCGGATAGTGGCTGGCGTCCCTCGTCCTGCCGTCCAGCCGGATGGTGAGGGCGTCAGGTCCGTCCGGCTCCGCGGCCGCCGAACGCGGATAGTTCTCGTACACCACCAGCGTGTCGAACTCCGCTCCCGGACCGGCGAGTTGCCTGATCTCGGTGAGTCCGAGGTGCTGGTGGCCCAGGAGACTCACCTGGCGCGCCTGCAGCGTCGAAAGCAGTTCGGCGACGGTGCTGCCCCCGGCCAGCTCGACCCGGACCGGCAGCGTGTTGATGAACAGGCCGACCAGCGAGTCGGCACCCGGCAGGTCCGTGGGACGCCCGGCGACGGTGGTGCCGAACACCACGTCCTGCCGCCCGGCCAGCCGGGCGAGGACCATCGCCCACGCGGCCTGCACCACCGTGGCCATGGTGACACCGCACTCGCGGGCCAGCGTGTCCAGCGCCCACGTCAGTTCCGCGCTGCACTCGGCGAGCACGGCCTCGGGCCTGAGCGGCGTCCGTGCGGGGTCGGCCGGGGCGACCAGGGTGGGCTCGTCCGCCCCCGCCAGCTCCGCGCGCCATGCGGTCCGCGCCGCCTCCCGGTCCTGACGGCCCAGCCAGGCCAGGTAGTCGCCGTAGGAGCGAATCGGGGGCAGTGCCCCGACGTCGCCTCCGGCCCGGTACACCGTCGACAGTTCGTCCACCAGGATGGGCAACGACCAGCCGTCGAGGACGATGTGATGGGTCGTCATCACCAGCCGGTGCCGCCGCTCGCCGAGGCGGATCAGCAGCAGCCGCAGCAGCGGGCCGCGCGCGACATCGAAGCCGACCGACAGCTCGGCCGCGGACAGCCGGGCCGCCTCGGCCTCCGCCTCGGCCTCCGGCAGGCCGCTCAGGTCGGCTTCCTGCCAGGGGAGTTCGGCATGCCGGGCGACGACCTGCACCGCCTGGCCCGACCTGCGCCGGCGGAAGCCCGCCCGCAGGGCGCCATGGCGGGCGATCAGGCCCTCCCAGGAGCGGCGCAGACGGTCGGCGTCCAGCGGCCCGTCGAGGGCGAGGGCCCGCTGTCCCGCGTACACGTCGGACGCACCTTCGCCGAAGGCCGCGTGGAAGAGCAGCCCCTCCTGCAGCGGGGACAGCGGCCAGATGTCTTCGATGGCGGTCCGAGTCCGGGTCATCGCGTAGGTCTCCTCACAGCGGTCACAGCTTCGGTTCGGCAGCGCGGACAGAGCGTCAGAGGTCAGGGGGGTAAGGGCAGGGGGTCAGGGGTCAGGGGTCAGGGGTCGAAGATCGGAGGTCAGAGGTCAGAGGTCAGAGGTCAGAGGCCATGGGTCGAAGACACGCACATCAGCCGTGGTCATCCGCGAACTCGGACTCCAGGGCCTCGATTTCGTCCTGGTCGAGATCGAGCAGCGCGAAGTCGGAGGGGGTGTGGCCGCCGGCCGCCGGATCGGCGGTATGCGCGGCGAGCCCCTCCAGTAGTTCCAGCCAGGCCCGGCCGAGGTGTTCGGCCCGGCTCCCGTCCAGCAGCGTTGCGGGCCAGCCGAGGGTGACGGTCAGCAGGGGTCCGTCCGGGGTGTCGGCCACGACGGCGCCGACCTCCAGCGGGTGCAGCACCGGCATGTCGGGATCCGCCGTACCGGACATCGCGCTGTCCCCGGCCGCCTGCCAGGCACGGACCGGACTCCCGCCCGGTCCGGCACCGGCGAACCGGCCCAGATAGTTGAAGCCGATCTCCGGCACGGGAAGGTCCGCCAACGCCCGTGCCGCATCGGGATTCGCCCAGCGCAGCAGGCCATGGCCCAGCCCGTCCCCGGGCACCGCCTGTACCTGTTCCTTCACCCGCTTGACCAGCACGCCGGCCGCGGCGCCGCCGGCCGCCGCGTCCTCCAGATCGAGTCCGGACACGTCCAGCCGCAGCGGATGCACCGCGGTGAACCAGCCCACCGTCCGGGATACGTCCATGCCCTCCGACAGCGGCTCCCGGCCATGCGCCTCGACCTCCACCAGCAGTCCGCCGGCACCGGCCTTCGGACACCACCGTGCCACGGCTCCGGCCAGCGTCGCCAGCAGCACCTCGTGCACCCCGCAGTGGAAGAGCGCTGGGGTACGGCCGACCAGGACGGCACTGCGGTCGGCGGGGATCGTCCACTCGCGGCGGGACAGGGTCCGTACGGTGTCACGGGCCGGGTCGAGGGGACGGGGTCCCACCACCGTGTGTCCGGCGGTCCCGGAGAGCAGGGCCAGCCAGTCGTCCAGCTCCGCCGCCCGTTCCGGGCTGCGCGCCGAGCGCTCCAACCCGCGGGCCCAGGAACGGAAGGAGGTGCCGGTCGGCTGCAGGACGGTTTCGGGCTTCCGGCCGGTGGCCACGGCCTCGCAGGCCGCCCGCAGGTCCGGCATCAGCACCCGCCACGACACCCCGTCGACCGCCAGGTGGTGCACCACGAGGACCACCCGTCCGATCCGGCCCGGACCGGCGTCCACCCACACCGCCAGCGCCATCACACCCGCCGCGGGATCCAGCCGCTCGACCGCGTCCCGGGCGGCGTCACCGGCCACGTCGTCCAGGCCGTCGTCGGAGACAGCGCCTGCGTCCACACGCAGGACTCGACCGACGCCTTCCGCACGGCCGACGCGTTCCGCATGGCCGACGCCTTCCGCACGGCCGACGCGTTCCGCATGGCCGACGCCTTCCGCACGGCCGACGCCTTCCGTACGGCCGTACGGATCCACCGTGCCGGGTTCCGGTACGACCAGTACCGGATCGTCGGGCCCGCCCTCGACCCGGGCCCGGAGCATGCCGTGCGCGGCCAGCACCGCTTCGAGAGCCGCCTCCAGCACCTCCGTCCCCAGCCCGGCGGGCGCGCCCACGGCCATCCACTGCGCGAACCGCGACCGCAGCGCGTCCGCGCCCATGGACCGCATCACCGGCGTCCACGGCACCTCGCCGGCACCGCCGTCCTCGGTCTCCTCGGATGCGTCCCCGGTCGCGACCGCCACCAGCGCGAGCCGCTCCGGGGTCTTCTCCTCGAAGACCTGGCGGGGCGTCACGGCCCAGCCTGCCCGCCGGGCGCGGGAGGCGAGCAGCATCGACAGGATGGAGTCGCCGCCCAGTTCGAAGAACCCGTCCCCGACGCCGACCCGCTCCAGGCCCAGTACCTCGGCGAACAGGGCGCAGAACGCCTCCTCGGCGGAGGTCCCGGGCGCTCTGGTGGCGACGGACACGACGGCGGGCGCGGGCAGGGCGGCTCGGTCGACCTTGCCGTTGGGGGTCAGCGGGAAGTCGTCCAGGACCACCACCGTCGACGGGACCATGTGCTCCGGCAGCCGCGTCGCCGCATGGGCCCGTACGGCGTTCACGTCCACCGAGCCGACGTCGTACCCGACGACGTACCCGACGAGCCTGCCGTCCCGCACCAGCACCGCTGCGCGCTCCACCCCCGGGTGGGCGGCCAGGACGGCCTCCACCTCTCCCGGCTCCACCCGGAACCCGCGGATCTTCACCTGCTGGTCGGCCCGGCCCACGAAATCCAGTTGTCCGTCCGCCGTCCAGCGGGCCAGGTCACCCGTCCGGTACATCCGCCCGCCGCGCTCGCCGAACGGGCAGGCGACGAACCGCTCGGCCGTCAGGCCCGACCGGTTCACATAACCGCGTGCCAGACCGTCCCCCGCGACATACAGCTCACCCGTGACGCCCACCGGCACCGGCCGCAGGCGTCCGTCCAGGACGTAGGTGCGGACGTTGGCCAGCGGAGAACCGATCGTCGGCGGCGCGTCCTCGCCCACGATGCCCTCACGCAGCAACACCGCCGTCGAGATCACCGTCGCCTCGGTGGGACCGTAGGTGTTCCACACCCGGGCACCCGCACGCCACTTCGCCGCCAGGCCGGCCTCCAGCCGCTCGGCACCCAGCACCCAGTTCCCGACACCGGGAACAGCCTCCGGCTCCAGCGCCCAGAGCAGCGACGGCACCACACTCGCCACCCCGATGCCACTGGCCTCGACCATGGCGGCCAGCGCGGAGGGATCCAGCCGCTCGTCGGACGACGCGATCGCCAGCGTGCCTCCCGCGGCCAGTGTCACCGCCACATCCAGCACCGCCGCGTCGAAGCTGAACGACGCGAACTGCAACGCCGTCACACCCGGCTCGACACCCAGGACAGGGCGCATGGCGGTGGCCAGGTTCGCCACCGAACCATGCCCGACCGCGACACCCTTCGGACGCCCTGTCGAACCCGACGTGTAGATCACATAGGCCAGCTGATCCGGATCGACGACGCCCTCGAGGTGATCGTCGGCTTCGGTCTCCAGCTCGTCGAGTCGGACCGTGTCGACATCCTCCGGCAGGCGATCCGCCGTCTCGGGCGTCACCAGCACCACACGCGCCTCGCTGTCGACGGCCATGTACGCCAACCGGTCGGAGGGGTACTCGGGGTCCAGCGGTACGTACGCCCCACCCGCCTTCCACACCGCAAGGATCGCCACCACCATCTCGACCCCACGCGGCAGACACAGCCCCACCCGCGACTCCCGACCCACACCACGCCCCACCAACCCACGCGCCCACACATCCGAACGCGCATCCACCTCCGCATACGACAACGACCGACCCCCCGACCACAACGCCACCGCACCCGGAGACTCAGCCACCCACCGCCCGAACCGCTCCACCACCGACGACGCACCCGCCTCCCGCGCCGTGGCATTCCACCCCTCCACCACCACGGCATGCTCGGACTCGTCCAGCAGCTCGATGTCGCTCAGCCGTGTCTGCGGATCGGCCGCCATCTGCTCCAGTGCCCGAACCAGTCGGCGGGCCGTCCGCCGGGCTCCTCGGTGTCCGAAGACGTCGGAGCGGTAGTCGAGGCGGATCGCGAGGCCGTCGGCCGGGGTGACCCCCAGCGCCATCGCGAAGTTGGTCGACTCCCGGAGCTCGGTGGCCGTGAGGGCGAGCCCGTCGGCGAGTGGCTGGGCGTCCAGGTCGCCCGGGTAGTTCTCGAAGGCCAGCAAGGTGTCGAAGGTCGCGCCGGGGCCCGCGGCCCGCTGCACCTCGCTGAGCCCGACATGCTGGTGGTCGAGCAGCGCCGACTGCCGCGCCTGCAACTCCTCCAGCGCCGCGGCCACCGACCGGGCCGGATCCAGTCGTACCCGCACCGGCACGGTGTTGATGAACAGCCCCAGCATCGCCTCCATCCCGGGAAGCTCCGCCGGACGACCCGCCACCGTCGTCCCGAACACCACCCCGTCACGGCCCGTCAGCTGGCCCAGCACCAGTCCCCAGGCCAGCTGTACCACGGTGTTCAGCGTCACCCCCGCCCCGCGTGCGACCCGTTCCAGCGCGCGGACGAGGTCGGCGTTCGCGCGCTCGCTCACCCGGTCCAGGACGACGGCTCCCGTCGCGTCCGAGCCGCCGGGTGCGACGAGCGTGGGCTCCTCGGCGTCCGCCAGTTCGGCCCGCCACGCCTCCAACGCGGCCGCGCTGTCGCGGCCGGCCAGCCACGCCCAGTACGGCCGTGTCGGCACGGGCGCGTCCAGCGCGTCCAGCGCGCCCGTCGCGTCCGCCCGGCCGCCGGCCGCGTAGAGCGCCCACAGGTCCCGCAGCAGCAACGGCAGCGACCAGCCGTCCAGCAGCAGGTGGTGGAGTGTCACCACCAGCCGGGACCGTCCGGCAGCGGTCCGGATCAGGGCCACCCGCAGCAGCGGGGGCGCGCCGAGGTCGAACCGCGTGGACCGTTCCTCGGCCGCCACCCGGTCCGCGGCGTCGTCGTCCAGTCCCGTCACATCGGCCTCGTGCCACGGCAGTTCGGCGCGTTCCACGACCACCTGTACCGGGCCCGCCGCGCCCGCCACCTGCACGAACCCGGCCCGCAACGCCGCATGCCGATCGATCAGGCTCTGCCACGACGCCCGCAGACGCTCCCCGTCCACCTCACCGTGGAGCGTCAGCACCATCTGCTCGACGTAGACGTCCACGCCGTCCTCGTCGAAGAGGGAGTGGAACAGCAGGCCCTCCTGCAAGGGTGCGACCGGCAGCACTTCCACCACACCCGGAACCGCCGCCTCGATCTCCTCCACCGCCGCCTGGTCCAAGGCCACCAGCGGAAAGTCCGACGGCGAATGCCCGCCCGCACCCGCCCGAACGTCCGCCACCAGGCTGTCGAGCGCGCCCGCCCACGCCTCCAGCAGCGCCCGCGCCCGTCCCTCGGGCAGCAGCCGCCCGGGCCAGGCCAGCACCAAGTCCAGTACCGGACCGTCCGCCGACACCCGTACGGATCCCAGGAGTTCCAGCGCGTGCATCACGGTGGCCTGCGCCGCGCTGCCCGCCGCGAAGCCTTTGCCGGTCCCCGTGCGGCCGAGGTAGTTGAAGCCGACCTGCGCTGCCGGCAGCTCCGCCAGCACCGGGGCCGTATCCGGGTTCAGCCGGCGCAGCAGGCCGTAGCCGAGCCCGTCCCCGGGCACCGCCCGCACCTGCTCCTTCACCCGGGGCACCGACACACCGTCGTCCGCGCCCAGCCGTACCGGGTGCGAGTCCGTGAACCACCCCACCGTCCGCGACAGATCCATCCCCTCGGACAGCGGAGTCCGGCCGTGGCCCTCGACGTCCACCAGAAGGCCGCCGGGCCCGGCCCACTCGGCCACCGCGCCCGCCAGCCCTGCGAGCAGCACCTCGTCCACACCGGTGTGGAACGCCTCCGGAACCTCCGTCGACAGCGCCGCCGTCACGTCCGCCGCCAAGGTCACCGACACCTCGCGAACCGTCGCGCCCACATCCACCGCCGGATCCAGCGGAACGTCCGTCAGCAGCACATCCGGGCCGTCATCACCCGCCACCACCGCCTGCCACGCCTCCAGCTCGGCCACCCGCTCCGGGCGACCCGCCTCCACCGCCAACTCCCGCGCCCAGGACCGGAACGGCACCGGCACGTCCTCGAGCTCCGGCTCGCGATCGCCGGTGCGCGCCTCGTACGCGGACCACAGGTCGGGCAGGAGCACCTGCCAGGACACCGCGTCGACGACCAGGTGACTGGCCACCACGACCAGTCGCCCGGGGACCTGGGGTCCCGCGTCCAGCCACACCGCCTGCACCATCACCCCGGCCGTCGGGTCCAGCCGCGCCACCGCGGCCTGGATCTCCGCATCCATCAGGGCCGCCGGATCCTGCCCGATCGCATCGACGCGCGCCACCAACCCGTCGACCGGCACCGCGCCCGCCGCCCCGGGCACCACCAGCACCCCGGAGTCCGCCACCAACCGTGCCCGCAGCACCTCATGACGTTCCGTCAGAGCTGTCACCGCGTCCCGCAGCGCGGCCTCGTCCAGCCGCGCGGGCGCCTGCACCGCGACCGACTGCACGACCGCGCGCACGCCGTCGGCACCGACCCGGTCAAGTACCTCCCGCATCACCGGTGTCAGCGGCACCTCACCGACCGCGGAGTCCGCCGGGCGAACCCCGTCCGCCACCCCGTCGACCGGCGTCACCACGGCGGCCAGCCGCGCCGGCGTCCGCAACTCGTGCACTTGGCGGGCACCGACGACCAGACCCGCCCGACGGGCCCGCGACACCAGCAGCATCGCCGTGATCGAGTCGCCGCCCAGCCCGAAGAAGCTGTCCCCGACCCCGACGGCGCCTGCCTCCAGACCCAGCACCTCCGCGAACAGCGCACACAGCGCCTCCTCGGTCTCGGTCGACGGGGCGCGCGTGTCGGCGGACCTTGAGCCGGGCGCGGGCAGGGCGGCCCGGTCGATCTTGCCGTTGACGGTCAGCGGGAAGGCGTCGAGGACGACGACCGCCGACGGCACCATGTACTCCGGCAGCCGGGCGGCGGCGAAGGCCCGTACGTCCTCGCCGTCCGCGGCCCCGACGGTGTAGCCGACCACCCGCCCGTCCCGGACCACCGCCGTGGCTCGCTCGACCCGCGGATGAGCGGCCAGGACGGCTCCGATCTCGCCGAGTTCGACCCGGAACCCACGGATCTTCACCTGCTCATCCGCACGCCCCACGAACTCCAACTGCCCATCCACCCGCCACCGCACCAGATCCCCGGTGCGATACATCCGCCCGCCCTCACCGAACGGGCAGGCCACGAACCGTTCGGCCGTCAAATCCGGTCGACTCACATACCCACGCGCCAGACCATCCCCCGCGACATACAACTCACCCGTCACACCTGCAGGAACCGGCCGCAGGTAGGCATCCAGCACGTAGGTACGGACGTTGGGAAGCGGGCGACCGATCGCCGGCCCAACGTCCTCACCCGTAATGCCCTCCTCCAGGAGAACCGCAGTGGTGATGACCGTGGCCTCGGTGGGGCCGTAGGTGTTCCACACCCGAGCCCCATCACGCCACTTCGCCGCCAGACCGGCCTCCAGCCGCTCCGCACCCAGCACCCAGTTCCCGATCCCGGAAACGTCCCCCGGCTCCAGCGCCCCCAGCAACGACGGCACCACACTGGCGACCTCGACACCGGAAGCTTCCAGCATTCCGGCCAGCGCGGAGGGATCCAGCCGCTCGTCCGCCGACGCGATCGCCAACGTGCCACCCGCAGCCAGCGTCACCGCCACATCCAGGACAGACGCATCGAAGCTGAACGACGCGAACTGCAACGCCGTCACACCCGGCGCCGCACCCAGCACCGGACACATCGCCGACGCCAGGTTCGCCACCGAACCATGCCCGACCGCCACACCTTTCGGACGCCCCGTCGAACCCGACGTATAGATCACATACGCCAACTGACCAGGCAGGACCTCGGGCAACTCACCCGCGCTGCCGTCCAGTTCCTCAAGCAGGACGGTCTCACCGCCCGACAATTCGGCCGTCTCCTCCACCACCAGCACCAGTTCGGCGCCACTGTCCGCGACCATGAACTCCAGCCGATCGGAGGGATACTCCGGGTCCAGCGGCACATACGCCCCACCGGCCTTCCACACCGCCAGGATCGCCACCACCATCTCGACCCCACGCGGCAGGCACAGCCCCACCCGCGACTCCCGACCCACACCACGCCCCACCAACCCACGCGCCCACACATCCGAACGCGCATCCACCTCCGCATACGACAACGACCGGCCGGCAGAACGAAGCGCCACCGCCGTGGGTGTCAATGCGGCCCACTCACGGAACCGCTCCACCACCGACGACGCGTCCTCCTCCCGCGCCGTGGCGTTCCACCCCTCCACCACCACGGCGCGCTCGTCGTC
This sequence comes from Streptomyces sp. GbtcB6, assembly GCF_019091475.1. NCBI lineage: Bacteria > Bacillati > Actinomycetota > Actinomycetes > Kitasatosporales > Streptomycetaceae > Streptomyces > Streptomyces sp. GbtcB6. Next base: position 94,029 of record NZ_JAGXJL010000036.1, on the reverse strand, counting down.
GGCCACCGTCGCGATCCGCCGCAGCGGCGCCGTCGGGTCGTCGGCGGCCCGCTCGACGAAACCGACCAGGGACCGGTGGACCGCCCGCACCCACGCCCGGTCGTAGCGTGCCGGGTTCGCCTCGACGACGATCTCGACGCCCGTGGCCGTGCGGTCGATCAGCACCCCGAAGTCCTCGACCAGGCGGGTCGACACGTCCCGTGCCACGCCCCGGCAGTCGCCGAAGGCCAGTTCGCCGGCCGACGGCAGGATGTTCACGTACGGGCCGAAGTGCCAGCGGTCGCCCTCCGGCCAGCCCAGCTCCCTGCGCAGCCGCTCGCCCCGGTACCGCTGGTGCCGGAGCAGTTGGCCGACGGCCTCGTCGGCGGTCCGGGCGAGGTCGAGCAGACCGGCCCCGGCCGGCACCGGGAATCGCAGTGGCAGCATGTTCGCCCTGGTGATGCGCGCCCGCCGGTCCCTCTCGCGCAGGCGCCCGGTCACGGGCAGGCTGAGCAGCGCCTCGGCCGACCCGGCCAGGCCGCTGACGAAGGCGCCGGCGGCGGCGAGGAGCAGCCGGGAGGTGCGCAGGCCGGCGCTGTCCGCCGCGGCGCGCAGCGCGGCCGCCGCGGCGGGTGCGAGACCGCCCGTCTCGCGCAGTACGGCGCCGCCGCCGGCTTCTTCGCGGAAGCCGGCGACGCCGGAAATGCGGGGGACCTCTGCCAATTCCGGCCGGTCCGAGAATCGGCCGGAGAGATACCGTCGGTCCTCGGTGAATTCGACCGAGTTCCGGTATTCCGCTTCTTCGTCGAGCATCTCGGTCAAGGAGACGTCATCGGAATCCGGATACACCCCGTCCCCGGCGAGTGCCGAATACACCTCGGCAACCCGGCGCGCCATGAGCGTGCACGAATATCCGTCGAGCAGGAGGTGGTTGTAGCCCTGGAACCAGCAGTGCCTGCGGGAATCGAGTCTGAAGAGCACGTGCGAGAAGAGCTGTTCTCCGAGCGGATCCTCCACACCGGCGAGTTCCTCGCGCATCCGGTTCTCGATCCACGCCCGCCGGTCGCCGCCCCCGTCCGGCACCTCGATGCGCAGCGCCGCCGGTCGCCGGGCGGTGTGCGGCACGGCGCGCACCCCGTCAGCCGCGTTCTCGGTGAAGTGCAGGCCCAGCACCTCGGTCTCCTCGACCGCGCGGTGCAGCGCGGCCTCGAACGCGGGCACGTCCAGCGGGCCCGTGATCTCGACGGCCTGCCCGACGCTGTACAGCGCACGCGGGCCGCCCAGTCGCTGCGCGTGCCAGATGCCCTCCTGGCTGTCGGACAGGGGAATGCCGCCACCGATTCGCTCGCTCATGCCTACCCTTCACCCTTATTCCGTCGCCATGGGCATGCAGGTGTGCCATACGCCATTTCGCAGGAAACGCAAGGCAGGAAGCTTCCGCTCGGAAAGCTTCCGGGAATACCGGTCCACGGGCCGGAATGCCCGCTGAAGCGCCGTCAATTCCCGGTGCAGCGCCCTCAAAGGCCGTTGGACGACCGGGTCGATCCCTCAGAACGATACCTATCGGACGGTGCCGTCCAACCTGCTGTTCTGGTCACTTGGACGCGATGGCGGCGCGTGTCTCCGGTCGGCCTTCGTATCGTTCTCCGCCCTTGACAAGGAGGGGAAAGGAGATGTCGACGACGAGCCCGCCCTCCGGCCTGGCGTGGGCGGTGAGTGTGGCGTCGTGGGCCGAGGCGATGGCCCGTACGATCGACAGGCCGAGGCCGTGGTGGCCGTCGCCCGCGGTGCGGTGCATACGCTGGAACGGCTCGAAGAGCTGGTCGACGCGGTCCTTCGGGACCTCGGGGCCGGTGTTGGAGACGGTGAGGACGGCGCGCCGGTCGTGGCGCCGGACGGTGATGTCCACGCTGCCGTCGGGCACGTTGTAGTAGGCGGCGTTGTGGGTCAGGTTGGCGACCAGTCGCTCCAGGAGCGCGGTGTCGCCGGCGACTGTCGCCGGTTCGGTGCGGTCCGTGATCCGTACGCCGTGCCGCTGGGTCTCCGGCACTTGGGTGAGCAGCACGGACTCGATGACCTCGGCCAGGTCGACGGGCTCGGTGCGGTCCATGCCCCGTTCGCTCACGGCCAGCGTGAGGAGGGATTCCAGCAGGGCTCCCTGGTGTGTGCTGATTCGCAGCAGGCGCTCGAAGTTCTCGCGGAACGCCTCGACGGTGGCGTCGCGGTCGAGGAGGGACTCCTCCAGGAGGGCGCGTTCCACCGTGAGCGGGGTGCGCAGTTCGTGGGCGGCGTTGGCGACGAAGCGTTTGTGGGACTCCAGGGCGGCTTCGAGCCTTTCGAGGAGCCCGTCGACGCTGTCGGCGAGTTCGCTGACCTCGTCGCGGGGGCCCTCGACGGCGAGCCGCTCGTGCACGTTGCTGGCGGAGATCCGGCAGATGCCGGCGGTGAGGGTGCGCATGGGCTGGAGGACCCGGCGGGCCAGCAGCCAGCTGAGCACGACGGAGATCGCCGCCATGATGGTGAGGGCGATGCCGGACTGCACGAGGAGTTCGTGCATCTGGGCGTCGTGCATCTTGGCGGTCTGCTTGCTCAGCTGGTCGTTGAGCCAGTCGGTGACGTCCGGTGGGGCCCCGGAGCCGGGGTCGGAGCCGGGCCGGATGATCGTCTGCGGTTGTGCACCGCCCTGCGGCGCCACGTGGAAGGCGGTGACGACGTTGTGGGTGGGGCGGTTGACGAGCAGGTAGGTGATGCCGAGCAGGACGGCGCCGGAGGCGATGAACAGCAGGCCGAAGAGCATGGCGAAGCGGACCCGGGCCCGGCGGGGCATGAGGCCGCGGATCAGGGCGCGCCCCCGGACGACGGCGGCCGAGCGGCGCAGCCGGGCACGGGCACGGGTCACGAGGGTGGTCGCCATGTCAGATCCGGTAGCCCTCTCCTGGCACGGTCTGGATCACGGAGCGGTCGACGAGTTTGGTCCGCAGCCGGTTGACCGTGGCCTTGACGGTGGTGGTGCCGGGGTCGGCGACCTCGTCCCACACCTTGGCCAGGAGTTCGTCGGTGGCCACGGTGCGTCCGCGGGCCCCGAGCAGGTATTCCAGGACCCCGAACTCCTTTGCGGTGAGCGGGAGCTGGGTGCCGGCGTGGCTTGCGGTGCGGCGGGCGGGGTCGAGGCGCAGGGGGCCGCATACGAGCTCGGGCTGCCGCACCGGGTGGGCGCGGCGGCCGAGGGCGCGGGTGCGGGCGAGGAGTTCGGCCCAGGCGAAGGGCTTGGCGAGGTAGTCGTCGGCGCCGAGGCCGAGGCCCTCGACACGGTCGGCGATGGAGGCGGAGGCGGTGAGCATGAGCACCTTGGTGCGGACGCCTTCGATGGCGAGTTCGGCGCAGACCTCGTCGCCGTGTACGTCGGGGAGGTCGCGGTCGAGGATGACCACGTCGTAGTCGACCTCCAGGATGAGGTCGAGCGCGGTCCTGCCGCCGTAGGCGGTGTCGACGGCCAGGCCCTCGCGACGCAGCACTCTGGTGATCGAGTCCGCGAGCTCCGTGTGGTCTTCCACCACCAGTACTCTCATTGCTCCCCCTACGAAACACGGGTCACCGACGGCAGGGTCCCCCACGCCGGGTCACATCCGGGTTACTCCGTTCACAGGCTGGCGTACCGCCTTGCCCCTCGCAACACCGTGCGGTGGCGTCAGATCCGGTAGCCGGCGTGCGGCAGTGTCTCGATGACGGGCGGGTCCCCGAGTTTGCGGCGCAGTCGGCTGACGGTGACCTTGACGGTGTTGCTGAACGGGTCGGCGTCCCGGTCCCAGGCACGCTCCAGGAGTTCCTCGGCGGAGACGACGGCGCCGCCGGCTGCGAGCAGCACCTCCAGGACGGCCATCTCCTTCGGTGACAGGTCGAGTCGGCGTCCGCCGCGCAGTGCGGTACGGCGGGCGGGGTCGAGTTCGATGTCGCCGCGGGTGAGGACCGGGGGCACGGCGGGCTGGTCGCGTCTGTCCAGGGCCTGGACGCGGGCGATGAGTTCGGCGAAGGAGAAGGGCTTGGCGAGGTAGTCGTCGGCACCGAGGCCGAGGCCCTCGACACGGTCGGCGAGGGTGCCGGAGGCGGTGAGCATCAGGACGCGGGACGGGCAGCCCTGCTCGACGAGGGCACGGCAGATGTCGTCGCCGTGCACGAGCGGCAGGTCGCGGTCCAGAACGACGACGTCGTACGCGCCGCTGGCGGCCCGGGTGAGTCCCTGCTCGCCGTCGTGCGCGAGTTCGACGTCCATGGCGTGCCGGCGCAGCCCCCTGGCAAGGCTCTCCGCGAGATCCCGGTGGTCCTCCACGATCAGTACGCGCATGTCCCCACCTTGGCAGCCGGAGGATCACACGGCGGTAACAGGGTCCGCGGGTGGCCGGTAACGGCCGTCCAGCCACGCGGAGTTGGCCATTCCGCCGCACGTAAACAGTTGGTCTAGTCCTCTTGACGGAGAGTCTGACCGGTTGTTTGGTATATACCAAAGCCTCCACGCCCCCTCCCCTCTCCACTCTCCCACGGGCCCCCGAAAGGGGTTTTCTGTCATGCGCCTGGCAAGATTCGCGGCCTCTGCCTGTGCCCTCGCACTCGCGGCCACCGGCGTCACCATCGCCCTGGCCCCCGCCGGCAGCGCCGCGGGGAGCAGCGTCTACTCCGTCGCTCCCTACGTCGACATGTCGAACGGTCAGGAAGGACTGCTCGACACCGCCATCACCGGACACGGGCTCAAGGCCTACACGGCGGCCTTCGTCCTCGGCGAAGGCTGCACCCAGATCTGGGGCGACACGCTCCCCATAGGCAACGACTCCTACACCGACCCCGAGATCGCCAGGGCGAAGTCCGAGGGCGCCTCCGTCATCATCTCCTCCGGCGGGGCGAGCGGTGAGCCGCTCGCCTGGACCTGCTCCACCCAGAGCAGCATCGACGCCGGATACCAGGCCATCATCAACGACTACGGCGTCACCCAGCTCGACTTCGACGTCGAGGGCGCCGCCATCGCGGACACCGCCGCCGCGGCCCGTCAGATGCAGGCGATGAAGGACCTCAAGGCGTCCAACCCGAACCTGAAGTTCTCCATGACCCTGCCGGTGCTGACGAGCGGGCTGACCGGCGACGGCGTCAACATCATCAAGGCCGCCAAGACCGCGGGCATCAAGATCGACGTGGTCAACATCATGGCCATGGACTACTACGCGGGCACCGGCACCGAGATGGGCCAGGCCGCGGTCTCCGCGGCCAAGGCCACGCTGGCGCAGATGCAGTCCGTCGACTCCGGCTACACCTACGCCAACCTCGGCATCACCCCGATGATCGGCAAGAACGACGACGGGTCCACCTTCACGCTCGCGGACGCCCAGACGGTGGAGAGCTTCGCCGCGCAGAACAGTGTCGGGCGGCTGTCGTTCTGGTCGGCCAACCGGGACCAGCCGTGCAGCGGAAGCGCCAACTCGCTGTCCACGTGCAGTGAGATCAGCCAGAACCCGCTCGCCTTCACCGACGCGTTCGTGCCCTACGAGGGCTCGGGCAGCGGCGGAGGCACCACCACCGACTTCTCCCTGTCGCTGTCGCCGGGTTCCGCCTCGGTCGCCCAGGGCGGTTCGGCGACCGCGACCGTCGCCACGGCCGTCACCTCCGGCAGCGCCGAGTCGGTCAGCCTCGCCGCCTCCGGCGCACCCTCCGGTGTCAGCGTCTCCTTCAGCCCCACATCCGTGACGTCCGGTGGCAGTTCGACGCTGACGGCGACGGTCGGCTCGTCCGTGGGCGCGGGCACCTACCCGATCACCGTCACCGGTACCGCCGCCACCGGCAGCCACAGCGCGACCTACTCGCTCACGGTCACGTCTTCCGGCAGCGGTGGGGGCGGCGGCGGAGGCTCGCTGACCAACGCGGGCTTCGAGACCGGCAGTCTGAGCCCGTGGACCTGCACGGGCGGCAGCTCGGTGGTCTCCAGCCCGGTCCACAGCGGCAGCCACAGCCTGCAGGTCACGCCGAGTTCCAGCAGCACCGGCGAATGCGACCAGACCGTCACCCTGTCCGCCAACCACACCTACACCCTCACCGCCTGGGTGCAGGGCCCGTACGCCTACCTCGGGGTCAGCGGCGGCGCCACCGCGAGCACCTGGTCCAACAGCAGCAGCTGGAACCAGCTCACGGTCAGCTTCACCACCGGCAGCAGCGGAACGGTCACCGTCTACACCCACGGCTGGTACGGCCAGTCCAACGTCAACGCGGACGACTTCACCCTGAGCTGAGTGCGGGCACATTGATGAGGGGGCCGGTTCCCCGGGCGTGTGCCCGGGGAACCGGCCCCCTCGTCCGTGCTGCCGTGCCGCCGTACGCCTTACTGGCCGAAGCCGTAGGCGAACAGGTGGTCGGTGCCCGAGGAGCCGGTCACCGGCAGCGTCACCGACGCCACCTGCTTGGACGGATCCAGCGGGACCTTCGTGGCGAAGACATAGGTCTTCACGCCGTCCCGGCCTCCGCTCCCGGTGTTCCGGTAGGCGGTGGTGACGGCCGTGGTGTCACCCGGCAGCGGCTTGCTCGGTCCGCCGTTGAGCGTCCAGTCCGAGAAACCGACCGTCGCCTGGGAGGTGGTGCCGTCGGTGTAGGTGACGGTCAGCGTGCCCGAGACCCCGCTGCCGTCGGTCGGCGCGTTGACCGCCGCGCCCAGCAGGCCCAGCGACGCCCCCGACGTGCCGGCCGGCATCGGGAGGGTCTGGCCGGCCATCTCCAGGTTGTCGAGCTGACCCGAGGTCACCGTCGGCCAGGTGTAGGAGATGCCGTCGACCGTGAGGGTGGAGCCGCTCGTGACGCCGGCCGCCGCCAGCGCGTTCTGCGAGTAGGCCCAGCCGCCGCCGTCGAAGCCGCCCGAGTAGGTGATGCCGTCGGCGTAGATGCCCTCGTTGGTGGCGTACGGCCACAGCGCGCCGGGCTTGGCGACGGCCACGCGGAGCGCCGCCCCGGACAGTGCCGTACCGGTGCCGTGGTCGGTGAGAGCGAAGGTGACCGGGTACGTCCCCTCGGTCGCGCCCGCCGTCACGTGGACCTTCGCCTCGGCGCTGCCCGAGGCGGGCACCGTCAGCGAGCCGGACGCGGTGTCGGGCGTGACGCCGGAGGGCGCCGTCGCCGTCCAGTCGACCGTGACGGCCTCGCTGCCGAGGTTGGTCACGTCGAGGGTGCCGTCACCGCCGGTGCCCGGCTGGAGGACCAGGCCGTTGGCGGGACCGGTCGCCGCCAGCACCCGGCCGCCGCCCGTGGTGTCCGACGGCGGCACCGCCGACGGACCCGACGCCCAGGAGGTGTTCGGCTGAGTGCCGAGCGTGTAGTCGAGCGTGCCCGCGCCCTTGAACTGCTGGAAGGTCAGCCAGGAGGCGTTCCATGCCTTGCCCTTGACGTTCAGTGACTGCACGTACGGCGCGTCGGGCGCGGCCTGCGGCGCGTCGATCTTCACCGTCTTGCCGTTCCCGAGGGTCACCTCGGCGACGGGGAACGCCGGGCTGCCGAGCACCAGGGTGTCCGTGCCCGGGGTCTCCGGGTACATGCCGAGCTCGGACCAGACGTACCAGGAGCTCATGGCACCCAGGTCGTCGTTGCCGAAGGAGCCGACGGGAGCGTTGAAGTACAGGTTCTGCTGGGCGTCGCGGACGGCCGCCTGGGTCTTCCACGGCTGACCGGTGTAGTCGTACTCCCAGGGGATCTCCACGCTGGGCTCGTTGCTCAGGTCGGCGTCGGTGCTGCCGGGGCTGGTGATGTCGTCGAGGAGGCTGTCCAGGTAGGACGAGTACGCCTTGGTGCCGCCGCGGGCCTGGATGAGCTCCTTCAGGTTGAACGGGACCATGGGGGTGTACTGGGCGGAGGTGCCCTCCACGAAGCCGTTGGAGGTGCCGGGGGTGAAACCGGTCGCGAACTGGCCGTCCTTGTTCCTGGCCTGGAGGTAACCGGTCTGCGGGTTGAAGACGTTCATCCAGTCCTGGGCGCGGGTGGCGAACTTCTCGTAGACGGCCGTCTTGCCCAGCGACTTCGCGAAGGCGGCGAGGGCGTAGTCGGCGGAGTCGTACTCCAGTTGAGTGGAGACCGGGCCGTAGAAGTTGCAGCAGTTGTAGTCGTTCTCGTCCAGCGGGAGGTAGCCCTTGGCGTCCCGCACCGGCTCGCCGGGGCGGTCGTTGTTCGGGACGGTGGCCTCGTGCTGGAGGGCTGCCAGGGCCTTGGACGTGTCGAAGTCCGTGGCGCCGAAGGCGTACGCGTCGGTGATGATGCCGGCGGCCGGGTCACCGACCATCACATAGCTCTCGCCGTTGTTCGAGGCCCACTTGGGCAGCAGGCCGGTCTGGTCGTAGCCGTTGAGCATCGAGGTGACGACGTCGCTGGCGACCTTGGGCTCGGTCAGCGCCATCAGCTGGGTCTGGGAGCGGTAGGTGTCCCAGCCCGAGTAGTTGGCGTACTGGGCCTTCTGCCCCTTGGCCAGTTTGTGGATCTGGTTGTCCATGCCCATGTACTGGCCGTTGTCGTCCGAGAAGACGTTCGGGTGCAGCAGGGCGTGGTAGAGCGCGGTGTAGAACTGCGTCTGCTGGTCGGCGGTTCCGCCGCCCACCTGGATCTTCTTCAGCACCGCGTTCCAGGCGTCGTGGTTGGCCTTCTCGACGGCGCCGACGTTCCAGTTCTTGATCTCCGTGCCGAGGTTGTCCGCCGCGTTGGCGTCACTCGTGTACGAGATGCCGACCTTCGCCGTCACCGTGGTGTTCGTCGAGGTGTCGAAGGTCAGGTACATGCCGTTCGCGCCGGTCGTGGGCGGCTGGGCGGCCTTTGCGGCCTTGGACAACCGGGACGCGGCCTTGGACAACCGGGATGCGGCACTGGCGCTGGGTGCCAGGGAGGCGGTGCCGGAGGCCTTGGCGGCGCTGCCGTGGATCGTCGGGGCCGGCTTCGCCGGGACGGTGAAGTGCTTCTCCTTCAGCGGCTTCGACGTGGACTTCTGCGGGGCCTGCTGAACCTTGCCCGCCTTCAGGGACTTGGCGTCGGGGGTGATGGTGCCGCCGACCCAGGTGCCGCTCGCGGCGAACAGCCGGTCGAACTTGATGTCGAAGTGCAGCGTGTACCGGTTGCTCGCGCCGCAGAAGTGGCCGCTGTCGATCGCGCCGCTGATCTCCTTGCTGTTCACCACCTGGACGCGGGTTCCGTCCACCTGTGTGGCGCCCCCGCTGAGCTTGAACAGCAGGTTCGCCTGCTGTCCGGCCGGGAAGGTGAAGGTGCCGAGACCGGCGCGGGTGGTGTCGGTCAGCTCGGTCTTCACCCCGTTGGCGTCGGTGACCTTGTAGGACCCGATGCCGGCCTTCTCGTCGCTGTGGCTGAAACCGACCGATGTGCTGCCGAGGTCGCCCGACAGCGCGCCGGTCACCGGCAGCACGGGCAGGTCGCCCGCGACCGGGCAGCCCGGTCCGGAGACGTGGGTGAGGCTGAAGCCGGAGAGCTTGTTGTCGGCGTACTCGTAGCCGCCGCCGTCGGGGCGGTTCGGCGTCGTGTCGGGGCCCCACTGCACCATGCCGGCCGGCATGTCGGGGCCGGGGAAGGTGTCCACCGCACCGGAGGTGCCGATGAGGGGGTTGACGAGGGACGCGGGGTCCGTCACGAGGGCCGGACTCGCCGTGCTCGCGGCCTGGGCGCTGCCGACCGTCGAGAGCGGCAGCGCTGCCATGCCCAGGACGCAGACCACGGCAAGGCGCCCGCGGAATCCTGCTCTGGTGGGGGGTGGTGCGGCTGAACGTCGGGGTCTCACCATCGGTTGCCTCCGCAGCAGTTCGTGCTTCGCACATCAGGTGTCGGCGCGCCGAGAAGCGCCGGAAAGCCAGGCGACAGGCAACGGATCGGGTCGCGCTCCCACGGCCTGACAACGTTGCCATACACGAGTGTTGAGTGAAACGCCTGCGCTTGCGGCATGTCAACGAGACCAACAGGACTTTCTGCGCGCGAAGTTCAAAGAGTGGGCCACGCCGGGATCAACGCCTGGTTTCCTTGCGGGAGTTACACCCACTCGGCAACGGCCCCGCGCGGCCCTACAGCCCCCGGGTGACGCGGCTCAGCGCGTCGGCGAGCTGTTCGCGGTGCCGGCGCAGCGCCTCGGGGGTGATGCCCTTCTCGGCCACGGCCCGGGCGAGGTCGTCGGTCGCCACCTTGAGCACGGCGCTCATGGTGGCGGCCCGCATACGGACGTCGAGCAGGTCGGCGGACCCGCCCGCACGTCCGGCGAGCACCTCGGCGAACGTCTCCTCCGCACGCTCCCGGAGCACCAGGTAGACGGCGCGCAGCGCGGGTTCGTCGTGGGTCATCCGGATCACGGTGAGCACCGCCTCGGCGTCCCCGTCGGACGACGCGTCAGGGGCGGCCCGGTAGGCGGCGCGCAGATGCTCCGTCAGATCGGCCTCGGGCGGCCAGGCGTGCAGGACCTCCTGGAAGGCCGCGACCGACTGGGTGAGCAGCGGCTCCACACAGCTTTCCTTGCTCGGGAACCAGCGCCACAGCGTGCGCTCCGAGACTCCGGCCGCCCGCGCTATCTGCCCGCCGGAGGTGGCGGCCACTCCCTGTTCGGCGAACAGCCGGACCGCGTGGCGGGAGATGTCGAGGCGCCGGCGTTGCCGTTGCCGGTCGCTCACCGGGGGCCGTCCCCGGCGGGGCGCTATCGGGCCGCTGTCCACCGTCACGTCCTCCATCGGGCGATCCAATCACGCCGGGGCCGCGGGGCGACTGGCCGAAAAGGTTATTGGCAGTCACTGACAATAAAGTGTTACGGTCGAAGTGCCGGAAGATCGCGTTCCGAGGTCCAGGAGGAGGACCATGAACGGTGCCGCCGAGCGTTCACGACTGCCCTTCGCACGGCCGAACGTGCTCGATCTCGCGCCTCTGTACGAGGTGCTGCGCCGGGAGGCGCCGATCACGCCGGTCACCACGCCGGCCGAGGATCCGGCCTGGCTGGTCACCCGTTTCGACGAGGTGCGCGAGCTCCTCGGCGACAAGCGGCTCGGCCGCTCCCATCCCGAGCCGGAACGGGCGTCCCGCATCACGACCGCCGCCGTGCAGGAGGGCCCGTCGGGCGACTACGCCACCGAGGAGGCCGACCACACCCGGATGCGCCGGCTGCTGACCCCGGCCTTCTCCGCCCGGCGCATGGTGATGCTCTCCGATCATGTACGGCACCTGGTCGACGGCTGCATCGACCGGCTGCAGGCCGAGCGGGCCGCCGCCCCGGACGGGGTGGTCGACCTGCATGCCGGGCTGGCCTTCCCGGTGCCGGTCGCCGTCATCTGCCGGCTGCTCGGTGCGCCCGAGAGCGACCGCGAACACTTCGCCGCGCTGTCGGCGCGCATGGCCGACTACGCCATCGGGGACGAAGCCGAACGGGCGCGGGACGAGTTCAACGACTACATGATCACTCTCGCCGAGGCCAAGCGCGCCCGGCCGGGCGAGGACGTCATCTCCGACCTCGTACGCGCGCAGAGCGCCGACGCGGACTTCGACTACGCCGAGATGATCAGGCTCTGCGTGGGGCTGCTGTTCGCGGGGCACGAGACCACCGTCAACCGCATCGGGCTGGGCACGCTCTTCCTGCTCACCCGCCCCGGCCAGTGGCGGGCGCTGACCGCCGACCCCGCCGGCCGGGTCAACGCCACCGTCGAGGAGATCATGCGCCTGGGCGCGCCCGGCGACCTCGGTCTGCTGCGTTACGCCCACACCGACGTCGACGTCGCCGGGGTCACCGTCCGGCGCGGCGACGCCGTGATCCTCTCCATCAACTCGGCCAACCGCGACGCGGCCGTCTACACCGACGCCGAGACGTTCGACCCCGACCGTCCGGAACGCAACCATCTCGGATTCGGCCACGGCGCGCACTTCTGCATCGGAGCGAGCCTGGCCCGCACGGAGCTGCGCATCGTCTTCACCGCCCTGGCCGAGCGCCTGCCCGGGCTGCGGCTCGCCAAGGACGTCGACGAACTCGAGGTCCGCACCACCCTCACCGGCGGGGTCAGCGAGCTGCCCGTGACCTGGTGAGGGCGGCGCACCCGTCGGGTCACCCCTCGTCGCGCAGCCGGGCCGCCAGGGAGGTCAGCGGCTCGGTCTCCTCGGTGTGCCCCAGGGCGGTGAGGCGGGACACCGCCTCGTCGAGGCGGGCCAGGGCGGGCGCGGGGCGTTCCAGGTAGAGGCCCTCCACGACGGCCGTGAGCCGGACGCACTCGGCCCACTCGCCGACGTGGTCCCTGTCGTGGGACTCGGGTTCGGGTTCGCCGAGGAGGGTGAGCGCCTTGTCCAGGGCGGTCAGGGCGGTCTCGTACTCACTGGCGTAGGCGTTGACCCGCCCGTGTTCGTAGGCCAGGGCACTGTCCAGGTCGCGGCCGCGAGACTCGTACCCCGCGGTGCGGGCCTCGTCGGCGATCCGGCCCGCGTCGGCGAGCAGCGCGAGGGCGTCGGCAAGGCCCTCGGCGCCCTGCCGCTCGGCCTGGAGGCGGGCGAGTTCGCGCAGGCAGTTGCTGAGCTGCTCGTAGCGCGGGTCCCGGGCGTGCGCGGCGAGAGCCTGGTCCGCGGCCTCGCGGGCCCGGCCGAACTCGCCGGACTCGGCCAGGAGTACGGCCGTCTCCGCGGCGATCATGGCATGGCTCCCCGGGTCGTCGTCCCAGCCCGCCGACTCGGCCGCGAGGGCGGCGAACTCCGCCGTCGCCGCCTTGAGGTCCTCCCCCGCGTGCAGCGCGCGGGCGCGGGCCAGACGCAGCTGGGCGACGAGCCGGTCGTCCAGCTCCCCGGCGGCTACGTCCGGTTCGGCCAGGAGGGAGTCGAGGAGCGCGATGCAGTCCTCGATCCGGCCCAGGTCGAGGCTGAGCTGCGCCGCGTTGCTGTAGGTGCAGAACGCGTCGAACCGGCTGCCGTGGCGCAGCTCCAGTTCCGCGGAGCGCGTCAGGTGCCGCAGTGCTTCGTCGGGGCGGCCCAGGTGCATGCAGGCCCTGGCCAGATCGCCGTGGAGGCCGGCCGTGTCGACCGTGTCGGCGGGCCATTCGGCGGCCTGGCGAACCGCCTCGGCCAGGTCCGCGTGCGCGGCCTGTGCGTCCTTGAGTCCGATTCGGATCTTGCCGCGCAGGCCGAGTGTGCGGGGCAGGTGCCAGGCCGGGCCGTGCGCCTTCAGCCGGTCGAGGAGGGCGTCGGTCTCCGTGGCCGCGGCGGGCAGATCGCCGACGATCGCGTACGAACTGGCCCGCAGCAGGTGGGCGGTGGAGACCTGCCCGGCGATGTCGTGCCGGGTGGCGAAGGCGAGCAGCAGGTCCAGCTCGGCGAAGACCGGCGCGATGTCCTCCTCGTTCCTCGACGTCTGCAGCCGCAGGCCGAGCGCGGACGTGCGCAGCCGCAGCAGCCGGGCCTCCTGGAACGGGGCCAGGCCGGGCGTCTCCTCGTGCAGACGGACGAGTGCCGCGTGGGTGGCGGTCAGCGCGGCGGCCTTCGTCTCGGCCCCCTCGGTGCCGTCGGCCTCGTCGGCCCCGTCGGCGCCCTGCGGGATGACCTGGGCGGTGGCGAGCAGGGCGCAGGCGCGGGCGAGCGCCGCGTGATCCGGCGCTCCGGCCTCGTCGTACCGGCCCGCGGCCTCCTCGTACAGAGCGGCGGACGCGTCGAACTCGTCCTTCTGGCCCGCCCGGCTCGCCTCGTCGTCCAGCAGGTCCGCGCGCAGCCGTACCAGCGGTCCCACGGCCGGGTCGTCGGGGTGGGCGTAGCCGGGGGAGGCAACGAGCGTGCGCAGCCGAGCCCAGCAGGCCGTCGCGTCCGGATGCCCCTGTTCTTCCAACTCCCGTGCCCGTGTGATGAGTTCGGGAAGGGACTCGGGGACGGCGGCGGACGCGGGAGTAGGCGCGGAGGCGGGGGCGGCTGCCGGGGTCACGTCGTCGAGGCCGCGGGTGCGCAGGGTCAGTTCGAGTGCGTCCAGGAGCGGGGCACGGTCGAGGCGGGCCCGGCGCCGGTCGGTGTGGGTCGTGGTGCCGTTGCGGGCGTCGAAGCGGGCGGCGAGGTCGTCGGCGCGGCCGCGGACCTCGGCGCGCAGGCCGGCCACCGTCCAGGTGCGGCCCGGGTATCCGGCGGCGGGCAGGTCGCCGTGGCCGAGGAGTTCGACGCGCTGGAGGAGGACCTCCACGCCGGTGAGGAAGCTGAGCAGGTCCAGCGGCGATTCGACCTCGTCGAACAGGTTCCGGTTCTCGGCGAGGAGTTCCAGGCCGCGTGCCTCGTTGCCGGTGAGCGCGCAGAACTCCAGGTGCCGGCCGACCTCGCCGGACATCGAGGGGTTGCGGCGGCAGGCGCGGTAGCCGGCCAGGTGCAGTTCGCGGGCCCGGTCGGCGCCGCCGGTGCGCAGCAGGGGGAGCAGCGCGTAGGAGACGGAGCGGGCGGGCTCCTCCTGGCAGGACTCCTTCCCGGCCAGCACGGGCTCCCAGGTGCGCAGCGCCCGCTCGTCGTCGCCCGCCGCGAGGTGGTGGCGGGCACGCTCGCAGATCTCGCAGGCCTCGCAGTCGCTGAGCCGGGTGCGGGTCCGTCCCGCCCACAGCTCGTAGGCCAGGTCGGTGTCCTCGCCGACGTGGGCGGCGAGGTGGTACGCCTGTCCGTAGTAGGGCTGGAGTCCGAGATCGGCCTTCTCGTACCGGTCGCGCATCTCGGTCAGCCACTGGCGCAGGCTCGCCAGGGGTATCTCGGGCAGGGCGAGCAGGGCGTTGGCGACCCACTTGAACCGCCAGAACAGGGTGTGCCGCAGCCGCTCGTCGAAGACGTCGGGCTGCTCGTCGAAGAGGGTGAGCACGCGGGCGAAGACGACGGGCGACTTCCTGGGCTCGGAGCCGTAGTTGTACGCCTTCTGGAGTGCGAGGAGCGCGTGGGCGAGCGGGCGGGGCTCCGCGAACTGCTCGGCGGCGTCGACGAGTTCCTCTGCGGTGACGGTGCGGGTGCGGCCGTAGGGGCGCCGGTCGTTCTCCTGGAGCGCCTGGTACAGCTCGTCCGTGTTCTGGGGATGGGGTGCGGTCGGCATCGTCAGCTGTCCTTGCGGAGGGCGTGGGCGAGGAGGTCGAGGAAGGAGCGGTTGATGAGGCTCGACTCGGCGGGCCTGAGCGGGCGGCGGGACAGCATCGCGGCCTGCCCGTAGAGGGCTTCGGCGCTGGTGCGGGCCAGTTCGGGCTCGTCGATGGTGACCGCGGTGCGGACCAGCGGGTTGAGCTGGTTCAGGATCAGCTGGGCCCGCGGGGCCTCCTGGCGCAGGTGGCCGAGGATGTCGCCCCACACGCCGCCCTGCTGTTCGCGGGCGAGCTGGGAGCGGGTGCGCTCGTGCCGGGCCTCGCGGCTGTCGAGGAGGAGGGCGGGGGCGGAGGCGGGCTGGAAGGTGCGCAGCGCGACGTCGCAGTCGAAAACGGCCAGGGCGTCGCGGGCCAGCGCGAGGTAGGCCGCGGCGGCGAGTTCCGTCTCCCGGTCGACGGGGTCGAGGTGGGCGGTGAGGGTGCCCGGGTCGAGGTCGGCGACGCTGACCTCGGGCCTGATCTCCGGCAGCCGGTGGACCAGTTCACGGTCGTAGGTGTAGCCGCCGTTGACGACGCCGAGCCCGGCGGCCGCGGCGATCGCCGCCACCTGCCGGAACTCCTCCACGCTGGCGGTCACGAGGACGGTGCGGTGGGTGCGCGCGAACTCGTCCAGGGTGGCGTGTCCGTCGGTGGTCTCGAACGGCAGCCACGGCAGCAGCATCCGCAGGATCTCGTCGTCGTGCACGGCCAGGGACTTGACGGCCAGGTGGTGGGTCTGGAGGAAGCGGCCGAGGAGGTCGGGGTCGCTGGCGGCGGTCCGGGCGATCCAGGCGCGGAGCCGTTCGGCGAGGGCGTCGCGGACCGCGGCGAGGGTGTCGTCCTCGTACAGGGACTCGCGGGACGCGGTCGGGCGCAGGCTCTCGGCGTCGAGGACGCAGCGGACGAAGAACGCCCACTCGGGCAGGATCTCCTCGGCCTGCTCGGACAGCAGCATGCCCTTGACGTGCACGCGGTGGCCGTGGCGGCGCCCGGCGGGCACCGCGTCGGGGAGCACGCAGGCGATGCCCTTGAGGCCCACTGCCGGCAGGTCGAGGTCGATGGTGTCCAGCGGGGTGAACCCGAAGACCTCCTCGCCGTACGCGGCCAGCGCGCGGGAGCGTGCGCCCGGCGTGGGGTAGGTACGCGCCCAGGGTGCGGGTTCGGGATTGACGGCCGCGCCGGGGCCGCCGGTGCCGTCGTCGAAGGTCACCGGGTGGCGCAGCAGGGAGCCGAAGTGCCGGGCCAGCGCGTGCACTTGGGCCGGTCGGGTCCACTCTCCCGCGTCGGCGCGGGGGGTGAGGGTGACGGTGGTGCCGGGGCGCGGGCGGGCGGCGGCGGGCAGGGTGCGGACGGTGTAGCTGCCGTCGCCGCGTCCCCGCCACTCCACGGCGGGGGCGTCCGGGGTACGGGCGGAACGGCTGACGACGTGGATCTCGTCGGCGACCAGGAAGCAGGAGAGCAGGCCGATGCCGAACTGGCCGATGAAGTCGGCGCGTTGCTCGGCGACCTGCTCGGCGCGCTTGCTGCTGCGGCCGATGGTGGCGAGGAAGGTGTGCACGTCGGCCTCGGTGAGACCGACGCCGTCGTCCTCCACCCGGACCACCGAACCGTCGGCGTACAGGCGGATGCCGAACGCGTCGGCGGGGGCGCCGGGTTCGAGGCCGTGCCGGGCGGTCAGCGCGTCCACCGCGTTCTGGAGGAGTTCGCGCAGGTAGACGCGGGGGCTGGAGTAGAGGTGGTGGGAGAGGAGGTCGACGAGGCCGCGCAGGTCCACCTGGAAGGTGCGGTCGGCGCCGGCCGGGCTCGCGGGGGTGTGGGGCAGAGTCATCAAGGCGTCCGGGGTGGAGTGGTCGAAGGGTGGCGGGAGAGACGTGCCGGGCGGTGTGAGAGACACCGGTGACGGCGGCCGTCGGCTCAGGCGCGGCGCCGGAAGCGGGCGTACGTCTTCTCCGGCTGCGCCATGTACGTCCAGGGCCACCGGGTGAAGGCGCCGTCCAGCTCGTGGTAGACGCGCGGGGCCACGACGCTCTCGGCGGCCAGCGCCAGGGCCATGGCGAAGATGTTGAAGTCCTCCTGCCAGCCCGGGCGCCGCTCGTAGTCGGGGTGGAGGATGCTGCGCTTGGCCAGGTCCTTCAGCTCGCCCTGGATCTCGGGGGTGTCGAGGCAGTTCTTGTCGTCCGACTCCACCCAGTCCTCGATGTGGGCCATGGCGACCGCGCAGCCGAGGCGATGGCCGTCGGGAGCGTCGGCGAACGCCTTGCGCGCGAACTCCAGGGCCTGGCCCGGCTCACCGTGCCAGCGCGGCTGGAGATGCGACACCCACTCGATGTGGGTCTCCAGGTCCAGCGGGTCGCGGCGCAGGGCGGCGTCGAGCCGCGCCTCGTTGACGGCGGTGCCCAGCGACATGCCACGGCCCGAGGTGAGCAGGCGGCGCCACGGCGTGATCCACTCCGGCCGCAGCTCGGCGGCTTCGAGCAGGTGCTCCTCGGCGATGTGGAGCCGCTCGTGGAAGATGCGCCACTGTTCCTGCGAGACGTTCGAGGCACGCGCGGAGGTGCGCGCCTCCCAGCCCCAGATGATGTGGCGCGAGCCGGATATGAGCAGGGCCGTCGCCCGGTGCTGCTCGTCCTCCTCGACGGCCCGGCCGATCCACTCCTCCAGCCCGTCCACGTCGGACAGTTCACCCAGCACCTGGTGGTCGCGGCCGAGATCGAAGTGGGCCGACGCCATCTTGACCGCGTCCCAGTCCCCCGACTCGGCGGCCACCACCAGCGCCATGACCCGGGTGTCCCCGAGGAACTGCAGCTTGTACACCCCGTTCTGCCGGCGCGATGCGGGCAGGGCATGCGGATCCGCCGCCGGTCTCTCCCCGCCTCTGCCGAACAGCTTGCCGAACATGCCGCGCCCTCCCCAGGTCCCGCGTGATCATTCCGGTGCAGCATAAGCGGCCCCACCGACATCGCCGCACAGGGTTTTCACCGGTGGCTCACGGGGGCCGGTCCCGCTCGCGCGCCCCTCCCCCGGCCTTCGACGATCAACCGAACAGCAAAGGCCTGTCAAAGGCATGGCCGCGCCGCCCCGCGCCCCACTCCAACCAGGGGGGTCTTGTCCGTACGATCAGGACCAGACCATGGGGAGATTCCGGGGAGATTCCGGGGAGGTTCCGGAGTGCTGTTCGACACCGGGAAAGTAGCTTTACGAGACGGGGAATTCGCCTCGTGGGTCCGGTCGCGACGTGCGGCGGCCCTGCTGACCCAGGAGGAACTCGCCGCACTGGCCGCCGTGTCGGTGCGCACGATACGCAACCTGGAGGCGGGGCGCGTCGGACGGGCACACACCCGGCGCCTGGTCGTCACGGCGCTGTCCGACCTGCCTCCCCAACCCCCGCCGGCCCCGGCCCCCGTCGCGGTGCCCGCCCAACTCCCGCCCGACGTGCCCGCGTTCACCGGCCGCGACACCGAACTGCGGTTCCTGGACGACCATCTGGCCGCCGCCACCGCGATCTGCCTGCTGTCCGGCCCCGCCGGAGTCGGCAAGACCGCGCTGGCCGTGCACTGGGGCCAGCGGGTCCGCGACGCCTTCCCCGACGGACAGCTCTACGCCGAGCTGCGCGGCTCCGTACCCGGCACGGGCCCGGCCACCACCGACATACTCGCGGCCTTCCTGCGCTCCCTCGGCGTACCCGGCGACGACCTGCCCCAGGCACCGGACGAACGGGCCGCCCGCTACCGCACCCTCCTCGCCGGGCGCCGTGTTCTGGTGGTGCTGGACGACATCGCGTCGGCTGACCAGATCCGGCCGCTGCTCCCCGGCACCCCGCGCTGCCCCGTGCTCGCCACCGGCCGGGGCCGCCTCGCGGACCTGGTCGCCCGGCACGGGGCGCACCGCATCGGGCTCGGCCCGCTGCCACCCGGCGACGCGCTGCGCCTGCTGCGCACCCTCGTCGGGGACCGGGTCGCCGCCGACAGCCATGGCGCCACCACCCTCGCCGAACGGTGCGGCCGGCTGCCGCTCCCGCTGCGCGCCGCCGCCGAGGCCGCCCTGACACACCCGGCGCTTCCGCTCTCCGCGGTCGACGTGGGCCTGGTGACGGCGGACGCCAGGGGGACGGGGGCGCAGGGGTGAGGTCGCGATGGGTGCCGCGGATCAGCCCCGCAGGAACGTGACCCGCTCCCCCGTCTCCGTCATCTGCCGGGCCAGCGCCCCCGCCGTGAACGCCGCCGGGTCCGTGCCCAGCCGTGTCGCCATCGCGTCGGCCAGTCGCCGCACCGGCACCGTGCCGCGCGGGCCGAGCGGCAAGGGGGCCGGCTCACCGGCGTCGGGGGCGGTGTCGGCCAGGCCGCGCAGCCGCTTGGTGAAGGTGCCCCCGGGCTGCGGTTCGACCCCGAAGTGCAGGGATTCCGGCTGCTGGTGGATGTCGAGACGGCCCAGGTCGCCCCGGTACAGGCAGAGCAGGACGCTCGGCGCCAAACGCTCCACCCGCACCGGCGTCAGCGACTGCGCCCCGGCCGGGTCGGCGTAGCCGTCGACCAGCAGCCCCGGATAGCCGGAGACCACGTCCGAGCGGATCAGCGCACCGGTGACCAGGGGGTGGTCCAGCGGCAGCGGATGCGCGGCGTCGAGCTCGGCGTCGGCCGTGCCCACCCGGCCGAGGCTGTAGGCGCCGTCCACCAGGTGGCGCATCCACTCCTGGTCCAGGTGGAAGAAGCGCACCGTCTCCACGGGCAGCAGCCGCTCGTCGGGGACGAGATAGCCGAAGGGGACGCCGTCGAGCCGGGCGAGCCCCGTCAGCCACTCGGTGACGCCGGACGGGAGCGCGTCGTCGATCGGCGCCACCGCCAGCGGGTGCGCGGCCGCCACGGTGCGTTTCCCGGCCTGGTCCCGGCGGCGCTTCCACTCGTACAGCGCCCCGGCGAAGCCCGTGCTGCGCAGCGCCAGCAGCCGTCCGGCCTCCCAGGCCGCGGCATGGCTGACGTCGAACATGCCGACGCCCGGGTGGTAGCGTAGCAGTTCGTCGGCGGCCCGGGCCGGGCCCTGGTCCGGGTCGGGGGAAGTGGCCGGTCCGATGGCGAACGGGCCCCGGTACCAGGCCACCGACCGGCCGCCGCCGCGCAGCCGGTGCCGTACCGGGACATAGCCCTGCCGCAGATACGTGTCGGCGTGCGGCTCGCCGCTGTCCGGCAGCCGCAGCGGGCTGCCCGCGTCGGTGAGCCCGGCCACCAGCCGGCCGAAGGTCTCCGCCTCGTCGAGGCAGGCGAACCGCCAGTCGGCCAGCGAGACCAGGCGGACCGGGGAGTCCGGCCCGCCGGGACCGAGATCGAAGTCGCCGCCTGCCGGGAACGCCGGGAACCGCCCCTCCAGCGAGACCAGGTGCACGGTGCTGGACGTGCCGGCCGGCGGCAGCCGCTTGCCGACCACCACCGCGCCGTCGGGCACGTCCCCGTCGCCGCGCCGCAGGTGTGCCAGCAGGGGCAGTTCGGCGCGGGTCGGCAGCAGGTCGGCCAGCAGGGCCTTGGGCACGTCGATGACCGTGACCTGGGGGTCGTCACCGGCCGGGAGCGCGGCGGGCACCGGGAAGTACGCGTCCGCGGTGCCCGTCGCCGCCGACAGGGGCATGACCCGCGGTTCGGGCCGCTCGTCCCCGGCGAACAGCAGCAACGCCAGCCACGGCAGCGGCGCGCCCTGACCGTGTACCGCCTCCGGAGTCCGCTCCCACGGCAGGCTGGAGCGGCTGAGCACCAGGTGCGGCAGCACATGGCTGTGGTCACCGGTGCTGCCGTCCGGCGGGAACACGGCCCCGACCAGCTCCGGCGGCAGCGCGAACCGCTCCCCAGCGACGGAGAAGGTCCGGGTCGCCGTGTACGGCTTGGGGTCGACGCCGATGGTCTGGGTGACCTTGACCGAGTAGTCCCCGGCGGCCAGCGAGGGCACCTGGTAGTCGACGAACAGCGTCCGGTCCGGCGGCGTCGTGCTCACTGCTCCACCCCCACCTGAGGTACGACCAGGAACCCGGCCGCGTCGAACCCGCCGAGATCCGGCGGGTCGTCGTCGGCGGCGCCGGTCAGCACCGCCGCGGCCACCGCCGACCGCACCGCCGCCGTGTCCGGGGCGGTGACAGAGTCCGCGATCGCCTGGCGGCGGGCCGCCGCGTCCCGCCCGTCCGGGACGAACGGCTGCCGGTCCAGCCACCGGTAGGCGTCCTGCTGAGTGTCCAGCGCCGTGGTGGCGCGCAGCACGGCACGCGGCAGATACGGCGGCGTGGCCGGCTCGGCCGGTGGCAGCGGCCGGATCGTGTACCCCGTCAGCAGGTCGTCTACCAAGGCGGGATCGGTCACGGACGGCAGCAGCCGGTCGCCCCACATGGCGGCCGGCAGGTTCTTGGTCACCGGTTGGTAGCGGAAGCCGTCGTCGGCGCGGCTGCCGTCGGCCCGGCGGATCTCGATGCGCTGGGTGGCCGCCACCGGGTTCTTGTGGTCCCGGCCGAGCGGCGCGATCCCGAACGCGGTCGCCGCGCCCGTGGTGTCCAGTGCCCGTCCGCCCTGCTCGGGGCCCCGGTAGGCGTCGTGGCTGGGGATGACCGAGTCGGTGCCCAGCACCAGTTCCAGCGGGTTGACGCTGCCCAGGTCGCCCTTGGCGGGTGCGCCGCCGGTGCCGGCCGCCCCGCCCTGGAGCACCACGGTGACCATGGCGTCGTCGGCCGCCGGCAGGAACGCCTTGCGGAACGCCGCCCAGTCGATCGGCCGGGGCCCGGCCCGGTCCCCCGCCCCGAAGGCCAGGTCGAAGGAGCAGATGCCGATGTCGATCGCGGCCCGCCCGCTGAACTCCGGTCCCCACAGGCTCACCTGGGCCCCGACCTGGGCCGAGACGGTGTGCGTACCGAAGAAGCTGAAGGTGTACGACGCCCCGATGTTCGCCCAGAAGTCCGCCTGGTAGTGGTACGGGCTCCAGCCGATCAGGAAGTCCATGGAGGCGTTGAACCACGCCTTGAGCGACCCGTCCTGCCAGGTCGCGCTGAAACTGCCGCCCGCCATCAGGGCCGACGGGGTCAGCGCGAAGTACGCCGACCCCTTCATCGTCAGCTGCGGTGTGACCTGCCAGGTGAACCCCAGCCTGGGGACGGCCGGGTAGTGGGCGGGGACGGTGAAGCGCGGGTGGTAGCCGCCGACGCTGAGCACGAAGTCGCCGTTGTGGTCCTCGCCGAACCACACTTGGAACGCGAAACCGCCGGTCAGCCGGCAGTCCCGGGACAGCAGATAGGAGTTCTCGGTCAGCTGGGCCCGCAGCGCGAAGTACCCCTCGTCGGGCACGAAGGTGGCGCGCAGCGCCAACTGCACCTGCGCCAGCGGTGTCGCCCCGGCCTTGACCGCGTCCGGGGACGGCAGCACCAGGGTGGCCAGCCCCAGCAGGTCGACCTCGAAGCGGTGCCCGAAGCCCACCGAGAGCAGCAGCACCGAGTCGATCATCCGGAACGAGCTGAAGTGCACGCCGATCGCCAGGAAGAAGTCCCCCGCCGACGGCGGCAAGTAGTCCTGGAGTGCCCGCAGTTCGTCGGCGAGCGCCCCCGGCGGCTGCGTCCCGGCGGCCTCGGCGACCAGCGGGAAGGTCGCGACGGCGGCCACGTCCGGGGCGATGAAACGCCGGTTGTAGCCGAACCCGGCGGCCAGTCCCTCGACGAAGAAGACCGGCGGCCCGCCGATCGGGTAGTCCAGGAAGGCGTACACGAACAGCGAGGGGCCTTCGGGCAGTTGGACGTACGAGCCCAGCGCGCCGAGCGAGAACGTCTTGGTCCGCAGCACCGCCTTGCCGCTGTAGGAGGGCAGTTCGCGGCCCTGGTAGGTGATGGTGTCGGCGAGGAACGCGCCGCTGATCTCCACCTCGCCCGAGCTGTACGACACCCCGAGCCCGCGGAGCTCGAACTGCGGTCCCCGGGCGGGGTCGGCGAGGTCGATGCCGATCGCGAGGCCGTCGAGGGTCAGGGCCAGCCCGGCCACGTTCAGCGAGGCGTCCAGCAGGAACGCCAGTTTGGCGGAGCCGCCGGGCGGGCGCTGGTAGGCGAAGCCGACGCGCTGGAAGGTGACCGGTCCGAAGGTGCGCTGCACCTTGTACCAGACCACGTTGTCGTCGGTCGCCTTCGGCTGCCCGGGGGCGGCCGCGGGGGTCTGGGGCTGGTCGGTTCCGGGCGCGGGCAGGCTCAGCGGCTGGGTGATCCCGCCCAGCTTCAGCACCGCGTCGGCGGTGAACCCGGCGGCCAGGTCCGCGGCCGCGGGCAGCGGGGCCACCTCCGCCGGAAGCAGGGTGTTCAGCCCGGCCGCTTCGGCGGCGGCCAGCGGCCCCGACACGGCAAGCAGCCGCAGCGGGTCGACCCCGAAGGTCCCGCCGCCGCCCGCGAACCGCTCGCCGACCAGGGGCAGGTCCGCCAGGTCGACGGTGCCGGCCAGGTCGGCGCCGAGCACGTGGACGCCGGTGAGCCCGGCCTTGTCGAAGGCGAACAGGGCGTCCTTGAGGTCGACGGTGATGCCGTCGGGTATGTATGCGGCGGCGGACGGCGACACCGCCTCGACCAGCCGTTTCAGCGTGGGCGCCGGGCCGGTGCCGGTGCCGTGGCGGTAGGTGGCGACGAACCGCTGGGCGTCGGGGCTGTCGGCGAACCGGACCGTGAAGGCGTAGGCGGTGCCGTCCACGTTGACGGTGAAGTCGCCGCTGTAGCGCCGTTCGGCGGTGTCGATGGTGACGGTGAGGTCCAGTTCGGTCGACCGGTCGACCGGGAGGGTGACCTCGGCGGTGACGAACAGCGCGCCGGTGCCGGTGCTGTAGCGGACGCCGACGTTCTGCACGGTCAGCCCGGCGAGGGGCGCGGGGAGGGCGAGTCCGGCGTAGTGCCGGGCGAGGTCGTCGGCGAGGTCCCCGATGGGGGCGGCGACACCCGGGCCGGTCTCCCCGGCGAAGGTCCAGCCCTTGGCGGGGTCGGGGTCGTGTGCGGCGGAGACCAGGACGGAGGTCGAGCCCACGTAGAAGTAGGCCAGGGCCGAGAAGGTGGTGGCCGCGTCCTGGTGTTGCAGTTGGAAGGAGACCTGGGTCAGGACCAGCCAGTCGGCGATCTGCCAGTCCGCGTCGAGCACGATCCGGCCCTCGTAGGCCAGTTGCCGCTGGTCGTCCGGCAGTGTCATGGAGAAGGTGAACGCCTGGACGGTGATGTCGGGCAGATGCCCCGCGTCCTGTTTGGTGAAGTGCTGGTAGACCTCGCGGATGTGGAGCGGCGGGTCGTCCTCGCGCAGTCCGCCGGAGAGCGTGCGGGATTCGGAGACGACGCTGAGTTCGAGCGTGCCGTACTCGCCGATGGCGACCAGCCCGGTGACGGAACCCCGCACCCTGCGGGCGGATGTCAGGGGCTGCTCCACCTGGAGGACCACGTCCACCGCCTGCAGAGTCAGCAGGTCCGGGACGATCGTCCACTCCTCCTGGGTCTCCAGCAGGACCCGTACGGAGTCGACCAGTCGGTCGCCGCCCGGGGTGAGGGTCACGGCCAGTTCGGCGAGCACCACCGGTAGGACGATGCCGGGCCCGATCGGCAACGACAAGCCCCCGGGCCCGGCCAGCGCCGCCACGTCGGACAACGGGAGGGCGCCGACGTCGCGGAAGTCGGCGGTCAGTCGGATCAGCCGTCCGTCACCGGAGACGTCCGTGTACACCAGTACCTGGTGGCTCTGCCCGGACGCGGTGGTGAACGGGATGACTCCGGTGATCCGCAGGAAGGCCGGGACGACCAGGTCGATACGGGCGTAGTCGAAACGCGGGTTGCCGTAGATCTCGTACCGCAGTCGCTCCACGGTGAACAGGCCGAGGTCGACCCGGCCGCCCGTCGGCCCGTCCAGGACGATGTCGGGCACGGTGGAGGTCGGTACCCGGGACCCGGGCAGCCCGGAGAGCATGCGTATCCCGCCGTCCAGGGCGTGCACGGCACCGGGCAGCAGCAGGTCGACCACCGCCAGCCGGGTGCCCACGATCAGGGTGCCGGTGAAAGCGGCGGCGCCGCTGCCCGCCTCGGCCAGTTCCGCGGCGGCGACGGCGGCGGAGTCCACGTGCAGCCGGGGCGCCGTGAACCGCTGGCCGTCGAAGAACGTGCCGCGCAGCACGGGGAAGTTGACGGCGAAGGACCAGTTCTCGTCGCCCTCGGCGTCCAGCACGGCCACCACCGTGCCGCTGTCCTGTGCGGGATCCACGGTGAGTGCGGCGGTGACGGTGACCATGCCCAGGAACGGCGTGGCCGCGCCGGCCCCGGCCACGGTGACGCCGTTCGCGGTGGGGGTGGCGGTGGCCGCGGTGAGCACCAGCCGGCCGCCGTCGAGCAGGCGGCCGAAACAGCCGGACGCGGCGGTCGGCAGCAGCCCGGCCAGGTCGAGGTCGAGGCGGCCGTCGTGGAGCACGGCGGCGACCGCGGACTGCAGTTCGTCGGGGGTCACCGGGCGTCCTCCTCGACCGCGCCCCGCAGCCCGCCGCCGATCGGTTTGGCCACGATGTGGGTGTACGGGGTCTGGTGGAGGGGGTAGCCGAGGATCGCGTCGTACAGGCTGCCGGTCCCGCTGGGGGTGGGGGTGAGACCGTTGATGCCCAGCGGGCGCTGGGCGCCCGACGTCGACGGAGGCGCGGTCACGGCGGCTTCCTCGGTCGCGAACCCGTGCCAGAACTGGAGCGGCAGGGTGCCGTGCGCGTCCGGTGGCGTGGCGGGCAGCCTCGACTTGAACTCGTTGAGATACCGGCGCACGGCCGCCCACCGGGGGTGGTGGTAGATGCTGTACTGCCGCCCCGAACTGATGACGGCCGTCTTGGCCTTCGCCGTCTCGATGAGGCTCCGGGTGGACGAGGTCTCCCCGCTGCCGTGGTGCGCGACCCGCAGCAGGTCCAGACCGGATATGCGGGCCGCGTGCTTGTCGACCAGGAACTGTTCGGTGCTGACCGTCGCGTCGCCGCAGAACAGCAGCTTCTTGCCGTACGCCTCCACGAGCGTCACGATGCTTCCGCAGTTGCTGCCGTCCGCGTCCCCGTCGTCGATCTTCATGTCATTGGTGTCCTGGACCTTGGGGTAGGAGTCCCGCGCCAGCCCGGCGGCCAGGACGGACACCGTGCAGTTCGGCTCGACCAGGATCTTGATCAGGCAGTTGCCGGTGTCCCGGACGTCGATGGTCCCGTCCGCCGCCCCGTAGGCGGTCTCCCCGTCGGCGGTCCTGAGCGCGACCTCCGTGGTCGTACGGCCCCCCGGTGTCCAGCGGCAGAAGACCTGCTTGGGCAGGCCCGTCCGGGTGGGGTCCTCGGGCAGCGGCCTGATGATGTCGAGCAGGCGCCGGCGGGCGGCCCGCTGGTAGTCGCCGTCCTTCCCGCTGAAGTAGACGCTGCCGACCTTCATGTCGGGCCGCAGGCAGCGCACGACCTCGTTGTGATGGTCCTTGTCCGGGTGCGTGAGGATGAGGATGTCGAGGTACTTGCCGGCTCCCAGGAAGCCGCTCACGGCATCCGCCAGCGCCGTACGCCGGAGTTCCTTGAACCCGGTGGTGTCGTTGACGACGGTGGCGTAGATCCCGCAGTCGATCATGATGCGGTGGCCCCCGGGTGTGGTGATCAGGGTGCAGTCGCCCTGGAGCGCGTCCAGGCAGTCGACCCTCAGGTCCCCTTCGTCGACCTCGTCCGTCGTGATCGGCTCACCCTCGGCGACCAGCGTTTCGGCGACCTCGCCGGCGTCCTCCAACTCCGCGGTGTCCACCTCGGCCTTCAGCTTCTTCGCCTCGGTGCGGTCGGTGTCGACGGTCAGGGGAGGCGGTGCTCCCCGCTTGCGGCTCCTGGTCCCGGGCATCACGACGTCACCAGCCTCAGCGTCCAGGTGCCCCCGCTCCGGCTGTGCGGGATGTCGTACAGCTCGACCTGGAGTTCGCCGGACGACAACTGGTTGAGGACCTCCGCGTCGTGCAGCCGCAACAGCAGCCCGCCCAGGTTGAGTTGCTGGGCGTACACGGTGGACGTGTAGAGGTCCACCAGGGCGTCGCTGGTCAGGTCGCCGGTCTTGAGGTGGAAGCCCTCGGGGCGGGCCTCGATGCGGTGCCAGAAGTTGTTCCACTGGTGGAAGCGGATGCTGGGGTTGGTCTGGGTGGTCGACTGGGCCTGGAAGAGCTCCAGGAAGAGCAGGTTGCCGGCCGGCGCGTCGACGATGTCGCGGCGCAGCTGGACGTGGGCGGAGGCGGCCGAGACGGTGAGCGGGTTGGGCGGCGAGGTGGTGCCGATGCCGACGTTGTTGCCGATGGGGTTGAGGGCCAGCGGCTTGATGCCGTGCGACTGGATCCAGCTGTAGGTGGTGTTGTAGCCCATCCGCAGGTTGGAGTTGGTGCCGTCGGTGGGGCCGAGGATGAGGCTGCCGGCGTCGGGGGCGCCGGGGGCGTCGATGATCTGCAGTTTGGCGTGCGGGGTCGTGGTGCCGAGTCCGGCGCGCTGACCGGCGAAGAGCAGGGGCGACTTCTCCACGGTGGCGGCGGTGGCGGCGTCGGCGTAGCCGGGCACGTTGACGTAGTTGACGTACACCTGGGCCTGGCCCAGGGAGGCGGGCGCGACGATGCCGCCCAGGGTCAGTTCGAGCCAGCCCGTGGGCGGCACGGTCACCGTGCGGGGCACGGTCAGCTTCCACTGGAGGCTCTGGGCGCCGATCTCCCGTACGGGCTGCGGGAAGGCGGTGACGGGGAGCGTGCGCGCGTCGGAGGTGCCGGTGACGGCGAGGGTGGCGGCGGGTGCGGACCCGGCCGTGAGGAGGGCCCAGTCCGTGGACTCGCCGGCGTGCTCGACGTCCACGGCGACGACGACGGCGGTGGCGCCGTCGGCCCCGTCGCCGCTGTCGGCGGTGCCGGTGAGGGTGATGGGCTGGTCGTGGGAGGCGTTGGCGATGCGCAGCCTCAGGGTGTTGGGCGTGGATCCGTCGCTGAGCACCCGGTTGCCGCCGGAGAAGGCGGCGCGCAGCGGGATGTCGGTACGGCCGAGGTGGTTGACGATGTCCAGGAACTGGAGCCGGGAGCCGGTCAGTTCGTCGGTCTCGCCGGTGAAGGACAGCTGCTGGTAGCCGAGTTCGACGCGGGTGCCCCGGGTGCCGCCGCGGCCGTCGGCGTTCATGCCCGTCAGGGGCAGGGTGAGGTGGGCGCCGGGGCGGAGCGGGGCGGGGGTGGTGCACAGGAAGTAGAGGGTGTCGCCGCCGGTGCCGGTGTCGGGGGCACGCAGCAACTGCCAGCCGGGGGCGGTCAGTACCGGCTCGGGGGTGGTGGCGAGGGTCTGCGGGCGGAACCGCAGCGCCAGGTGGTGGTTGCCGGCCGAGACGGGGCCGGTGAGCGGGCGGAGGGTGATCTCCTGCCGGGAGGTGTTGGTCACGGTCAGCGTCATCGGCTGGCCGGAGAGTCCGTCGTCGATGAACAGGACCGGGTGCTGGTCCTGGTTGGCGAGTTCGAAGTCGACCGGGTGGCTGCGGACGAACGCGGCCAGCTCCGCCTCGTCCTCGGCCATGTCGAGGCGGATCTCGGCCTCGGTGAGCGGGCCGTCGTAGACCCTGATGTGGACGAGGCGCCCGTCGTAGTGGCCGGCGGGGCCCTGGCCCTGCGCGAAGCGCCCGACGACCAGGGCGTCGGCGGCCGGGCCGGGCGCGGCGCCGGCGGGCAGCGGGCGTTCGGTGACGAGGGTGCCGTTGATGTACGTGCGCACCACCTGCCCGTCGGAGGTGGCGGCGATGTGCGTCCAGGCGCCGGGCGGTACGGAGCCGGGCGGGGCGGCAGCGGTGGCGGCCCCGGCGGCGCTGGTGTGGTCGACGGAGCCGTCGGCGGCGAGGGTGAGGGTGAAGACCTGGGCGGTGGTCGCGGCGATCCCGGCCCGGTCGGCGGGGAAGTGGCCGGGGTTGATCCAGGCCTCGGCGGTGTACCCGGCGGTCAGGGCCAGCCTGGGGGTCCGGCCCAGGGTCAG
The DNA here is from genome assembly GCF_019091475.1 of Streptomyces sp. GbtcB6. NCBI lineage: Bacteria > Bacillati > Actinomycetota > Actinomycetes > Kitasatosporales > Streptomycetaceae > Streptomyces > Streptomyces sp. GbtcB6. The sequence continues at coordinate 64,999 of NZ_JAGXJL010000036.1, read as the reverse complement.
GGCGTCGGCCGCGCCGTCCAGTGCCAGGCAGCTGCCGAAGCGCTCGTCGGGAAGGCTCTTGGGGGCGCCCTCGGGGGCGCCGTTGAGGTGGTTGTCGGAGGCGTCGACGACGCCGTCGTCGGCGAGGACCTCGTCCAGGTGCCAGTGCAGGATGAGATCGGCGGTCGTCATGCCGGGGTCCCCCCGTCGGCCGGTTGGTTGGCGAGCTGCTTGTGGGCCTGCTCCTGGATGGCGGCGATCAGCTGGTAGACGCGGGCGAAGGGCAGCTGGCCCAGCGCTTCGAGGACCAGGTTGGTGTCGTCCAGGCCGAGGCTGAGGGTGATGCGGGGGGCGGTGTCCGGGGGCGGCGGCGTCGCGGGCATGGGTGGTCTGCGTCCCTACTGTCGGTCGGCGTTCGTCTCGTTCGGATGGGTGCTCGTCACTGCCGGTCGGCGTTCGTCGTCGGGCGGGGCCGCAGGGTCAGCCAGCCTTCCCGGGCGGTGGGCCGGGCGGCGAACGAGGCGTCCTGGCGCGGCTGGGCCAGCGCGGGCCGTTCCAGGAGTACGGTGAGCGCGTCGGCGTGGCCGGTCAACGCGGCGGGCAGCGGGGGGCGTTGTTCGGCGGGGGTGACCAGTGCGGTGTCGTCGTCCAGCGGCGCCAGCCAGCCCGCGTCGGCCAACTCCCGCCACAGGGACGGCTCGCCGGGGAAGGCGGCCAGGACCGCGGCCCGGTCGATCAGCGGCTCGCTGCCGGTGCGCAGCCAGCCGGTGCCGGACGGGGCGTCACGCTCCAGCCAGCACCAGACGAAGCCCGGCTCGTCCGGCAGCGGGAGGTCGGGGGCCGCGGCGGTGCCGTCCCCGAGCACGGGGGCGGTGAGGAAGGCGATCTCCAGCGCTGCAAGGGCGTCCCGGTAGTGGGCGTCGGGGATGCGCAGCGATTTCGCCGGGAGGATGCCGCAGCAGGCGTGCACGGCGCCGCGCGGGTCGACCAGCATGGTCAGCGCCTGGACCGGGGCGTCGATCGCCTGGAACAGCGCCGCGTCCTCGGTCTCGTCCCCGTCGGTCACCGCGTGCAGCACCGGGCCGAGCCGCCCGTCGGGTTCCTCGGGCCAGTAGCCGACCAGCCCGTCACCGAGCCGTCCGTGGTCGCCTAGCCGGACCGGGAACCGTACCCGGGTGAAGCCGTTGGACTCGCTGCCGCTGCGGCGCAGGTCCTGCCGGAAGACGTTCCAGTCCTGGTGGACCGCCCGGCGCCCGGCCAGTTCCAGGCTCACGGTGGCCCGGACCACCGCCACCGGGCGGCTGACCAGCAGCGCCCGGTTCCGGTTCAGGGCGTAGTCCTCGGGTTCGATGGCGGCCAGCGCCTGGTCCAGGGTGCCCAGGAAGGCGGCCACCCCGTCGGGGCCCGAGTCGCGCAGCCGGACCACGACCGCCCGCAGGTGCGGGTTGCCGATGCCGTCCACCGGCACCGGGGCCCGGCCGGGGGCGGGCTGCCACAGGGCGGGGGCGCCGGTCGGCCCAGGGTCGCCGGTCGGCCCGGGGACGTCGGTCGGGCCGGGGACACCGGGCAGGGCGTAGACCGCCCCGAGCGCGCTCCCGTCGGCGGCGTGCACGGCCACGCTGCCGTCGAGGTGGTTGGCGAGCAGCCAGCCGCACACGGGCGAGGTGGCGGGGACGTCGTTCATCTCGGCGAGGTCGCTGTCGGCGTCCAGCCAGCGCAGCGACAGCCGGGCCGGCTGGGCCAGCCGGGGCGGCAGGTCGACCCAGCCGGGATGCCCCGCGACCCTCAACTGGCTGGTTGTTCCGACGGTTTCGACGGGGACGTCCCGTACGGTGCCGAACGTGTCGACCATGCGGAGCCGCAGCAGCCGCAGCGCTCCGGCCCTGATGGGGTTGAAGTCGCTGAGCGGCTGCGGGGTGTAGCGGCTCTCGCCGGCCACGGCGGGGGCGACCTCGGTCTCGGTCACCGCCCGGTGGTCGGGGAAGCCCAGCGGGTCGGCGACCGGCAGCTGGCGGGTGAGCCGCCGCATCAGCAGCGCGTCGTCGAAGCCGCCGAGCGCCTGGGCGAGGTTGTTCTGTTCGTTGGCGGCCAGATGACGGTGGACGGCGACCAGGGTGACCGCCCGCTGATCGGCCTTTCCGGACGCCAGGAACCGGTCCAGGGCCGGCTCCGGGTCGGCGGTGAACGCGTCCTCCGTGACGGTGCCGTCCAGCGCGGCCAGCACCGGCCCGGCCAGGTAGCGCAGGATCCGGGCGGCGAGCAGCGGCCGGGCCGAGGGCGAGAGCACGGCGCCGCCGGTGTAGACGTTCGCGCCCTTGGCCAGCACCGCCCCGCCCGGCGCCCGGGGACGCAGTTCGGCCTGGTCGGCGGGCAGTGTGTAGGCGGCGGTGATGAAGTCGGTGCGGAAGTCGCGGTCGGCCGGGTCGAGGTTGCCGTTCGGGCCCGCCGGGAAGAACTCCGCCTCCCAGTGCAGCAGGAGCGGATGCCAGGGCTGCGTCTCCCAGACACGGGTGAGCGCGGCCAGGCCGGGGAGGGCGGCCACCGCGTCCCGCAGGGCCCCGACGGCCTCGGAATCGGCGTCGGCGGGGATGGCGCCGTCCATGACCTGGCACTCCAGCAGCCCGTCCTGCCCGAAGCGGTCGGACGGAGTCGCGGCCGGGCCGGTGAGCAGCACCACGGGCTCGTTCGGCAGGTAGTACTGCGGGGCCGGGCCCGGCAGCAGCCGGTAGCCGTCGGGCAGTACGGCCTCGGCGGCGGCCCGCGCGGCGTCGCGGTCCCGCCCCAGGGCCTCGGCTCGGGCGGCACGGCGGGCGATGACGGCGGCCTGGCGACTCAGGTGGAAGAGCACCTGGTCGGGGTCCGGGTAGCTGTCCCGGCTGGTGTCCGGCGGGTAGACGCACAGCATGTAGCGGTACCAGTCGGCGTACAACTCCTGGCGCAGTCCGGTGAGTTCGGCGGCCGCCCGGTCGCAGGCCGCCTGTGCGGTGTTCAGCGTGTTCAGCGCGGTGCCGGCGGCCCGCGGCAGGGCGGTCAGGTCGGCGTCCGCGCTCTGGCCGGCCCGGTCGTCCGTCACGGTCCACAGGTTCCCGGACGGCACGGCCCGGAAGGTGTCGGCGTGCCGGGCCTCCAGGAGCTTCAGCCCGACGTCCAGCGGCGCCGACTCCAGTTCCTCGGCGAAGGCCAGCGCCTCCAGCAGGTTCTCCAGGTCGTCGGCCGAAAGGCCGGTGTCGCCGAGCGCGGCGCCCAGATGGGCCGCGAGTGCCTCCGTCGGGGTGTTGCCGACCCACACCCCGGTGTCGTCGACCGCGATGTCCTGGAGCTCCTGCGCTCCGGGCGCGAACGCGATCCGCCCCCAGCACACCATCCGGTCCGGTCCGGCGCCGCTGTCCGCCGCGGCCGTCCAGCCGAGGGCGGTGCGCAGCACGTCGGCCCAGCCGGTCCCGGCATCCCGTGGCGCCCCCAGCGCGGCCGCCAGCACGTCCTGGCCCGGGTCCTCGTACCAGCCCAGCACGTCGTACGTCACGTCCTGCGGCGGCACCCCCTGGAACTCCGGGTCGTGCAGCCCGAACACGCTGTGGCAGTGCGGATAGAACGAGGCGAACGTCGGCTCCCCGTAGCCCACCGCCGTCAACGCCCGCAGATACCTTGCCCGTTCCGCCGGGTCGGCCGAGCCGGTCCGCCCCGCCGGCCGCCAGGCGGTCAGCGGCACCCGGCGCCCCAGCAGCCGGTACGGCAACCGCTCGGGCCCGTCCATCTGGTCCGCGATACAGGGGTACGGCACCCCGCCCGCGTTGTCCTCGGCCAGGAAGTCGCTCTCGACCACCCACTGCTGTGCCACGGCGCCGCCCGCGCTGCGGGTCACCAGCCAGCGGTTGGGCCCCACCGGCCCCCCGTCCACCGCGCCCGCCGCCCCCGCCGCACCCGCCGCACCCGCCGTGTCCTGCGACGCGGCCAGCCGGGTCAGCGCGTCGGGCAGCGACCAGTGCAGATGGACGCCCGCCTTCAGCCGGAACCCCTGGTCCTGGAACGGCACCGACAGCAGCGTCTCGCTGACGTACGGCAGGTCCGCCTGGTGGTCGTGCCCGTCGGCGGGGTCCTGGTACGGCAACCGCGTGAAGTCCGTGAATGGCTCCGTGACCTGGCGCTCCCCCGCCAGGCAGAGCGCGTCCAGATGTACGGGTACGACAAGCAGCCTGCCCAATGCGATCCCCCCAGCTCCGGCCTCCCGAAGTATGCGCACAGCGTCCCGCCCGGCAACGAGGCAGCAGACAGGCAAGAGAACGGCATTCCGGCGGGGCGGTGCTCCCGGCAACATGCGGATCCGCACCGGGAGATGAGCGCCGGAGACCCCCTGCTATGGTGCGCCGATGTCTTCGATCAAGCAGTTCCAGGTCACCTTCGACTGCGCGGAACCCGAGCGCGTCGCTCGCTTCTGGTGCGAGGTGTTGGGGTACGTCGTACCGCCGCCGCCGAAGGGGTTCGCCACTTGGGACGATTACGAGCGCTCCCTGCCTGCCGAGGAACAGGGTTCATGGTTCGCCTGCACCGATCCCTCGGGTGTGGGCCCTCGTCTGTACTTTCAGCGCGTTCCCGAAGGGAAGGTAGTCAAGAACCGGGTGCATCTCTGCGTGCGGGTCGGCACCGGACTCCTGGGGGAAGAGCGTCTGGCCGCGCTTGAGGCCGAGTGCGCACGGCTGCTCCCGCTCGGCGCGGTGCGCGTGCGACTGCTGTACGACGGCGGCGACGACTCGTGCATCGTGATGCAGGACATCGAGGGCAACGAGTTCTGTCTCGACTGAGGATCGCGAACGGCAGGTCGGACGTGTCCCAGCGGCTCCTCCCGCGCCGACCGACCTGTACCGCTCGCCGGACGGACGGGTGAGTCCTCTGACGGGAAGGAGCGCTACCCTCCCGTATCAGCTGTCAGGAGCCGGCTACGGTGACCTCCGGCAGTGTCCTCAAGGGGCGGCCGGACGGTCCACGGCGTACACCGTGACCGGGTTGCCCTGCAGAAGGTCCGCTCGCCGCGGCGCGAACCCCAAGCGCTCGGCCACCCTGGCCGACGCCTCGTTGCCCGGCCGTATGAGAGCCGTGAAGTAGGCGTCGTCAAGCGTGGCGAACCCCCACTCCAGGCATGCTTGAGCGGCCTCGGTCGCATACCCGTGACCCCAGTGATCCGCTCGAAGGGTCCACCCCAGTTCCACCTCGTCGAACTGCTCCCAGTACTGCAGACCGCTTCGGCCGATGAACTCCCCGCTCGACTTCAGCTCGATCGCGCACAGGCCATGGCCTCGCTCAGTCCACTGCCGTTCGATCGCGGTGAGTCGCTCCAGTGCCCGTTGACGCGAGTAGGACCCGACAAAACGGTTGACCTGCGGGTCCGCATGGAGTTCGACAAAGACGTCCACGTCGGACACGTGCAGAGGCCGCAGGAGCAGTCGCCCGGTCTCGATCACGCGTCCGAGCATAGGACTCGCCGCCGCCCCGACCGGGGCAGTCGCCGCAACAGCCCATCACGGCCCGTCACGGCCCGTCACATAGGGAGCGAGAACAGCCGCACTGCCCCTGAGGGCCAGCGGGCGTCGTCGCGCAGGGGGGTCACCATGGTCCGCAGTGGCATGGTGACCAGGCGGTCCTCGGGTTGTTCGACGAGTACGTCCCTGTCGAGCGGATGCCATCCAAGGCGCTGGTAGAGCGGCACCAGGGGAGGTCGGCAGAACAGGAGTGCGTGCCGAGGACCCATCGTGCGGGCGTGCTCCAGTGCGGCTGTGACGACGAGCCGCGCCAGCCCCCGCCCTTGCATGCGGGGTGCGACGGCCACCCCGCCGACGCCCACCACCTCTGTCTCGGCACCGTCGATCGCGACAGGCAGTCGCAGCAGGCCGGCGTGTGCCACAAGCCGGTCGTCGTGTCTGATGCCGAAGTGGTCTTCTTTCGGCAGCCAGGTCAGACCGGTCGAGGCGACACCGAAGGGATCATCGCCGGTGCCAAGGATCTCCTCCTGGTCAGCCTTCGTGTAGCCGGGTAGCCGCACCACAGTCGGTGCCACGGACGATCGGTTCTCAGACATCCCCACATGGTGATCTCTCCACCGGGCACGGGCCAAGCCATTCCCCAGCCGATCCGCGCCGCCCGGTGCTGGGGCAGCACCATGCTGATCTTCGATTAAAGAATCTCGCGCGGTTTCTGTTACGGCGGCGCCGGCGGCGGACCCTCCCTGCATATGGACACCTTCTCTCCCACCCCGGAGCCCTCCGTTCCCCTCTCCCACCGCGCTCCGACCTGGACGCGCCGCAAGCTGCTCGGCGCCACGGCGGGCGGCACCGCGATCGCGGCACTCGGCACGTTCGGCGTCCGCCGCTTCGCCTCGGCGGCCGATGCGAACGCCGGCGCCGTCGGTGACGTCGTGGGCAAGGTCACCGTCGGCTACCAGGGCTGGTTCGCCTGCAAGGGCGACGGCGCGCCGATCAACGCCTGGTGGCACTGGGCCCCCAACAGCGCCTCGACCCCCTCCCCGTCCAACAACGGCATCAAGGCCTGGCCGGACATCCGCGACTACACCAAGACGTACCCGACCGCCTTCGCGAACTTCGGCAACGGCCGCGCTCCGGGCCTGTTCTCCTCCTACGACCAGCAGACCGTGAACACCCACTTCCTGTGGATGCAGCAGTACGGCATCGACACCGCCGCCCTCCAGCGTTTCAACCCCACCGGCGGCGAGGGCCCGACGCGGGACGACATGGCGCAGAAGGTACGCTCCGCGGCCGAGGCCTACGGCCGGAAGTTCTACATCATGTACGACGTCAGCGGCTGGACGAACATGCAGTCGGAGATCAAGACCGACTGGACGAACAAGATGTCCGCGCACACGGCCAGTTCGGCGTACGCGACGCAGAACGGCAAGCCGGTCGTGTGCATCTGGGGCTTCGGATTCAACGACGACAAGCACGCGTTCAGCGCGGACGCCTGCCTCGACGTCATCAACTGGTTCAAGAACCAGGGCTGTTACGTCATCGGCGGAGTACCGACCTGGTGGCGCACCGGTACCGGCGACTCCCGCTCGGGCTTCTCGGACGTCTACCACGCACTCAACATGATCTCGCCGTGGCTGGTCGGCCGGATCGGCACCTCCTCCGACGCGGACAACTTCTACACCAACGCGACCGTCCCCGACGTCGCGGACTGCGCCTCCCACGGCATCGACTACCAGCCCTGCGTCCTGCCCGGCGACGTCTCCGAACGCCAGCGCGCGCACGGCGACTTCATGTGGCGGCAGTTCTACAACATGGTGCGGGCCGGGGTGCAGGCCGTCTACATCTCCATGTACGACGAGTACAACGAGGGCAACCAGATCGCCAAGACCGCCGAGACCCAGGCATGGGTCCCCACGGACGCAGGCCTGCTCGCCCTCGACGAGGACGGCACCGCCTGCTCCTCCGACTACTACCTGCGCCTCACCGGCGACGGCGGCCGCATGCTCAAGGGCGACCTCGCCCTGACCGCCACCCGCCCCACCACCCCCTACGTCAACGGCACCTCGGCCGGCACCCCCGCCACCGCCACCGTCACCCTGAAGGCGCGGGCCAACGGCAAGTACGTGACGGCCGAGAACGCGGGCGCCTCCGCCCTGATCGCCAACCGGGACTCGGCCGGCACCTGGGAGAAGTTCGACCAGATCGACCTGGGCAACGGCAACATCGCACTGCGCTCACGCGCCAACGGCCGGATCGTCTGCGCGGACAACGCGGGCGCCTCCGCGCTGATCGCCAACCGCACGGCCATCGGCAGCTACGAGACCTTCCAGCTGGTGAAGAACTCCAACGGCACCGTCAGTCTGCTGGCCGCCGCCGACGGCAAGTACGTGACCGCCGAGAACGGCGGCGCCGACCCGCTCATCGCCAACCGCACCGCGATCGGGACCTGGGAGCAGTTCGACCTGACGACGGTCTAGGCGCGTCCGCGCCCGTCCTGGCCGAGCGCGTCGAGCAGACGGCGTGGGCACGACGCGCCGGCCAGGACGGCGGGGACGGTCGGGCATCAGGCGCCGAAGACCTGGAACTCCGAGACCTGCCCGGCCGGCCAGCCGTTGTTCGCCGTGAAGGTGAGCCGTAGGTAGCGGGTGGTGGCGGTGGACGGGAGCGTGAGGGTCGCGGTGTTGCCGGTCGCCGGGTCGAAGGTGTAGCCCGCCGAGGCGAGCAGCTGGGCGAAGGTGCCGCCGTCCGTGCTGCCCTGGACGGAGATCGTCTGGGTGCGGGTGGTCCAGGCGGTTGCCGGGGGGAGGTTGAGGACGATCCGTCTGACGCCCGTGGAAGCGCCCAGATCGACCTGGACCCACTGCGGGAAGGCGTTGTTGGCGGACTCCCAGTAGGTGTTGGTGTCGCCGTCGGTCGCGTTGGACGAGGCGTAGACCTGGGTGTGGCTGCTCTCCGAGGTGGGGCGGTGCAGGGCGAGGTTGGTGGTGCTGGAAGGGGGATCGGTGGTGACGGTGACCTGGTTGGAGGGCTGCGACACGTTTCCCGCCGCGTCGTAGGCGATGACGTCGAAGGTGTACGCGGTGGCCGCACCGAGTCCGGTGACGGTGAACGAGGCGGCGCCGGTGGTGCCCACCTGGGTGCTGGTCGAGCCGGACACCTGCAGGACGCGGTAGCCGGTCACGCCGACGTTGTCGGTCGACGTGTTCCAGGCCAGCGAGACGGAGTTGCTGGTGTGCCCGGTGACGGTCAGGGCACCCGGCGCGGCGGGCGGTGTGGTGTCGCCGCCGGTGGGGACGACCGGCTGGGTGGGGCGGGTGGCGGTCAGCGCGATCTGCCCCTTGAGCATGCGGCCGCCGTCGCCGGTCAGGCGCAGGTAGTAGTCGGAGGAGCAGGCGGTGCCGTCCTCGTCGAGGGCGAGGAATCCGGAGTTGGTGGGCACCCATGCCTGGGTCTCGGCGGTCTTGGCGATCTGGTTGCCCTCGTTGTACTCGTCGAACATCGAGATGTAGATGCCCTGCACCCCGGCCCGCACCATGTTGTAGAACTGCCGCCACATGAAGTCGCCGTGCGCGCGCTGCCGGCCGGAGACGTCGCCGGGCAGGACGCAGGGCTGGTAGTCGATGCCGTTGGCGTTGCAGTCGGCCTGGTCGGGGACGGTGTAGGTGTTGTAGGCGTTGTCGGCCTCGGTCACGTTCCCGATGGCGCCGACCATCCACGGCGAGATCATGTTGAAGGCGTGGTAGACGCCCAGGAAACCGGGTTGCGAGCCCCCGGTCCCCGTCCGCCATTCGCGCGGGACGCCACCGATGACGTAACACCCCTGGCCCTTGAACCAGTTGACGACGTCGAGGCAGGCGTCGGCGGTGAAGGGGTGGTTGGGGTCGTTGAAGCCGAAGCCCCAGATGCAGACGACCGGCTTGCCGTTCTGCTTCGCGTAGGCGGAGGACGCGGTGTGCGCGGACATCTTGTTCGTCCAGTCCGTCTTGATCTCGGACTGCATGTTCGTCCAGTTGGAGACGTCGTACATGATGTAGAACTTCCGCCCGTACGACTCGGCGGCGCTGCGCACCTTGGTCGCCATGGCGTCGCGGGTGGGGCCCTCGCCGCCGGTGGGGTTGAAGCGTTGCAGGCCGGCGGTGTCGATGCCGTTCTGCTGCATCCACAGGAAGTGGGTGTTCACCGTCTGCTGGTCGTACGAGGAGAACAGCGTGGCGGGCTGGCCGTTGCCGAGGGCGGCGTACGACGTCTGGTACGTCTTGGCGAAGTCACGTACATCGGGCCAGCACTTGATGTTGGTGTTGGTCGGGGACGGCGACTGGCCCCAGTTCTGGCTCCAGTGCCACCAGCCGTTGATGGGCGCGCCGTCGCCGATGCAGGCGAACCAGCCCTGGTAGCCGACGCTGATCTTGCCGACGACGTCGCCCGGCGAACTGGCCGCCGACGCGGGCTGGGCGAGTACGGTTTCGGTGGCGCCCACGGTTCCCACCGCGGTGGCCGCGATCGCGGCCCGTAAGAAGACTCTGCGTGTGACACCCATCTGGACTCCTCTGGTCGAGTGGCCTTCGGTGGTCGGTGCCGCCGGGCGCACTCGCGCCCGGCGGCACCGACCGATCGGGTCAGGTGTTCCAGACCTGGAACTCGGAGACCTGGCCGGCCGGCCAGCCGTTGTTCGCCGTGATGTTCACCCGGAAGTACCGCTGGGTGGTCGCGGTGAACGTGATGGTGACCGTGTTGTTGGTGGTGGGGTCGAAGGTGTACGTGGCCGACGACTTGATCGTCGAGAAGCTTGAGCCGTCGGTGCTGCCCGAGAGGGACAGCGTCTGGTTACGGGCGCCCCAGGTGGCGGGGAGCTGGAGGACGACGCGGCTCGCGCTCTGCGCGGATCCGAGGTCGACCTGGACCCACTGCGGGAAGGCGTTGTTGGCGCTCTCCCAGTAGGTGCCCTGGTTGCCGTCCGTCACGTTCGACGACGGGTAGACGTCGGTGTGACTGGACTCCGTGGTGGCCGCGCCTGCTGCCAGGTTCCTGCTCACCGTGCCGGCCCCGGTGCCGGTCAGCGCGACCGTGGTCGTGCCGTTCGACGCGTTGCTGGCGATGCCGAGGTCGCCGGTGCGGGTACCGGACGCGGTGGGCGTGAACGTGACGGCCACCGTGCAGGAGGCCCCTGCTGCGATCGACGCCCCGCAGGTGTTGGTCTGCGAGAAGTCGCCCGTGACGGTGATGCCGGAGACGGTCGCGGCCGCGGTTCCGGTGTTGGTCACCGTGACCGTCTGCGCGCTGCTCGCGGTGTTGAGCGCCTGAGTGGCATACGTCAACGAGGTCGGGCTGGCCGACAGGGTCGCGTTCGAGGAGCCGCCGTCGCTGGGGAACACCTCGAAGTCCGACAACTGGGCGGCGTTCCACCCCGTGTTGGCGGTGATGTTCACCCGCACGTATCTCGCCGTGGCGGCGCTGAACGTGATGGTCACCGTGTTGTTGTTGGAGTTCGGGTCGAAGGTGTACCCGGCCGATGCCTTGATCGTCGAGAAGCTGGAGCCGTCCGTGGACCCCTGCACCGACAGCGTCTGCGTGCGAGCCGACCACGCCGTCGCCGGCGGGAGCTTGAGCACGACCTTGCCGACGCTGTAGTTCTGGCCGAGGTCGACCTGGGCCCATTGCGGGAACGAGCCGTTCGTGCCCTCCCAGTACGTCGAGGCGTCCGGGTCGGTGAGGTTCGAGGCGACGTACGGGCTGTTGCTCGAACTCGCCGACGCCGGCCGCCCGGCGGCGATGTTGGTGGCGCTGTCGATGCCGCTGCCGGTCAGGGAGACGACGGTCGGGCTGTTGTTGGCGTTGCTGGTGACGGTCAGGTTGCCGGTGCGCGATCCGCCGGCGGTGGGCTTGAATCCGACGGTCACCGTGCAGGACGCGCCGACCGCGAGAGTGGAGCAGTTGTTGGTCTGGCTGAAGTCGCCGGTCGCCGCGACGCCCGAGACGGTCGCCGATGTGGTGCCCGAGTTCGTCACCTTCACCGTCTGTGTGTCGGCCGAGGAGCCGACCACCGTGGCGGCGAAGGCCAGGCTCGCCGGGTCGGTGTTCAGGACCGGGCCGGGCGCGGTGCCGGTACCGGAGAGGGTGACCGTGTTGGTGACCCCGCCCGCGTTGACGGTCAGAGTGCCGCTGCGGCTGCCGGTCGCCGTCGGCGCGAACTTCACGCTGACGGTGCATGATCCGTTCGCCGCGATCGACGAGCCGCAGGTGTTGGTCTGGGAGTAGTCACCGCTGGTGGAGATCGACGAGACGGACGCGGCGGTGCTGGTCGGGTTGGAGACCGTGACGGTCTGTGCATCGCTGGTCGAACCGGTGGGAACCGAACCGAAGTTGAGCGCGCCGGGGGTGGCCGTCACGCCTTCGGACGGGTAGGGCGGGTAGACCGGAGCCGGCCACCCTCCGCAGTAAGGCGTGCCGCTGATACCGGAGTTGCCGCCGCCGTCGGTCACCGTGAAGCTTCCGACCGAGCAGCTGTACACCGGGGAGGAGTAGCCGACGCCGGTGGCCGTGACGTTGGTGAACTTCGCGGCGCCGCCGGTCTGTTCCTGCAGGGCGAAGGTTCCGGTGCCGGCGATGGTCACGTTGTTGAGGTTGACCCCGCTGATGGTGCCCTCGACCCACTGGACCGCCTCGTACGGGCTCTGCTGGATCAGCGCGTTGGTCACGTTGATCGGGCCGGTGATCGCGCCCTGGCTGCCGTCGAACCACAACGCGCCGACACCGAACTGCCAGTTCGGGTCGAGGCTGCCGTCCCGGATCATGGTGTTGTCGGAGATCGTGGTGGTGCCGACCGGCGTCGAGGAGAAACGTTGCCCCACGTGGATGCCGCCACCCTGGGTGATGCCGCTGTCCACCACCCGGTTGCCGCTGACGGTGTTGTCGTGGCCGCCGTAGATCGCGATGCCGTTGGCGAGGATCTGCAGTGACACGGTGTTGTTGGAGATCGTGTCGTTGGCGTCGGCTCCGATACCGGAGTCCGCCCAGGTGGCGATGCCGTCGTCGCCGGTGTTGCGGATGTCGCTGTTGGTGACCTTGGAGTTGGTGACGGCGCCGTGGAAGTTGATGCCGTCGGCGGTGGTGTCACGGATGCGCATGCCGGTGAACGTCAGCCCGTCCATCGGACCGTCCATCCAGGCGCCGACCTTCATGTGGTCGATCCACACGCTGGAGACGGTCGAGTTGCTCATCGCGCCACCGATGCCGTTGACCTGGGCGCTGTCGTTGCGCTCCTGCACATCGCCGAAGATGGCGAAGTTCTGGAGGTGCACGCCGGTGCTGGCCGAGGGTGCGGAGTTGCCGTAGAAGCCGGGGGCCGTGCCGGTGACGGTCGAGTACCACATGCCGGCGCCGGCGATCGTGACGTTGTTGACGCTGATGTGGCCGGGGATGTTGTAGGTGCCCGGCGGGATCCACACGGTGCCGCCGGGTCCTGCCGCGCTGATCGCGGCGTTGAACGCGCTGGTCGCGTCCGCCGCACCGGTCGAGTCGGCGCCCTTGCTGGTCACCGACACCGACCCGGAGGGGGCGGCCAGGGCGGCGCCGACCTGTTCGAAGTCGGCGAAGTCGATGGTGTAGGAGGAGGCGGTGTCCCCCGAGTCGACCTGCAGCTTGAAGGTCGTGCCCGCCGGATAGGTGGTGGAGAACAGGCGGTGGGCCTCGTCGAAGAAGTGGTGCGGGTTGCTGCCCGGCGTGTTGGTGAAGGGGTAGCTGCCGTAGTACCAGCTGTAGGCGTTGGTCAGGGTGAAGTCGGGCTGCTTGACGCCGTTGATGTACAGGGACAGCGCGGCGGTGTAGACCGAGCCGCCCGAGGTGTCGGGGATGCTGTACCGGAAGTTGATCGAGTTGGTCGCCACCGGCGTGGTGAACGTGACGTACTGGCCGGTGCCCTGGAGCGTCGTCGCCTTTCGGTACGACGCCTCGTCGGCCAACTGGCCCTGGGTGTAGCTCGGGCCGATGGGTGTGCCGTTGGTGGCGGAGTTCTCCGCCTGCACCTCGACGTACGGCAGGCTCGCGCCGCTGCCGCCGGTGGCGGCGGCCGCCGCCAGGGCGGGTTGGACGGCCAGAGCGACGATGCCGACGGCAGCCACCATCGCGGTGCTGACCGCCCAGACGAGGGCTCGTCTCAGATCTCGGATGGAATGGAACACTTACCACTCCTTTCATCAGGACATGCCGGAAATGCCCTGCTGACACCGCCAGAGAGGGAGGGACGTGGCGCAAGGGGAGACGGGAGGCAGGGGGAAGGCAGGGGGTGCTGATGACGCGAGGGGGACCGTAATGTCCTCGACAGGGCCGCGCAAGAACTAGACAGAACATTGCAACAATAAAAATTCAGCCTGCAAGATCTAATGTGCCGCGTTGGGGCTGCAGCCGGCACCCGGCCGCACACATGGCGGTGCCGCCGGACGGGGAGTCCGGCGGCACCGTGGAGAGGGTGGGGTCAGGTGGTCCAGATCTGGAATTCGGACACCTGGCCCGCGGGCCAGCCGTTGTTGGCGGTGATGGTGACGCGGTAGTAGCGCTGGGTGGTGGCGGGGAAGGTGAGCGTGACGGTGTTCTTGGTGCTCGGGTCGAAGGTGTAGGCGGCCGGGGACTTCAGGGTGGTGAAGGTGGTGCCGTCGGTGCTGCCGGCGAGGGTCAGGGTCTGGGTGCGGGCGCCCCAGGCGGCGGGCAGCTGCAGGACCACGCGGGAGGCGCTCCGGGCCGAGCCGAGGTCGACCTGGACCCACTGCGGAAAGGTGTTGTTGGCGCTCTCCCAGTAGGAGCCCTGGTTGCCGTCCGTCACGTTCGACGACGGGTACACGTCGGTGTGGCTGGACTCGCCGGTGGGTTTGCCGGCGGCGAGATTGGTTCCGGTGGTGCCGTTGTCCGCGGTGAAGCCGAGGTGGTTGATGTTCCAGCCGCCGGTGTCCTGGCCGAGCGTCAGGACCTGCCGCCCGGCGGGCAGGGTCACATGGGTGGTCACGGTGGCCCAGGTCTGCCAGTCGCCGGTGGCGGGCAGGTCGACGGCTCCGGTGAGATCGGTGCCGGCGGCGTCCGACAGGTGCAGCGCGCCGGCCACCGCGGACGGGGCCGCGACGCGCAGGCCGAGGGTGTAGGTGCCGGCCGTGGCGACGTCCACGGTGTAGCGGAACCACTGCCCGCCGCCGGTCCAGCCCAGGTTGTAACCGCCGCCGGTGTCCGAGGTGTTGTCCAGGTCGACGCCGTCGGCGCGGTAGGAGTTGGCGTTGCCGTTGACGGAGGTGACGTTGTAGGCCACCCCCTGGCCGCCGGTGTCGTAGTCCTCCGCCTGCACCGTGCCGGGCACGGCGGCCGGGGTGCCGCCGTAGGGGCCCTCGGGAGCAGGCGGCGGCCAGTGGTTGCCACTCAACGCCGCGACGAACCCGGTGGAGTTGTTGACGAAGGCCGAGGCGCCGGCGGTGAGCCCGGTGACCGTGTTGCCGGTGATCGTCGCGGAGCCGGTGGGCGCCGGGTAGAACGACGGCGAGATCGCGATGCCGTTGCGGCCCGGGGCGTTGACGGTGTTGTCCTGGAGCAGGGTGTCGGTCGAGGTGGAGAAGGCGATCCCGTCGTAGAGGGAGTCGGTGACGGTGTTGCCGGTCACCGTGACCTTGTCGACGATCCCGGTGTTCTGTCCGTCGCCGCCGTTGCCGACATGCAGGGCGGGCTGGCCCTGGCTGTAGGCGTTGCCACCGGAGCGGACCACGGTGTTGCCCGTCACGGTCGCGGACAGCAGGTCACTGCCGTTGACACCGAAGCGCCCGGCGCCCAGACCGATGTAGCGGGCCGTGTCGCTGATGTAGTTGTTCTTGACCTGGTGGCCGCTGCCCCCGTAGATCCCGACACCCTTGCCGCCCCACGGTGCGATCGAGGTGTTGTCACTGACGGTGACATTGCTCATCGGGTTGTAGTAGGTCCTGGAACCGTCGCTGTTGGTGTTGTAGTTCACCGAGTTGATGGCGATCGCGTCGTCCCCGGTGCCGCGGACGAAGTTGTTCGTGACCGTCAGGTCGTTCCCCGTGTCCGCGCCCAGCGACACGTTGTTGACGTTGATCCCGTCCGCCCAGATCGAGGTCAGCCGGCTGTTCCGTACCGTCCCGCCGGTGCCGGAGGCCCAGAAGCCCGACATGGTGTGCTGGGTCCAGATGCCGTCGGCGAGCCAGTCGGTGCCGGTGGTGTCCATCGCGCCGCCGTCCCCGCCGATGGTGCTGCGGCTGACGGCGTTGGCGTCGATGTGGAAGTTCCGTACGGTGCAGGAGGTCAGGTCGAACAGTGCCGCCAGCGGCGTGCTGTTGGGGACCGGGACGTCACGGTAGACCGTGCTGTACCAAAGGCCCGCGCCCGCGATGGTGATCCCCTGTGCGTTCAGTCCCTCGGTGCCCTTCACGTAGAAGGTGCCCTGGGGGATCCACAGGGTTTTGCCCTGCTGCTGGGCCTGGTCGATGCAGTTCTGGATGGCGGCCCGGCTGTCCACCGACTGGCCGTCGGCCGCGCCGTTGGTCGGCGTGTTGTCCGCCACCGCACCGCAGCTCGTGATCGAGATCGAGTTCGCCGGCTGCGTCAGCGGCGCCGGCGGCTGCTCCACGTCGACGGAGTCCAGGTCGTAGAAGGACGCGCTGTTGTCGGAGTCCTTCCGCAGCGAGAACGTGGCGCCCGCCGGGATCGGGGACCCGGTGACGAAGGTGTGCGACTCGTCCCAGAAGACCCTCGGGTCGCCGTCGGCCGGGTTCTGGTTGTCGCTCGTGTTGTAGTTGCCGTTGCCCTCGTACACCCAGCTCTGCCGCGAGTTGAGGTTCAGCGCCTGCCGGAACACCCCGTTGACGTACAGGTTCAGCGTCCCGGTGAGACCGCCTCCGGACGCCGAGTCCGGGATGCCGGCACGGACGTTGAGGAAGGAGATCGGCTGCCCGGTGGTGTTCGTCCACTGCACCGACTGGCCCGTGCCGTCCAGGTGGACGTACGAATGGCCCGAGGCCTCCAAGGCCGCGCTCGAGTACTGCGTCGTCGGCGCCGAGGTCAGCGACCGGACGGCCGCACCTCCGGCCGGCGTTCCCGCCTCGGCCTCGTAGACCGAGAACGGCGTCGTCGCACCTACCGCCGTGCTGGCCGCCGCCTGCGCCTGCGCCTGCTGTGTGGCTGCGGCCGGTAAGACGGACACGCACATCGCGCCGACCGCGGCGACGGCGGCCGCCGCCAGTCGCCGGGGTCTGGGAATCGTCAGCATGTGAAGCTCCTTCGAGGAATGCGGGAAACCGGGGCCCTGACCGTACAGAGCACCCATTCAGCCCGCTAGATTCCGACGAAGTAAAGAATGAATCACGCAGGTTCTCGCAAGTTCCTTACTCGAAGTCCGCAAATCCTGGATGCCGCACTGGGCCGAACCGAGGACCGAGAGGAATGCGCAGAGCTCGCCCCCGTCCCGACGTGATCGGGTGCCCTCGGGTTCGCCCTTCACCTGGTGATCTGCTATTCAGAGGCGCCCGCTCATGTGCCCGCCACGGACTCGGAGCGATGCCCTTTCACATAGGAGGACTGCTTGATGAACGACAGGCCCTTGACACTCATGGCGGTACACGCACACCCCGACGACGAGGCCACCGGAACGGGAGGCGTCCTCGCGCGGTACGCGGCGGAGGGCATCCGCACGGTCCTCGTGACGTGCACCGACGGGGGTTGCGGTGACGGACCGGAAGGTGTCAAACCGGGCGATCCCGGGCACGACCCGGCGGCCGTCGCCCGGATACGGCGTCAAGAACTCGAGGCGAGCTGCGACATCCTGAAGATCGGTCACCTGGAGATGCTGGACTACGCCGACTCCGGGATGATGGGCTGGCCGGCCAACGACGCCCCCGGATCCTTCTGGCGGACGCCCGTGGAGGAGAGCGCTGCCCGACTCGCGGAACTCCTGCGGCGCTACCGACCCGATGTGGTCATCACCTACGACGAGAACGGCTTCTACGGCCACCCCGACCACATCCAGGCAAACCGCGTCACGATGGCCGCGCTGGCGATGACCGCGCCGACACCGAAGGTGTACTGGACGACGGCGCCCCGCTCGATGATGCAGCGGTTCGGGGAGGCCATGCGCGAGTTCGGTGCGGACGTGCCGGAGCCCGATCCCGCCGAGGCCGCCGCGATCGCGGAGATCGGACTCCCCGACGAGGAGATCACCACCTGGGTGGACACCACCGCGTTCGGCGGCCAGAAGTTCGACTCGCTGGCCGCGCATGCCAGCCAGGGCGAGAACATCTTCTTTCTCAGGATGGGCCGGGAGAGGTTCACCGAGTTGATGGGCGTCGAGACCTTCGTACGCGTCCAGGACACCACCGGCGCGGCCGTGCCCGAGAACGACCTCTTCGCCGGACTGCGCTGATCCGCCCGCCCACCGGGACCGGGGCCGCGGGTCGGGCGCCTCGGCTCCGGACCCGACGGGGTCGGCGGCAGAGTGGGATCAGCCGCCGGCTTCCCGCGCCACGCGCTCCAGGCGGCTCCGGTGGCCCTCCCACCACTCCTGGTCCCCTGGTGGCAGGTTCTCCTTGCCGTACAGGTATCCGACGGACCCGTCGATGAGCTCTCGCACGATGTCCGCGTGGCCGGCGTGCCGCTGGGTATCGGAGATCACGCGCACCAGGATGTGGTGCAGCGTCACCTCTCGGCGTTCCTCCGGCCACCACGGGACGTGACCGGTGGCGTCGAGGGCGAGCGTCGCGATCGTGCTGTCGGAGTGCTCCCACGCCTGGCGATACAGACCGACGATCTGTTCCCGCGATTCGTCCGCACTGGCCCACATGTCCGAATTGGGCTCCGACTCCTCGGTATACCACCAGGACGGCGGTTCCGCTTCGAAGAACGGCCTCCCGAAGGTGTCACCGAAGTACCCCAGCTCCACGCCGGCTACATGTTTGACCAGCCCCAACAGGTTCGTGCCCGTGGGTGTCAGCGGACGGCGGACGTCGTACTCCGAGAGGCCGTCGAGCTTCCACACCAGGGCGTCACGCGCCTCTTGCAAGTACCGGAGCAGGTCCGCCTTCGGGTTCGCCTCGATCATGCCGGGCAGTCTCCCACCCGGCGCTGACAGCCGGGTGGGACGGCCGGATTGACCCGCGGGGCAGAGCCATGCTCCATTCGGTCATGAGACGAGCATGAGACGACGTCCAAAGCCGAGGTCAGTGGCGTAGGAGTGGTGGTAGCCCCCGAGGGGTCGGGAGGCAGTCCCCCTGCAGATCCGGTGGCCTGCCCGCTGTCGGCGCGGTGCGGCCATGCCCAGACTCAGCGGCATGACGTTCTCCATCGACGATCCAGTCGCGACCGCACCGCTCGCCGCCCCTGCGCGGCCCTCCGGTCCCGGCAGCGACTTCGCCAGACTCTCCCGACGCATCAGCGAGGCAGGCCTGCTGGACCGGCGCCCGGGCTACTACACGGTGCGGCTGGGCCTGGTGATCGCGGCTCTGCTGGGTGGCGGGGCGGCCTTCTTCGCGCTCGGCGACACCTGGTGGCAGCTGGCTGTCGCCGCCGCCATGGCCCTCGCCTTCGGCCAAGTGGCGCTCGTGGCGCACGATCTGGCCCACCGGCAGGTCTTCCGTAGGCGCCGCCCGAGCGAGACATGGGGCCGCCTCTTCGGCAACCTCGCCATCGGCATGAGCTACGGGTGGTGGATGAACAAGCACACCCGTCACCACGCCAACCCCAACCACGAGGAACTCGACCCCGACGTCGCTCCGGACCTCTTGGTGTGGTCCGCCGACCAGGCACGCGACAGCAGCGGCCTGGCCCGGTTCATCGGCGGCCACCAGGCGTTCCTGTTCTTCCCACTGCTGACGCTGGAGGGTTTCAACCTGCATGTGTCGAGCCTGCGGGCGCTGCGCTCGCCGTCCATGAAGAACCCGGTGCTGGAGGGCGCGCTGCTCCTCCTGCACCTGGCGGCCTACCTGTCCGCGCTGTTCCTGGTGCTGTCTCCCGGCAAGGCCGTGGCGTTCCTCGCCGTGCACCAGTGTCTCTTCGGTGTCTACCTCGGCTGTACGTTCGCCCCGAACCACAAGGGCATGCCCACCTTCACCGGCGACGAGCGGCCCGACTTCCTGCGGCGTCAGGTGCTCACCTCCCGCAATGTGAGGGGCGGTCGGTTCACGGACATGATGCTGGGCGGGCTCAACTACCAGATCGAGCACCACCTGTTCCCGAGCATGCCCACACCTCATCTGCGACGCGCCCAGGTGATCGTGCGGGAGTACTGCGCGGAGATCGGTGTGCCGTACCACGAGACCGGCCTGCTGCGGTCCTACTGCGAGGCCCTCACGCACCTGCACCGGGTGGGAGAACCCATCAGGCGGCAGCGCAAGGCGTCTTGACCGCGCTGCGAGTACGTGGCCCGTTGCGGGCTCTCAGTCGTCCGTGGCCAGAACCTTCACCAGTGCCTCGACGGCGACCACGACCTCCGGGGTGGCCAGTACGAGCACCGGATCAGGGGTCTGCAACAGGAATCCGCTCCAGACTCGGAAGACAGCGCTGCCGTCCGCGCCGTTCTTTGCGAAGGAGATACATCCCGGCAGATATCTCACGTCGTCCCGCCCTCCGGGCACCCCGGGCGGAGGACCGTCCAAGAACCGGAGGTAGTTATGACTGGTGGATGGATACCACCGGCTCAACGCACTCGCCCGGGAGGCCAGCGCCAGTTCCTCCTCGACAGGAGGCACCCACGAGTCCGTGCCACGCAGCAACGCATCATGGGCCCGCGCGCATTGCATCTGCCAATCCCAGTCATCGTCCAGCGACCATCGGGCGTCCTCTGCCATGCGCCGAGTCTGGCCGAACTCCTGAGTGCGGGTAACCCCCGACGACCCCGTCGTCACCGCTCTCGCCCTCCGGCGGGTGGCCCGCTCGACGCCGAGTCGGGCGCCGGACACGGAACCGACAGGGTGCCGGTGATGCCGGACACAGCCGGCCGACCCTGCTCAGGTGGCTGCTGAGCAGAGTCCCCTGGGGCGCAGACGCATCTCCGTGATTCGGGCGGTGTCCTTCGGCGGGTCAGATCACTGGGACGGGTTCCTCCAGAGCCGCCAGCACCGCGGCCGGAAGCTGGATGTCGGCGGCCTCGATGTTCTGGGCGAGATGCTCGCGAGTCGATGTGCCGGGGATGAGGCAGATGGTCGGGGAACGGTGCAGCAGCCAGGCGAGGGCGATCTGCCGGGCGGAGGCGCCCAGGTCCGCGGCGACGTCCTCCAGGACCTGGAGCTGGAGGGGACGGAACCCTCCCAGCGGCCAGAAGGGCACGAAGGCGATGCCCTGTCGGGCGCACCAGTCCACCAGGCTGTCGTCCAGCCGGTGGGCGATGTTGTAGTGGTTCTGGACGGCGACCACGGGTGCGATCTCCTGCGCGGTCCTCACCTGGTCCATGCTGACGTTGCTGACGCCCAGGTTGCGGATCAGCCCCTGGTCGCGCAGCTCGGCCAGCACGGTGAACGGCTCGATGATGTCCGCCGGTTCAAGGGTGTCGGTCATCCGCAGGTTGACCAGGTCGAGCGCGTCCAGGCCGAGGTGTTCCAGGTTGTCCTGGACGGCCCGGATCAGCTCGCGACGCGAGAGCACGACGGGCCAGCCGCGGTCGGGGCTCCGGCGGGCACCGACCTTGGTGGCGATGTGCAGTCCGTCGCGGTAGGGGTGAAGGGCTTCACGGATCAGCCCGTTGACGAGGTGAGCGCCGTAGTAGTCGCTGGTGTCCAGATGGGTGAGCCGGCACACGCTCCAGGACGGCCGTCTCGTGGCCATCTGAACCGCGGGCAGGCCGGCATGCATCTCCTGCCTGCCCGAGCCGTTGCCGCCACCGAGTCCCTCGTCCTGGACCGCCGTATCCGCCTCGACTGCCACCGGCGGTCGACGCCTCGCCCCGCTCTCAGCCGACCGCGGAACACGGCCATGACAACGGAAGCGGCGGCTTCCCGGACCGGCCCGAGCCCACCGCGGCCGTCGGTGGGCTCGGATCGTCCGTGCGGCTGTTTTCCGTTACTTCCCGAATGCCTGTCGGAACGCGGCGACGGTCTCGTCGTCGGCCCCGTTCGCGCCGCACACCGGGACGACACCGTTCTCGGCGGCCACGATGTAGCGCTCACCCTCCGAGAACGTCAGCGTCTCCGGCCGGCTCGTGTCGCTGTCGAGCACGACCGTCTCCTTGTCGCCGCCCTTCAGCCAGGAGTCGACGCGGAAGGTGACCGTGGAGCCCTTGATGGAGGTGACCGTTCCCACGAAGAGGGTCGGGTACCCGCGCAGGGTGTCGGGACTGGGTGCCGCACACTTCTGGCTGCCGAAGCCGCCGGCGGTGGTGAGTGTCAGGGGGCCGGCCGAGGCCGGGTGCCCGTTGCCGTTGTTCGCCATGACTCCTCCGGCGATGCCGCCGCCGAGCAGAAGCAGACCGGCCGCCGCCGCGAGTCCGAGCAGCTGACGGCGGCTCCGTCGCGCGGTGGTCTTCACGGGGGCCGTATTGCCGGTCTGGAACGCGGTGTCGGTGGTCAAGATGTCCTCCACAAGTCGGTCGATGTCGGGCAGCGGAGCATGTGGGGTCAGCGCCGGGTCCGCGGACTTCAGCCGGGCCAGCAACTCGTCGTCATTCACTGACCGCTCCTTCCTTCATCCCTCTTGTGTCCGGACAGTTCGTCATGCTTTCGAGTTAATTGCGTGGCGAGTTTCTTTTTCGCCCGGTGCAGCCGGATGCTCACCGCGTTGGACGTCAGCCCGGTCGCCTCCGCGATCTGCCGGGGCGCCAGCCCCTCCCACGCCCACAGCCGCACCACCTCGCGGTCCAGCGTCCCGAGGGCGGCGAGCGCGGCGTACAGATCGCTGTGGTCGGTGCCCCCGGCCGGCTGCTGCTCCTGCGTCCGGATCAACCGCTCCACCAGCCGGAGCCGGCGCCCGTCGGCACGGCGGGCGTTCGCCAGGCAGCCCCGCGCCACCCCGTAGCACCACGGCAGCACGTCATCGGGGTCGGGCGGGGAACCCGGTGCCTGCCCCAGGCCGGGGACGTCGTCGATACGGCGCCACAGCACCAGCATCGCCTCCGCCAGGATGTCGTCGACCATGTCGGCGCTCGTCCGTCGCAGCAGATACCGGTGCAACGGTTCCGCCACCACATGCGCCAGTCTTTCGAAGCGCGCCCGCTGCCTCTGGCGCGACTCCTCTTCCGTCATGGATTCCACAACCCGTCCTGTCCGGCACATGCCGGATCCTGTCAGGCGAGGGCGTACGGATCCGTACCCGGTTCGGGACGTCGACCACGGTCCGCTGCCAGTCCCCGCGCGACAGCGCTTCGTTCTGAAACGATCAGCAAACCCGGGAGACCGTCCCCGTGACGGGGGCGAGAGCGACAAGGCGCGTGACCTGGGCGCGGCGGTGAAGGCCGCGGTCGGTCCGGTGATCTCGGCCGGATCGGCCAGTAAGCGGGAACCGAAGGGCTTGGGGCGCGACCGGGTGGTGTGCACGCAGAAAGTGCCTGTCGAAGGCGGAACCCGGATCAGGCTCACCCCGATTCCCGCGCCGAGGCTCTTCCTCTGCGCCGGGTACCACGGCACGCCCAGGGAGAGCAGCGCCAGCAGGGGGTTGGCGGCGGTGCACGAGTCCAACGCCATGGGGGACATCGGCATGGTCGCGTGTGCAGCGCTAAAAGACGCCCACCCGCTGTTCGGGCAAGGCCCGAGAGCCGAGAGCGGCAACGCCGTCTCGCGCCTCTCGTGTTTCTCGCGCCTCTCGTGGCCGAGACGATCGGCCTGCGGGCTTCACGTTCTCGACGGCCTCGGCCGAGACGGTCACGTCTGTCATCAGGTGTCACTTCCTGCTCAGAGCTCCGGCGTTGACCGTACGGACCCCACGCCGGAGCTCGGCGTGAGGGCAGGGTCCGGGTCGCTGGGGTCCGGACCCTGCCGTGTGCCGTACAGCGTGCGCCGTTCAGTGACGGGGGACGCGAGCGGTCACGGGATCTTGCTGAAGTCCGCCTGGATCGTGCGGTTGGCGTCCATGGTGATCTGGTACTCGGTCGTGCCGATAACCGGCAGGCCGTCGACCTCCCAGCCGGTGAACCGGTAACCGGCGGCGGGCTGGGCGGTGACCGTCACCTGCGTCCCTGGGTCGTAGGGACCGAACTCACTGACGGTGATGGTCCCGCCCGCGGCCGGGTTGGTGGACAGGCCGAGGGTGTGCCGGCCCACGGCCTTCGAGGCGCGGTAGCCGGCCACGATGGGGGTGCTGACCTGGGCGGTGGCGGCGTTGTTGTTGTTCGCGTCGCCCAGCGCCTGCCCGCCGATCTTGTTCACGGTGTTGGAGTACTGGTTGATGACCTTGCAGTTCTGGGGGGCGCAGGCCGAGGAGTAGGCCATGAGTGTGTGGTGCAGCTTGTCGGCGGTGACCCATCCGTAGTCGGTGGTGCCGGCCGGCGGCGTGTAACCGCCGTCGATCAGCGTCTTGCGGTCGTGCTGCAGGCCGAGGTTGTGGCCGATCTCGTGCGCGAGGTTGTCCCACTCCTTCACCGACAGGACGCTGGTGACGGAGTAGGCGAGATTGTCGGTCGTCGACGTCGCCGGCAGGGGCAGATCGGCCTGCCCGGAGCTGTTCTCGATGGGAATGGAAGCGAGGAGCGCCACCAGGTCGGCGCCGAACTCCTCCCGCTTCGCGTGTGCGGTGGCGCCGAGGGTCGGGTCCTGGGGGTTGGTGAGCTTCGCCATCATCTGCCCCGCGGCCTCGTCGGGCACGCCGGACGGCGCCGTCTCGTACGAGTTGACGACGTGCACGCTGGCCGGCACATGGCTGGTGGCGAAGGCCTTGTTGAGCTGGCTCACGCCGTAGCGGATACGGGCCTGCACCTCCGTGACGCCGCCTAGCTCGGCGACGGCGGGGGGGGTGTACGGGACGACGACATCGATGGCGACGGGGTTGGAGATGTCGACGGCCTTCGGCTTCGTCCGACCGGGGTGGGTCCGTGGGGCCGTCGTGACAGTGTCGACCCCGTGCCCGCTGGGTGGCAGCTTCAGGGTGTCGATCTCCGTCAGGCTGTACTCGCCGGGATGCTTGGGCAACGGCTCGAACAGATAGTCCTTGAAGCCGATCTCGATGACGCCTTCCAGGGTGACCGGGCCGCGCTTGCAGGCTCCCATGATGGACAGGGAGACCGTGTCCTCGGTCCGCTTCGGGTCGTGGCCGTCCCAGTACACGGTGCCGTCCGCGTCCTTGTGCAGGTAGTCACGCTCCGCGGTGATCTTCGGTCCGTCGTGGAAGAGCCGGAACGTACGGAGCTCGGGGACACCTTCCTTCTGCTTGCGGCACAGCCCGGCGAATTCCTTGGCGTCCGCGCGCAGGACGGCGCTCCGTACCACCCACGGCTCATGGGTGCCGCCCGCGGCGAACGCGGCGGGGCTGGTCAGCGTCAGGGGGAGGGTGCTCAGGAGAGCGGACGCCGCGGTGCAGGCGGCGAACGTGGGACGGCGCATGAGGGACATCAGCCTCTCTATTGGGAAATATTCGCCTCATAATCGGATGATCGGCACGTATCGATTCATCGAACGCGCGCGGGAGAGGGATTCCGACGGTGAGGTTCACCCGGTCATCCGCGCTCCGCGTTCGGCGTTCGGCGTTCGGCGGACGGCCGAAGCCTGTCCTGCCCTGTCCGGCTGCTCGATCACGTGTGGGGCAGCTTGGGCCCGTACCCGTGGTCCTCACCGGCCGCGGGACGACGGTCGCGTCAAACGAAGTGATTGGGCTGCTCGGATGCCGTTAGGCTGCCCGCGGAGGTCGCCCGTGGGGATGTCGTTGCTGTACGAGGTCTTGGAACCGCTGCCGGACGCGGAGAGCGCTCTGCGTCGCGCACGCGAGCTCCTGAGGGATTTCGCCGATTGGGCGGACGACCCGGACATCCCGGAGATCGGCCAGGTCGTCACGGCGGAGCAGTACGTTCACGCGCTCAGGTTCTTTCGCGAGGGCCGGTTCATGACACGGGCCGGCAGGCGCTTTCCGGAGACGGGCCTGGAGGACTTCTGGAGGCGGCTGCACGCGCTGGGCGTGCCGCGTGGCGAGAGTCCGTACGAGGTGCAGGTGGAGCTGAAACCCGAGTTTGAGGGGCTTTGGCCGCTTCCCCCGGATATATGTCTGGAACCGATTCGGGACGCCTGGCCGCCGCTCGTACTCTCCCGCCTGGAGGAAAACTGCAGGGAGGCCGACATCGACGCCCTGGTCGCGGATGTCGGCCCGTTGTCCTTCGACGTGGGCTGGTACGCCGCGCTGCGCGGACTGCCCTCCAGCAAGCTGTGCGGTGTCCAGCTGTGCCTCAACAGCGTCTGGACATCCCAGTGCGCCGAGCCGGCGCAGGGCACGCACGGTGTCTACCTCTCCATCGGAACCAAGAACCGGGACGTACAGGACGAGTGGCTCGCCGCCACTGGCCTGCCTCTCGGCGAGCCTCTGCTGGGTTGGTAGCCGTCAGCTCGTGTCGGCCCCGGTCTCCCATCTCTGACCCACGGGTCAAAGCAGCTGCGGGGCTACTTGCCCCCTTCCCATCAGAATGAAGTGCCTGGCCCGGCGGGCACGCAGGGCGAAGCTGCGATTCCGACTCGACGGTGGAGGACAGGGGCGTCTGATGACGCGGTGGCATCTCTTGCGGGGGAACGTCCTGATCGGTGAGCTCAGTGAGTACGGCTGCGATCAGCCGTTCTTCCTGGCACGCTTCACGCCGGGGCCAGGCTGGGAGAGCGTGAGGGCGTTGTTCGAGGCATTGGCGGCCCTCAGGGGCCCGGACCCGGATGGATCTCGGACCGTCGCTGCGCTCAAGCCATTGCAGGACTTGGAGCTCAGACTGGTTCCGGTTGACGGCCGGCAGCCTTCGCTGCAGGTCCTCAAGAACTGCATGCTGCGTATCGACGGGTCTGAAGCTCGCCTCCGCTACTGACCCGGTGGTTGGCGCGTCTGCCGAAGCCGTCGTGGACAGATGAGGCCACAAGCCAGTTCGAGCAGTCCGTGGTGGAGGTCGGCGCGTCGCTCGTAGCGGACGCGGAGCCGTCTGAACCGGTGCAGCCAGGCGAAGGTGCGCTCGACCACCCACCGCACCTTGCCCAGCCCTGGGCCGTGGGCGCCACCACGCCGGGCGATCACCGGCTTGATACCGCGTCTCCACAGCAGGCGGCGGTATCTGTCGAGGTCGTAGCCCCGGTCTGCATACAGCCGCCGAGGCCTGCGGGGCCGTCCTCGAAACCCCCGGATCGTCGGCATTGCGTCCAGCAGAGGCGGGAGTTGTGTGCCGTCGTGGCGGTTACCGCCGGTGAGCGTCACGCGGAGCAGAGTCCCGTGACGGTCGACGGTCAAGTGCTGCTCGTTTCGGCTCGTGCCGCCCTTGCGGGCGTCTTGTACGTCAGGAGCCGACCGCAGTAGGAGCCACGCGTTGCCACAGGTCGTCCGGAACAAGATGAGCAATCCGGGTCATGAAGGGGCCGCTTGTGAATACGCTCGGTGACGGCGAAGAGGTCGGGTGAAACGGACCGCGACGGATCGGCAGGGTCTGCCGGGGTGCCCTAGATCTGTCCGCGCCGCACTGTCTGGCACCCGATCCGGAGGTCCGTCTCCCGTCCTTGTCGATCCCGCCTCCTACCGGCCGGTTCAACAGCGCCGCCAGTGGGCGAAGCCGTGCTCGCCGCAGCAGTGAGGAAGGAACGGAGCCGTAGGTCGGCTGCGGGAGCGACGATGGCGTCGCCAAGGGAGACGAGCCCCGGAACGGGTCCGGAGAACTCGGTTGCCTGGATACCCCTCTTCGAAGGCCGGCTCTGCCACAGGGCACTGCCGCCCCTCACGCCGAGACGACAGGAGAGCCGGCGTTGGCGGGTGGGCCAGGTGCCATGTGCGCTTTCGCCCACCCGGTACCGGCATTCCGCATGCACCACCAAATTTCCGGTATGCGAGAACAGCCGGCGAACCGGGCAAGGCATGTCACGCGCTTTTCAATTCGATTTAACCGCCGCGAAAAAAGCGTCGTCGGAGTTACCGACAGACGACACGACAGGCGACAGAGATTTTACCGACAGAACGGCTCACCGGCTCCCGCGTCGATCACCCCAGCGATCGACGCACGGTCGGCCACGACAGCTGCACCCCCGAGCGCAAGCTACTGGCCAAGAACATATCTCCAGAACAACCCCACGAAGATATGACTTAGGTCACGTTTAGCAGTCCACCGGACCTCAAACCGACCCCAACAACCCACGAAGAGTTCCGCCCGGAATGGGAGTCAATCGCTCCGCTAAATATGTCCGTTGCCCGAAGGCGAGTGGCCGGTATTTACTGGCCCCACCCAAGAGAACGCGGACACTGATCGGCACCCCCGCCTCAACCAAATGATCAAGCTGATATGAAGCGGAGTCGAAGGAATGCCTGCAACCGGAGCGCTGGTCGCCTTGGAGGGTTTTGACGGCCTGCCCCCGAGAGACACGGAACTGTACGAGCGCGAGGAGCAGTTATCTCTCCTCCACAACCTGCTGCAGGACTCTCTCCAGGGGAACACCCACCTGGCCGTCGTGAGCGGGGCCGCCGGCCACGGAAAGACCGAACTTCTCGACGCGTTCGCCGCACAGGCCCAGCACCTGGGGGTGGTCCATGTCGCCGCGACGGCCTCCCGTGCCGAGCAGCCCGTCCCGTTCGGCGTACTGGCCCAGCTGTTCCAGGCGATGGACCTGCCCCAGCACATCGGCTCCCGTGTGTCCCGCCTGCTGGACCAGGCCATGGGCTCGGGCGGCTCGGCGCCGCCCCACGAGCCGGGGTCCATACCCCCGCAGCTGTTCCACCAGATGGGCACGGTCCTCCACGATCTCGTGGAACTCTCGCAGCCCCTGCTGATCATCGTCGACGACGTCCAGTACGCGGACGCCCCGTCCCTGCTGTGCCTGTCCACCCTGGCACGCCGGCGGCGTACGGCCCCCCTGCTGCTCGTCCTCAGCGAGCACCCCTCCCCGCAGTCCGCCAGCGTCCTGCTGAACGCGGAGCTGCCGCCGGAGCCGCTGTCCCACCGGGTGCTGCTGCCTCCCCTGTCCCGCGGCGGGGTGCGCGCCCTGCTGGCCAGGCGGCTCGGCGAATCCGCGGCCTCGCGCCTCGCCGAGGACTGCCTCGCCGTCACGGGGGGCAACCCGCTGCTGGTACGCAGGCTGATCGAGGACACCGTCGCGCGGGGAGAACCGTTCGCACTGCATGCCGGCCCCCGTTTCGAGCAGGCCATCCTCGACTGCCTCTACCGTTGCGATCCGTATGTGCGCACCGTCGCACGGCAGATGGCCGTCCTCGACGACCCGGAGTACATCCCGCTTTTGTCCCGGCTGCCGGACGTGGACCCGCGGTACCTCTCCCTGACACTCGGCGTCCTGGAGGAGACCGGCTTCCTCAGGGAGGGCGCCTGGCGCCATCCGCAGGCCAGCGCGGCCGTCCTGCACGAGATGACCGCCGAGGAGCGCGCCACCCTGCACACGAGGACCGGAACCCTTCTCTTCAAGAACGGCGCTCCGGTGACCGCGGTGGCCCACCACCTGGTCGCCGCCAGCCGGATCGACAACGACTGCGCGGCGAGCGTGCTGCTGGAGGCGGCCGAGGAGGGCCTCGCCACCGGTGACACGGCTCTCGCGTTGAACTGCCTGTCCATCGCCTACCAGTACGGCCGGAGCGAGCAGCACCGCGCCACCACGACCGCGATGCTCTTCCGTACCGAGTGGCGAGCCGATCCACGCACCGCGGCCCGCCGTATCCCGACGCTCGTGGAAGCGGCGCGGGAGGGCCACCTGTCGGGACGGCACGTCTCGGCCCTGGTCGACGCCCTGCTCTGGTTCGGCCGTCCCGAGGCGGCACTCGACGCGCTGGAGCGGATGGAGCGGTACGCCTGGCAGCGGCAGGACGTGGAGGCGTCCGCGCATCTTCAGACCCGCCGCGCCACGCTCGGCCTGCTGTATCCGGCGACGGCGTACGGCGACGGCGCCTCCGCCCCGGTCCTCGGGGAGGACGGTCCGCGGTGGGCGTCCTCCCGGAGCCAGGTCCTGAGCGAGCTGATCCGCGTGCTGCAGGTGGGCCCCAACACGCCGTCGACCCTGACCGCGGAACAGACGCTGGTCAGCCACCAGTTGACCGACGAGACCGTGCCGAGCCTCGCCGCCGCGATCGACATCCTGCTCATCAACGGCCGCCACGCGTCGGCCGAGCGGTGGATCGACACGCTCGTCTCGGTCACCCGGAAACAGTCGGCATCCGCTTGGCATGCGCTCTTCACCAGCCTGGAGGCCAGGCTGGCCCTCCAGCGCGGCAACCCGGCCAAGGCCGCACGCCTTGCCGAGGCGGCCTTGGCCGAGATCCCCACCGCGAGCTGGGGCGTCATGATCGGCCTGCCGCTGAGTGTCGCGCTCGAGGCCCACAACCTCCTGGGCGCGCACGGCGCCGCCCTCGCCCAGCTCCAGGCACCGACCCCGGACGCGATGTTCCAGACTCCGCTGGGCCTGCGCTACCTGCGCGCCCGCGGCCGTGCCCTCCTGGGGAACGGGCAGTCGCAGGCGGCCCTGGACGACTTCCTCGCGGTCGGCGAGCTGGCCAGACGCTGGCGGATGGACGTTCCCGCGGTGCTGCCCTGGAGAACCGACGCCGCCCTGGTGCATCTGCTGCGCGGCGACACCGCGCGGGCGCGGGAACTGGCCACGGAGCAGCTGGGTCTGGTGCGCCAGGACCAGCACCAGGTACGCGCGGTGACCCTGCGGGTCCTCGCCGCGACCGCGTCCCCGGAGGAGCGCGGCACGCTGCTCGGTCATGCGCTGGAGGCGGCGCAGCAGTGCGGCAACCCGGTGGTTCTCGCGTACACGCTCCACGAGATGGGCCGGTACGACCAGGAGGCGGGCCAGTACAGCAAGGGCCGGATGGCCCTGCTGCGGGCCCGCCAACTCGCCGAGGAATGCGGCGTGCAGTTGCCCGCCCGCACGCTTCCGGAGGCACCGCGCGGACAGCAGCCGCCCGCCGTGGTGGGCGGCAGCGACGAGCTGGTCGGCATGCTGAGCGACGCGGAGATGCGGGTGGTCACTCTGGCGGTTCGCGGTCACAGCAACCGGCAGATAGCGGCCAAGCTCTTCGTCACGGTGAGCACCGTCGAACAGCACCTCACCCGGGTGTACCGGAAGCTGGGGATCAAACGGCGGAGCGATCTCACGCTCGCCCTGCACGGAGGCGACTACGCCCGCCGCGCCTCCTGACGCGGGTCCGGCCGGGCGCGGCGACCACGGCGGGACCGGGCCTTCGCCGTACGCCGGCGGCGGTGCGGGCCTGGAGCCTGCCGCTCCAGGCCCGCACCGAAGCGCCGTTCAGGCTCGGCCGGGGCCGGCGGGGAAGGGCGTGAGAGCCCCACGGATCTCGCGGGCCACCGCGTCGGACTGTCCGTCGAGGTAGAAGTGGCCGCCCGGAAGGACGCGCACGTCGACGTCGCTCGTGGAATGGGCCCGCCACGCCGTCGCGTCCTCGATCGTGGCGACCGGATCGGCGTCGCCGACCAGCACGGTGATCGGGCAGCCGATCCGGGCGTCCTGCGGTGCGAGGCGGTACGTCTCGATCGCCCTGTAGTCGGCCCGCAGCGCGGGTAGGAGCATGGCCATCAGCTCCTCGTCCGCGAGGAGGGCCTGGTCGGTGCCGCTCAGGCGCCGCAGCTCCGCGATGATCCCGGCGTCACCGCGCAGATGGACCCGGTCGTCCCGGCGCAGGGAGGGTGCCCGGCGGGCCGACGCGAAGAGCCGTACCGGGCCCGCCGTGTCCGGCCGCCGCTCGTAGCGGCGGGCCACCTCGAAGGCGACGACCGCGCCCATGCTGTGGCCGAAGAACGCGCAGTCACGCGGCAGTTCGGGGCCGAGCGCCCCGAACACCGCGTCCGCCAGCTCCTCGATGCTCTCGGCCGGGGGATCCTGGCGCCTGTCCTGGCGGCCCGGGTACTGGACCGCAACGACTTCCACCTCGGGAGCGAGCGCCCGGGAAAGCGGGACGAACGAGCTCGCCGCACCTCCTGCGTGCGGAAAGCAGACCAGGGTCGCCGAGCTGCCCGAAAGCGGAGTGAATCGGCGCAGCCAGTCGCTCGTGTTCTCGGTCGGCATGTTCACGGACACAGCGTAGGACGGTCCCAAAGCGGTCCGGAACCCCTACCCGCGGGCTGGGACCGGAATATCGATCCGACCCGCCGGCTTGTGGCACAACCCCTCTTCCGACCCCTGAAAGCAGCCCCTACTCCGATATTCGGCACCCCCAGATCGGTCCGTGAGTGCTTGTCCCGGTCGCGTCGGCCGGGTGAGGGTTGAGGGCGTATCTGCCATCGTGACGGCCGGCTTCCGGATGGCCGGGGACCGGCAGGAAGGAAACTGCGTACCCGTGAGAAACGAGCGAGAACGTGCGCGCCCGATAAAAGAGGTGGAGGCCGAGGAGCTGCTTCAGGGAATCTGCTTCAAGAACGGTCCCCCACGGCGTACCGGTGTGGAACTCGAATGGTTGCTGCACGACCCCGAGGACCCGCTCTGTCCCGTGGGTCCCGAAAGGCTCTCCCCGGCGGTCAGCTCGAACTCAGCTCTCCGCCCCCCTCGCTGGACGACTGCATCGCGGTCGTGGACAGTGATCTCGCCCTGGTGCGAGGCGGGCTGAAGGGCCACGGACTCGTGCTCACGGGTCACGGGTCACGGGCACGACCTGTGGCGCGCGCCGCGTCGCGTACTGACCGAACCTCGCTACGCGGCGATGGAGACCTACTTCGACAGGTCCGGGTCCGCGGGACGCTCCATGATGTGCGGCACCGCCTCCGTGCAGGTGTGCGTGGACAGCGGAGACGACACGGACGGACCGCACGGCTACCGGTTCCGCTGGCGGCTGGCTCATCTCCTGGGACCCGTGCTGGTGGCGGCCTTCGCCAACTCCCCGCTCGCCGGGGGCAGGCCCGCCGGGTGGAAGTCCACCCGTCAGCGCGTCTGGGCCTCGCTCGACCCCGCGCGCACCCTCGCCCCCGCGCCCGCCGCGGACCCCCGTACCGCCTGGGCCTCCTACGCCTTGGACGCGCCGGTGCTGTGCGTCAGGACCGACGGCGCTGACTGGACCGCACCACGTTGTTCCCGCCGGTCCGCCCGCGTGGTCACCCCGGCACGACGACCACAGGGCCGCTGCCGCCTGCGTCGCAGGCGGCAGCGGCCCTTCCAGTGGCGCACGAGCGGAAAGGGTTCGGGACCCGCGGCCGGTACGGGGGATTCCCGGCCACGGGTCCCGAGTCGGTGACGAGGTGTCCGGAGCGGCACCTCGTGGTGTGGTCGCCGCGTCAGCGGGAGACGGGCGCCTCGGCCTCCTCCGCAGCCGGGACGGCCGGCTGCTGGGCGGGAGCCTTCTTCAGGTTCAGGGCGGCCAGGGCACCGAGCAGCGCGGCCGCCGCGGTGACCCAGCCGGCCGTGCGGAGACCGTCGACGACGTCGGCGGCACTCGGGGCCGGCGCACCGGCGGACAGGTCCAGGCCGGAGTTGGCGATGACCAGGATGACGGCCAGACCGACGGCGGCACCGATCTGCTGGGCGGTGGAGGCGAGCGCCGAGGCCACGCCCTGCTCGGCCGGGTCCACCCCGGCACCGGCGGTGGCGAAGATCGAGGTGAAGGCGAGACCGCCGCCGAAGCCGTAGATGGCGACTCCGGGCAGCACCGCCCAATAGCTGCCGCCGGTGACCATGCCGAGCGCCATGGCGCCCATGCCGATGCCGTAGATGAGCATTCCGAGCGAGAGCGTCCCGCGCAGACCCGTCTTGTTCAGCATGGAGGCGGCGATCTTGCCGCCGGCCAGCATCGCCAGCACACCCAGCGGCAGGAAGGCCAGGCCGGCCTCCAGGGCGTTGTAGTGGAGGATGTTCTGGATGTAGGTGGTGAACAGGTAGTAGCCGCCGCTCAGGGCGCTCATGTGCAGGAACGCCACCATCATCGAGGTGATGAGGCTGCGGTTGCGGAACATCCGCAGCGGTGCCAGCGGGGCGCTGGTCCTGGCCTCGATGGCGAAGAACGAGGCGATCAGCAGCAGACCGGCGATCAGCGAGCCGAGCACGCGGGGGGCGGTCCAGCCGTACTCGGGGCCGCTGACCAGACCGAAGACCACGAGCGTGGCACCGATGGTGACCACCAGGGCGCCTGGGATGTCGAAGCCCTGGCGGGGGCCCGTACGCGGGGCGTCGGGAGCGAGCAGGCTGGGCACGCCGAGCAGCGCGACGGCGACCAGCGGCACCATGAAGAAGAAGACCCACTCCCAGCCGAGGCTCTGGGTGAGCACACCGCCGAGCAGCGCGCCCGCGGCGAGACCACCGCTGCCGGTGGCACCCCAGACCGCGAGGGCCCGGTTACGGGCCGGTCCCTCGTCGAAGCTGGTGACGATCAGGGTGAGCGTCGACGGGAAGAGCAGCGCACCGCCCAGACCCTGCACGGCGCGGGCCGCGACCAGCACCTCCGCCGAGCCGGCGAGACCGCCGACCAGGGCCGAGGCGCCGAAGAGGATTAGCGCGGTGACGAAGACGCGACGGGCGCCCAGACGGTCGGCGGCGCGACCGCCGAAGAGCAGGAAGCCGCCGAAGGCGACCGCGTAGGAGCTGACGACCCACTGCAGGGTCTGCGGCGAGAAGTCCAGGGCCTTCCCGATGTCCGGCAGCGCCACGAAGACGATGTTGTAGTCGACGGCGATGATGAACTGGGCCAACGCCAGGAGCGCGAGCCTCAAGCCCGATCGCTGATGCGAACTTACGGAACGTTCCACTGGATGTAAGCCCTTCTGCAAAGGATCGTCCCGGCCGCGGGTCGGCCGGCGAAACGGGGATTGAGCGGCGAGTCAGCGCATGCAAGAAGGAGAACGGCAGACCGTTCGCTGCATGTCGTTCGATTGCTGAGCAGTGTTCAGAGTTAACACTGGAGATATTACTGACACACCGTTGACTGTCAAGCGAACGGCGCTCGGCCCCGGTCCGCAAGCGCGGTCCGGGGCCGAGCACTTGAGGGGGGATCAGGCGGAGACGGAGGGGGCGATGACGATCGGCAGCTTGCCGATCACCCGGAGGGAGATGCCGGGCCACCGCTCGACCGGCTTGTCGTCGAGGCGTATGTCGTACTCGAGGAGGGCGGCCAGCGCCTCCTGCGCGATCATGCGCGCGACCGGAGCGGCGACACAGAAGTGAATGCCGTGCCCGAAACCGAGGTTGCGGCTCTGGGTACGGCTGACGTCCAGCCGCTCGGGGTCGTCGAAGGCGGCAGGGTCACGGTTGGCGGCGGCCATCATCACGACGACGTACTCGCGGGCCCGCACCGGGATGCCGGCCACGTCGGCGTCCTCCAGGGCCGTCCGCGTCACCATGGCCAGGGTGCTGTCGGAGCGCAGCAGTTCCTCGACCGCCGAGGGCACGTGGTCCGGGTGCGAGCGCAGCCACTCCACCTGCTCCGGGTGACTCAGCAGGTTGTACACCTGGTTACCGATCAGGGCGGCCGTCGCGCCGAAGCCCGCTGCCAGCAGGTTCATCAGGAGCATGGCCAGCTCCCACTCGGACAGCCGGTCGCCCTCCTGCTCGGCCCTGGTCAGTTCGCTGATCAGGTCATCGCCCGGCTCGGCGCGCCGGGCGGCGACCAGCTCGATGCCCGCGTTGATGAAGACGTCACGGGCGGCGTTGCGGCCGACCTTCTGATCGTCGGTGAGGGTGAAGCCGGGGTCGAGGCCCCGGCCGCTCTCCATCGTGTTGGCGAAGAAGAGCGGGTGGTAGTGCTCGGGGATGTCCATCATGTCGCCGAGGACCTTGGCCGGCAGCGGACGGGACAGTACCTCCTGCAGGTCCACACGGCCGTCGGGGCTCTCCTCGACCGCCTTGGCCAGCAGCTCCCGTGCGTACTGCGCGGCCTTCGGGCGAAGCAGGTTCATCATCTTCGGCGTGAACGCCTTGGACACCAGACCGCGAATTCGCGTGTGGTCCGGCGGGTCCATGAACATGAGGATGCGACCGGACTCGCCGCTCGCGGGGTTCTCCACGAACTGGTCGGCCACCATCGGGTTGACCCCCCAGCCGAACCGGGGGTCCTTCATGACCGCCGCGGCCTCCTCGTAGCCGAAC
Organism: Streptomyces sp. GbtcB6; assembly: GCF_019091475.1. Taxonomy (NCBI): domain Bacteria; kingdom Bacillati; phylum Actinomycetota; class Actinomycetes; order Kitasatosporales; family Streptomycetaceae; genus Streptomyces; species Streptomyces sp. GbtcB6. The sequence continues at coordinate 29,406 of NZ_JAGXJL010000036.1, read as the reverse complement.
ACGGCTACGACCCCGCCCGTGGTCCGGAAGGCCGAGCCGGACTGCTCCCGGATCTTCCGGTAGTGCGGAAACGGATCGGCATGGAAATCAGGGTCGAACGGATCGAAGGGAAGCGTCTGCCGAGCGGCTTCCGGGTTGTACGTGATGACATCGGGAATTTTTCCCGTCGCCGCCTCGCTCATATCCACATCCCACTTCCCTGAGAGTCGTTTTCCTAGGATCTGGAAACTACTGACTCTCACCCCCTATGACCAACCCCTCTCACGGATCCCGGACGTTAGGGGGTGCCCGGGTGAAATCTGGGGTTGGCAGTAGGGGTGACCTGCCGATAGCTTCGCCAGGAAATTCGCAGGATATAGCATTTGGCACTCGTTGACATGAGGTTCCGTATGGAAAAGGAAAGCCGCACGGGAACGGTCACAGAATACCCGGAGGTCCTGGGCGGATTCGACCTGACAGATCATTCAAGATTTGCCGAGGGAATTCCGTACGACCTGTTCGCCAGGCTCCGGCGTGAGGCACCCGCGCTGTACCACCCTGCCGGCACGCTGCCGGACGGCGAGGGTTTCTGGGTGCTGACCCGGCATGCCGACATCGCGGCCGCGTCGGTGGACCCGGTCTTCTCCTCGCAGGGCGGCGGCGGCCGGGCCGGAGGCGGCTCCCACCTGGAGGACCTGCCTTTCGGCGGCGGCCTCACGGGCACCGTGCTCGCCATGATGGACAACCCCCGGCACGAGGTCTTCAAGCATCTGCTCGGCCCGGCCGTCGGCCGGGCGGTGTCTGCGCTGGAGCCCGAACTGCGGGCCGTCGCCGCCGCCCTCGCCGACGATCTGGTCGGGCGCGGTACCGGCAACCTCGTCGACGACTTCTCGGAGCCCTTCTCGCTGCGTTCCGTGGCGCTGCTGCTCGGCGTGGAGCGCGAGGACTGGCAGAAGCTCACCGAATGGGTGCACACGGTCCTCGGATTCACCCACCGCAGGACCGGAAAGGTGGACGACGAGTCGCGGGCCGTTTACGCGAGCCTGCGCGGTTACTTCACCACGCTGCTCGAAACGAAACGCGCGCACCCGGCCGACGACCTGGGCACGGTGCTCGCGATCGGGGAACTGCCCCTGGAATCCGGTCAGCCGCCCCTCACCGAAATGGAGCGGGAGGCCAATGCGAGCGTGATGCTGGTCAGCGGTTTCGAGCAGCCCCGCAACACCATCGCCGGCGGCCTGCTGGCTTTCGCCCGGAATCCCGACCAATGGCGGGAGCTGCGGAAGGACCGGTCGCTGCTGCCCACCGCGGTCGAGGAAGTACTGCGCTGGCTTCCGGCGAATCCCTACAACCGGCGCACCCTCACCCGGGATGTGGAACTGCACGGTCGACACATGCGGGCCGGCGAGAAGGTGACGCTCTGGTGGCCCGCCGCCAATCGCGACGAGGCGGTGTTCCCGGACCCGGACCGTTTCGACGTCCGGCGCGACCCCAATCCGCACCTCTCCTTCGGTCACGGCGTGCACTACTGCCTCGGCGACGCCTTCGGCCGGCTCGAGATCCAGCTGGCGCTGGAGGCTCTGCTCGACCGGGTCGAGGAGATCCGGCTGACGGCACCGGAGACGTGGGCGCCCAACAACAAGCACACCGTGCTGCTCGACGTTCCCGTGGAGCTGGTCCCCGCGGAGGACGCGTGACCACCGCGGCCCTGAGTTTCGTCGATGCCCTGTACTCGGGACGGCTCAGCCGGGACCTGTTCCGGTACCCGGTGCAGAGCGCCTCGGACCGGGCGGAGGGCGACGCGGCCGTGGCCGGGCTGACGGCGTTCCTGCGCGACCGGCTCGACCCCGACCAGGTGGACCTCACCGGCACGCTGCCGGAGGGGTTCCTCGACGACCTGCGCGCGAGCGGGTACCTGAAGCTGCGCCTGGGCATGGAGATCGGCGGCCTGGACCTGTCGGCGTACAACGCCTTCCGTGCCATCGAGCACGCCGCCGACCACTGCATGCCCGCGGGCCAGATGCTGGCGATCCAGGCGGGCGTCGGCGCACCCGCGCTGCTTCCCGCGCTGCCGCCGGGTCCGCTGCGGGAGTTCGTCGCCAAGCAACTCGCCGACGGAGCGGTCTCGGGCTTCGGGCTGACCGAGCCGGCCGGCCAGAACAACGCCTGGCCCGGCACGACCGCCACCCGGTCCGCCGACGGCTCGGTCTACGTCCTCAGGGGCGAGAAGGTGTTCACGGGTCACGGTCCGGTGGCGAACCTGCTGCCGGTCGCGGCGACCGAACACACCGAGGACGGGCGGAGGTTGTGCATCTGCTTCGTGGACACGTCCGCCGCCGGCTTCGAGGTGACCTCGTCCATCGAGTTCACGGGCAGCCGGGGCCTGCCCAACGGAGCACTGCGGTTCGACGGCTTGGAGGTGCCGGCCGAGTACGTGGTGCGGAGCGATCCGGAGGACCCGCGTTTCCCCGACCGGATGGCCTCGGCCGTCCTCATCGGCCAGCTGTACTTCACCGCGGCTCCGGCTGTGGCCATCGCCAAGCTGTGCCGTCGCTGGTCGGGCGAGTTCGTCACCCGGCGCAGGATCAACGGCCGCGCGCTGAGCGAGTACGACGAGATCCAGCGGATGCTCGGCGAGACCCTGGCCGAGGTGTACGCCATGGAGAGCGTCGCCCAGTGGAGTCTCCTCGGCTCGGGGCCGGAAGAGCGCTGGTTCGAGAGGCTGACGGCCAAGAACCTGGCGGTGCGGACCTGCTGGCGGATCGTGGACCGGACGGTCTCGCTGTACGGCGCGGAGGGCATCGAGACGCTGCCGAGCAAGCTGCGACGCGGTGCGGTCCCCGTGCCGCTGGAGCGCAGGCTCAGGGACGCCCGGGGACTGCGCATCGCCGGCAACGTGGACTTCCAGCTGGACAGCCTGGCCGCTCGACGCGTGCTGACCTGGTTCGCCACGAGGACCGAGGACGAGTCCGGGGCCCTCGCCCGCGGACTCGGTGCGGAACACACGGACGAGGACCGCCTGTCCGGGGCGAACGCGGCTCATCTGGCAGCGGTACGGGAGCAGGTGCTGCGGTTCCACGAGGTCTGCCGTGAACTGACCCGCAGCCATCCCCGGCAGGAGGATCTCTTCGAGCAGGAGCACACCGTGATCCTGCTCGGCCGGGTCGCGGCGGAACTGTTCGCGATGTACGCGGTCCTCGCCAGGGCCGGGACCGAGCAGTCCTGCGACGACGGCGAGCAGGACGGTCAGCGGCTCGCGGACGTGTACTGCACCTCGGCCCGGCATCGTCTCGCCGACCACTGGCGACGGCTCGGCATGGTCACGGAACCCGACTACGCCGGGATCAGCACCCGTTGGCTGGCCGAAGGGCTGACCCGACTCCGCAACGAGGCCTGACCACACACGGAACGGCCGGGGGCGCGTCGCGCGGGCGACGCCCCCCCGGCCGTCCGGCAGCTCAGCCCGCGACGACGCCCTGCGGGTCGCCGACCGCGACGTGCCCCAACGACCTGGACAGGTCGGCCAGTTCGGCGCGGTACAGCTTCTCCGGGTCGCGCACCTGAGGGCTCAGGTGGCCGTAGACCTCCAGGGAGACAAGGCCGTGCATGCGGCCCCAGACCCGCAGCGAGAGGGCCACCGCCGCCGGCGGCAGATCGGGGAACGACTGGCGGATCAGCTCGGCGAACTCGGGGGCGAAGTCCGACCAGGTGTGGTCACTGCCGATGTACAGGTGCTGGGCCTTGGGCCAGGCGGCGGCCACGATCCCGGTGAGCACGGCGCAGGAGCGGTGCTCCGCCTCCGCCGCCGCACCGCCCTCCGGCGGCTGGTAGTCGGGCGCCGCTTCGCCGTACACCAGCCGGAACTCCTCCGGGTTGGCGACGGCCCAGTTGCGGTAGGTCTGGCCGAACGCCATCACCTGGGCGGCCGCGTCGTCCTGGGGGCACTCCTCGATGGCGGCCTCCAGGGCGGAGGCGAGGTCGCTGTAGACGTCCGCGATCAGCACGCTGACGAGGTTGTCCCGGGTGTCGAAGTAGCTGTAGATCGCACCGGCGGTCATCCCCATGTCACGGGCGATGGCACGCAGCGAGATCGCGGCTGTCCCGCTGGAGGCCATGTGCTTGAGAGCTGTGGCTTTGATTTCCGCCGTCGTGGCCTCGCGAAGACGCGTCCTCCGGCTCTGAGTCACCTGTCCCATGCTCTGCATCTTAGCAGTGTTGAAACATAAGCGGTCCACTCTGATTTTTGACAGCATTCAATTGACACGCTCAGTGTAGTTAGTGAACGCTGTTCAGAGAGCGATCGCTTGCATCTTCCCATGACTGTCCGCGACAGTCCTGCTGAAAGGCTTACGCCGATGAGCACCAGTCTCACCAACGCCCCTGCCGCCGCAGGCGGCACCCTCCGGCTGGGGGATGACCTGACCGTCAACCGGCTGGGATACGGGGCCATGCGACTCACCGGCCCAGGCTTCTGGGGCGAGCCGGCCGACCCCGACGAGGCGGTCCGCGTGGTCCGTCGCGCCGTGGAGCTGGGCGTGAACTTCATCGACACGGCCGACGCCTACGGCCCGTTCAGCAGCGACCGGATCATCAAGGAGGCGCTGCACCCCTACGCCGACGATCTGGTCATCGCCACCAAGGTCGGTCTCACCCGCCCCGGCCCCGACGACTGGCGCCCGGTGGGACGCCCCGAATACCTGCGCCAGCAGACCGAGCTGAACCTGCGCCACCTCGGCCTGGAGGCCATCGACCTGCTCCAGTTGCACCGCATCGACCCCGCGGTGCCGCTGGAGGACCAGGTCGGCGAACTGGCCGAACTCCGCAACGAAGGCAAGGTCCGGCACATCGGGCTGTCCGAGGTGACGGTGGAGGAGCTGGAGAAGGCCAGGGCGATCACCTCGATCGTCTCGGTGCAGAACCTCTACAACCTGGCGGAGCGCAAGTCGGAGGACGTGCTGCGCTACGCCGAGCAGCACGGCCTCGCCTTCATCCCCTGGTTCCCCCTCGCCATGGGGCAGCTGGCCGGGCCCGACAGCCCGCTGAAGGCGGTGCTCCAGGACCACGACGCCACCCCGGCACAGCTCGCCCTCGCCTGGCTGCTGCGCCACTCGCCGGCCCTGCTCCCGATTCCCGGCACCGCGTCGGTCGCGCACCTGGAGGAGAACGTCCGCAGCACCTCGATCCAGCTGTCCGACGCCGCCTACCAGGCCATCACCGACGCCTGCTGAGACCGGAGACCCATGCCCACGGCACAGCCCGGCCACCGCGTGGTGGCCGTCCGCGGTACACAGACGGTGAGGGTGCGCATCCACGGCCGTCCGGTCTCCTCGTCGGACCGGCCCGTGCTGGTCTACGAGACCGGACTGCCGGTGCGCTACTACCTTCCTCCGGAGGACGTGGACCTGACACTCTTCGACCCCTCGGACACCCGCACCACCTGTCCCTACAAGGGTGAGGCGTCGTACTGGTCGTTCCGCGGGGACGAGGGGACCGACGGAACGGCGCAGGGCCACCCGGACGTGGCGTGGTCCTACGTCGATCCGATCGACGCGGTCCCCGAGATCAAGGGGTACATCTCGTTCTACGGCGACGTCGCCGAGATCGAGGTGACCGGCGCACCTCCGGAGGCCCCGGCCATGTGAACAGGGCGAGGGGGGACTCCGCGTCCCCCCTCGCCCTGTCCGTCTCCTCGGCGCCTACACGGTCCAGGTGTCCCCGCCGGCGAGCAGGGCCGCCAGGTCGCCCTTCCCGTGCAGTTCGACGGCGGTGTCGAGCTGGTCGGCCATGAGGGTGTCGTAGACCGGCCGTTCGACGTCCCGGAACACGCCGATGGGGGTCGGGTGGTGCAGACGGGAGAGAGCGAAGGCGCGGGTGGGGTCCGGGTCGTGGGCGTCGTGGACGATCTCCTCGCCGTCCGGGGCGAGCCGGTAGGGCCGGCCCTGTTCCAGACGGAGCAGGGCGCTGTCGCGGGTGGCGGGGTCCTTGAGAGAGTCGAAGGCGCCGTCGTTGAAGATGTTGCAGTTCTGGTAGATCTCGATCAGGGCGGTGCCGGGGTGGGCGGCGGCCGCGCGCAGCACCTCGGTGAGGTGTTTGCGGTCGGAGTCGATCGTGCGTGCGACGAAGGACGCTTCCGCGCCGATCGCCAGCGATACCGGGTTGAACGGTGCGTCGAGGGAGCCCATCGGTGTCGACTTGGTGATCTTGCCGACCTCGGAGGTCGGGCTGTACTGGCCCTTGGTCAGGCCGTAGATCCGGTTGTTGAAGAGCAGGATCTTGAGGTTGACGTTGCGGCGCAGGGCGTGGATGAGGTGGTTGCCGCCGATGGACAGGGCGTCGCCGTCGCCGGTCACGACCCACACGGACAGGTCCCGCCGGCTGGTGGCGAGCCCGGTCGCGATCGCGGGGGCGCGGCCGTGGATGGAGTGCATGCCGTACGTGTTCATGTAGTACGGGAAGCGGGACGAGCAGCCGATGCCCGAGACGAAGACGATGTTCTCCTTCGCCAGCCCCAGCTCCGGCATGAACCCCTGCACGGCCGCCAGGATCGCGTAGTCACCGCAGCCCGGGCACCAGCGCACCTCCTGGTCGGACTTGAAGTCCTTGACGGACAACGTGAGTTCAGTCTTCATGGTGGATCTCCCGCAGTGCGTCGGCGAGCTGTTCCGCCTTGAACGGCATGCCGTTGACCTGGTTGTAGGAGTGGGCGTCGAGCAGGTATCTCGACCGGATCAGGGTGGCGAGCTGTCCGAGGTTCATCTCGGGGATCACCACCTTGTCGTACGACGTGACCACCGCTCCGAGATTGCGCGGGAAGGGGTTGAGGTGGCGCAGATGGGCCTGGGCGATCGACTCGCCGGCCTTGCGCAGCCGCCGTACCGCGGCCGTGATCGGCCCGTACGTCGAGCCCCAGCCCAGCACCAGCGTCTTCGCCCCGTGCGGGTCGTCGACCTCGATGTCCGGTACGTCGATGCCGTCGATCCTGGCCTGCCGGGTGCGGACCATGAACTCGTGGTTGGCCGGGTCGTAGGAGATGTTGCCCGTGCCGTCCTGCTTCTCGATGCCGCCGATCCGGTGCTCCAGGCCCGGGGTGCCCGGAACGGCCCACGGGCGGGCCAGCGTCTGCGGGTCCCGCTTGTACGGCCAGAAGACCTCGGTGCCGTCCTCCAGTGTGTGGTTCGGGCCCGACGCGAACTGCACACGCAGGTCCGGCAGCTCGTCCAGGTCCGGTATCCGCCACGGCTCGGAGCCGTTGGCCAGATAGCCGTCGGAGAGCAGGAAGACCGGGGTGCGGTAGGTCAGCGCGATCCGGGCCGCCTCCAGGGCCGCGTCGAAACAGTCGCCCGGGGTCTTCGGCGCGATGATCGGGACCGGAGCCTCGCCGTTGCGGCCGAACATCGCCTGCAGCAGGTCCGCCTGCTCGGTCTTGGTCGGCAGGCCGGTGGACGGGCCGCCGCGCTGGATGTCCACGATCAGCAGCGGCAGCTCCAGGGAGACCGCCAGACCGATGGTCTCCGACTTCAGCGCCACACCCGGCCCCGACGTCGTCGTCACCGCCAGCGAACCACCGAACGCCGCGCCCAGCGCCGCCCCGATCCCCGCGATCTCGTCCTCAGCCTGGAAAGTCCGCACCCCGAAGTTCTTGTGCCGGCTCAGCTCGTGCAGGATGTCCGAGGCCGGCGTGATGGGATACGAGCCCAGGAACAGCGGCAGATCCGCCTGCTCGGACGCGGTGATCAGGCCGTGAGCGAGGGCGAGGTTGCCGGTGATGTTGCGGTAGGTGCCGACCGGGAAGGTCTCGGTCGCCGGCGCGACCTCGTAGGAGGCCGCGAAGTCCTCGGTCGTCTCGCCGAAGTTCCAGCCCGCCCGGAACGCGGCGATGTTGGCGGCCGCGATCTCGGGCTTCTTCGCGAACTTGGTCCGCAGGAACTTCTCGGTGCCCTCGGTGGGACGGTGGTACATCCAGCTCAGCAGGCCGAGGGCGAACATGTTCTTGCTGCGCTCGGCCTCCTTGCGGGAGAGGTCGAACTCCTTCAGCGCCTCGACCGTGAGCGTGGTCAGCGGCACCGGATGCAGGTTGTAGCCGTCCAGCGAGCCGTCCTCCAGCGGCGAGACGTCATAGCCCACCTTCCGCAGGGCACGCTTGGTGAACTCGTCCGTGTTCACGATGATCTCGGCACCGCGCGGCAGGTCACCGATGTTGGCCTTCAACGCGGCCGGGTTCATCGCGACCAGCACAGTGGGCGCATCGCCCGGAGTCAGGATGTCGTGATCGGCGAAATGCAACTGGAATGACGACACACCCGGCAAAGTCCCCGCGGGCGCACGGATCTCCGCGGGAAAGTTCGGCAGGGTCGAGAGGTCGTTGCCGAAAGACGCGGTCTCCGAGGTGAACCGGTCACCGGTGAGCTGCATACCGTCACCCGAGTCCCCCGCGAACCGGATGATCACCCGGTCCAGGCGCCGCACTTCCTTGCTCACTGCCACGGTTCAGTCCTTGATCTCGCAAAGGGCGGCGCCGGAGGTGACGGTGGCGCCGACCGTGGCGTCGAGGTCCTTGATGGTGCCTGCCTTGTGGGCGTTCAGCGGCTGTTCCATCTTCATGGCTTCCAGGACGACGATCAGGTCGCCTTCCTGGACTTCCTGGCCTTCCCCGACGGCGACCTTGACGATGGTGCCTTGCATGGGTGAGGCGAGGGTGTCACCGGAGGCGACGGGCCCGGACTTCTTCGCCGCGCGCCGTTTGGGCTTGGCCCCGGCCGCCGGACCCGTACGCGCCGGCGACATGCCCAGCGACGCGGGAAGGGAGACCTCCAGGCGCTTGCCGCCGACCTCGACGACGACCGTCTCCCGGCCCCCCTCCTCTTCCGTCTCGGTGTCGGCGGAGGCGGCGAAGGGCTTGATCTCGTTGACGAACTCCGTCTCGATCCACCGGGTGTGCACGGTGAAGGGCTCGGCGGAGCCGGTGAGCTCCGGGGCGAAGGCGGGGTCGGTGACGACCGCGCGGTGGAAGGGGACCGCGGTGGCCATCCCCTCGACCTGGAACTCCTCCAGCGCGCGGGCGGCGCGCTGCAGGGCCTCCTTGCGGGTGCGGCCGGTGACGATCAGCTTGGCGAGCAGTGAGTCCCAGGCCGGGCCGATCACACTGCCGGACTCCACGCCGGCGTCCAGGCGGACACCCGGACCCGACGGCGCGGCGAAGGTGGTGACGGTGCCGGGGGCGGGCAGGAAGTTGCGGCCCGGGTCCTCGCCGTTGATGCGGAACTCGAAGGAGTGACCGCGCAACACGGGATCGGTGTAGCCGAGTTCCTCGCCGTCGGCGATGCGGAACATCTCCCGGACCAGGTCGATGCCGGCGACCTCCTCGGTGACCGGGTGCTCGACCTGCAGACGGGTGTTGACCTCCAGGAAGGAGATCGTGCCGTCCTGCCCGACGAGGAACTCACATGTCCCCGCGCCCTCGTAGCGGGCTTCCCTCAGGATCGCCTTCGACGCCCGGTACAACTCCGCGACCTGCTCCTCGGAAAGGAACGGCGCCGGCGCCTCCTCCACAAGCTTCTGGTGGCGGCGCTGCAGGGAGCAGTCACGGGTGGAGACGACGACCACGTTGCCGTGGGAGTCGGCCAGGCACTGCGTCTCCACATGCCGCGGCTTGTCGAGGTAGCGCTCGACGAAGCACTCACCGCGGCCGAAGGCGGCGACCGCCTCGCGCACCGCCGACTCGTACAGCTCGGGCACCTCTTCCAGGGTGCGGGCGACCTTCAGGCCGCGCCCGCCACCGCCGAAGGCGGCCTTGATCGCGACCGGCAGCCCGTGCTCCCGGGCGAAGGCGACGACCTCGTCCGCCCCGGACACCGGGTCGGGGGTGCCGGCCACCAGGGGGGCGCCCGCACGCTGGGCGATGTGCCGCGCGGCGACCTTGTCGCCGAGGTCGCGGATGGCCTGCGGCGGCGGGCCGATCCAGATCAGCCCGGCGTCCAGGACCGCCTGGGCGAACTCCGCGTTCTCCGAGAGGAAGCCGTAGCCCGGGTGGACGGCGTCCGCACCGGACTCCCGGGCGGCGGCCAGGACCTTGCCGATGTCCAGATAGCTGGTGGCCGGGGTGTCACCGCCCAGGGCGAACGCCTCATCCGCGGCGCGGACATGCAGAGCGTCCCGGTCCGGGTCCGCGTAGACGGCCACACTCGCGATCCCGGCGTCCCGGCACGCCCGGGCCACGCGGACAGCGATTTCACCACGGTTGGCGATCAACACCTTGCGCATGCGTCTTCCGTAAGTTGTCGGGTGGCCCCACGGGCCATGGACTGATGGATGGTTCCTCGTCACACGTGCTGCCAGGAACCGGCCGGCAGATGAGCGGACCGCAGGCCCCGGGCCCAGCCGGCCCGGCGTCGCGGCCCGGCCGTCCCGTCCGCGTCTCCCCCGGGCCCCGCCGTCCCGCCGGACTGCTGCCTGGCGAGCAGCACCGCGAGGAGGGCGGCCAGGTCCTCCTCGCTGGGACTGCCGCGCAGCACCAACAGATCGTTCATCACCACTCCTCACACCGGGGGGTTGCCATGCTTGCGGGACGGGAGGTCGGCATGCTTTGAACGGAGCATGTCCAGCGACCGGATCAGTACCTGCCGGGTGTCGCACGGGTCGATCACGTCGTCGACCAGGCCACGCTCGGCCGCGTAGTACGGATGCATCAGCTCCGCCTTGTACTCCTTGATCTTCTGCCTGCGCACGCTCTCGGGGTCGTCCGCGGCGGCGATCTCCCGCCGGAAGATCACGTTGGCGGCACCCTCGGCGCCCATCACCGCGATCTCGTTGCTGGGCCACGCCAGGGAGATGTCCGCGCCGATCGAACGGGAGTCCATGACGATGTAGGCGCCGCCGTAGGCCTTGCGCACGATCAGCTGCACCCGGGGCACAGTGGCGTTGCAGTACGCGTACAGCAGTTTGGCTCCGTGCCGGATGATGCCGTTGTGCTCCTGGTCGACGCCCGGCAGGAAGCCCGGCACGTCGACCAGGGTGACCAGCGGGATGTTGAAGGCGTCGCATGTGGAGACGAAGCGTGCCGCCTTCTCCGACGCGTGGATGTCCAGGACCCCGGCCACCGAGGCCGGCTGGTTGGCGACGACACCGACCACATGTCCGTCCAGGCGTGCCAGCGCGCACACGATGTTCGTCGCCCACAGCTCGTGAACCTCGAAGAACTCGCCGTTGTCGACGATCTCCTGGATCACCTCGCGCATGTCGTACGCCTGGTTCGGGTCGGTGGGGACCAGGTGCAGCAGGGAGTCGTTGGGGCGGTCGGCCGGGTCGGCGCTCGACTCGACCGGCGGCAGCTCCCGGTTGTTCTGCGGCAGCAGCGAGAGCAGGTACCGGACCTCCTCCAGGCAGCTCTCCTCGTCGTCGTAGACGAAGCCGGCGACGCCGGAGGTGCCACCGTGGACGTCGGCGCCGCCCAGACCGTCCATGGACACCTGTTCGCCGGTCACGGCCTGCACGACATCGGGTCCGGTGATGAACATCTGCGAGGTCTCGCGGACCATGAAGACGAAGTCGGTGAGCGCGGGCGAATACGCCGCACCGCCCGCGCAGGGACCGAGCATCACGCTGATCTGCGGGATCACCCCCGAGTTGCGGGTGTTGCGCTGGAAGATCCCGCCGTAGCCCGCCAGTGCGGTGACTCCTTCCTGGATCCGCGCGCCGGCACCGTCGTTGAGGGACACCAGTGGTGCCCCCGCGGCCTCGGCGAGATCCATCAGCTTGTGGATCTTGGCGGCGTGGGCCTCGCCCAGCGCGCCGCCGAAGATGCGGAAGTCGTGCGCGTACACGAACACCGTGCGTCCGTGCACCTTTCCCCATCCGGTGACCACGCCGTCGGAGTGCGGTCGGCGCCGTTCCATGCCGAACGCGGTCGACCGGTGCCGCCGCAGGGTCTCGATCTCCTGGAACGTGCCGTCGTCCAGAAGGAGTTCGATACGTTCACGGGCGGTCAGCTTGCCCTTGGCATGCTGACGCTCGGTCGCTTGCGGGTCGGGACCCTGACGGGTCAGCGACTTCAGTTCGATCAGTTCTGCCAGGCGCTCATGGGCCAGCATCGCTACGCTCCTTCGCGGCCTGAGGTCGTGGACGGGTCTGACAGCGCGATACGGGCCAGCAGGCGCCCGGCATCGGCGAGTTCGGCGGGGCTGGTGCCCGAGGCGGCGACATAGCCGTCGGGCCGCAGAAGCAGGAAGCCCGAGGATCGCCGAACCATGTGGTCGTGGCGGAGCAGCACGGGTGACGCTCCGGCGAACGCCCGGCCGCGCCGGTCCGCTCCGCCGTCGGCCGGCCCCAGCGTCAGCAGCCGGAATCCAGGAGGACCGTCCACCACGGCGGGCGGCACCCAGTGCGGAGCCCGCAGACCGGGCTCGGGCAGTCGGCCCGGCCGGGCGGCCGCGAGCCGGTCCGCCTGCCGTTCTCCGTGCGGCGGCCGCTCGGACAGCGTGTCCGGGTAGTGGACCCGCCACCCGGCCAGCAGCGGCACGAACCAGCGGCGGAGCAGGCCCGTTGCCTCGAGGGCGCGCCACGCCGTGTTGCGTACCCGGGCCGCCGCGGGGCCGAGTGTGAAGACCTTCAGGAACCGGTGGGTGGCACGGACGATCTGCTCGGCGGCCTGGCGCCGCTCGGGCTCGTAGGTGTCGAGAATCCGCGGATGCAGCTCCCCGTTGATGACACCGGCCAGCTTCCACGCCAGGTTGTGGGCGTCCTGGAGCCCGAGGTTGAGGCCCTGTCCGCCGAGGGGTGAGTGTGTGTGGGCCGCATCTCCCACCAGGAAGCAGCGCTCGGTGTGCAGGACCGAGGCGATCCGCTCCTGGCTGGTGAACCGGTTGACCATGTCGAGGTCCTCGATCGTGATGCCGCCGGGGCCGCGTTCGTCGAGGAGTTGCTGCACGCCCTCGGCCGTGACCGGATGGCTGTCCGGGACCGCGCCGGAGACCCGGATGCGGTCACCGGGCATGGCGGCGAAGACGACCGAGCCGGTACGGCCCAGGAAGTAGTGCACCGCGTCCCGTTCGAGCGCGCCGTCGATCCTGCCCTCGGCGAGCAGGAAACCCGTGGACACCGGGGAGCCGACGAAGTCGATGCCCAGCTTCTCCCGGACGATGCTCCGCACTCCGTCGGCGGCGACGAGCCAGTCGGCCTCGATCGCCTCCGGGCCGTGCGGTGTCTCGGCCTTCACGGTGACGACACCCGCGGTGGTGGCCACGTCGGTCACGCGGACGGATCGCTCCACCCGGCCACCGGCCCGTTCCAGAGCGGCCTCCAGCAGCCGGCTGGTGTTCTCCTGGGGGAGCATCAGGGGCTCGTTCTCCGTGCCGAGCGCCACGCGCAGGGTGCGGCCGCCGGCCAGGTGGTAGCTGGTGGAGCGGATCCGCAGTCCCTCCCGCTCGGCCTCGTCGAGGATGCCGACCTCCCGGAAGACACGCAGGGTGGGCGGGTGGAGCTGGACGGCCCGGGAGCCGGTGTGCGGCTCGGTCTGGGCCTCCACGATGCGCGCCTCGATGCCGCGCTGCCACAGCGCGCTCGCGACGGCCAGCCCGACCGGTCCCGCGCCCACGATCAGGACGGGGCTCCGTTTCATGCCGACTTCTCCTTTGCCGAGGTGGTGGGCGCGGACACTGCGGGGGACGTGCTGTCGAGCCATGTGCGGACGGTCCGTGCGGTGGTCGTGGCGTGCTCCTCGATCATCGAGAAGTGGTCGCCCGGCACCTCGACGGCGTCGTGGCGCCACTGCCAGGTGGACTGCCCGCCGCCGTCGCGCGGCGGGGGGGCACCGGGCACGGGCTCGGCGGGCCGCACGAGCAGGACGGACGCCTTGACGTCGGCCGGCTGCCAGCCGGAGAGGAGATCCAGGTAGCGGCCCATGGCGGTGATGCGGTCGGTGCTGAGGGGCGCGAACTCCCCAAGTCGCTCCGCCATGCCCGCCAACAGCGCGGGGCCGATCTCCGTGAGCGCTTCGCTGTCGGGCAGGAAGGTATCGAGGAGGATCAGCGCCTCGGGGAAGACGCCCCCGGCCTCCAGCCGCGCGGCGACCGCATGAGCGAGGAGACCGCCGGACGAGTAGCCGACGAGGGCGAACGGGGCGCCGTCCGCGCGGCGGATCACCGCTTCGGCCGCCGCGCCGGTGATCGCGTCGAGGGTCGCCGGCAGGCGTGTGCCCTCCACGAAGCCGGGCAGCGAGAGCGCCGAGACATCCCGGTCACCGCCGAAGGGGGCGGCGAACCGGGCGAGCTGGTGCGGGCCGGAGGTGGCGAGGACGGTGGGGAAGCAGATCAACGAGGGCTGCCGGCCACCGGTGGCGACGGCCACCGGGTGGGGGACGTCGGCGGACTCGGGGACCTCGAAGGACGGACGGCCGCTCGCTGCCTCGGCGATCCGGTCGTGCAGCGTGTCGGCCCGGCCCTCGGCGGCGGCGCGCACGTACTGCGCCGCCAGGTCGTCCACCGTATCCGTCGGGGCGCCGTTTCGGTCGAGTTCGTCGCGCAGGAAGCGGGCCAGAGCGTCCGGGGTGCGCCGGTCCAGGATGACCCGGGCGGGCAGCTTGAGCTGCAGTACGGCGTCCAGGCGGTTGCGCAGGGCGACGGCGCCCACGGAGTCCATGCCGAGTTCGAGGAAGTCCCTGTGGGCGTCGACGGCCTGCGGGTCGTCGTGTCCGAGGAGGTCGGCGATCTCGGTCCGCACCAGGTCGTGCAGCAGCGTGAGACGCTCGGCCGGGCTCGCCTCCCGCAGTTTCACCAGGACCGTCGCCGTGGCGCGGTCCGCGTCCGCGGAACCCGCGCCCTGCAGCGCCCGCCTGACCTCGGGGATGCCGCCGAGCAGCGGCCCGGGGCCTCCCGCGGCCAGCACCCGCAGATAGGTGTTCCAGTCGACGTCGGCGAGGACCAGGACCGAGGCGTCCTCGTCGAGTGCCTGGCGCAGCGCGGTGAGGGCCCGCTGCGGGTCGATCGGCGGCAGTCCGCGCCGGGTCAGCCGTTCGCGCCGGGTCTGTGCGGCGGCCGCCGCCTCGGACTCGGCGGGTTCCTCGTCCCAAACGCCCCAGGCCAGCGAGGTCGCGGGCAGGCCGTGCGCCCTGCGGTGCTCGGCCAGCGCGTCCAGGTAGGCGTTGGCCGCCGCGTAGCCGGCGAGTCCGAGACCGCCGCCGAGGGCGGTGGTGACCGAGGAGAACAGGACGAACGCCGACAGGTCCAGGGTGCGTGTCAGCTCGTGGAGATGACGCGCGCCGAGCGCCTTGGTGCGCAGTACGGCCTCCAGCCGGGCGGGGGTGAGCGTGCCGAGCGCCTCTTCCTCCAGCAGGCCCGCGGTGTGGAAGACGGCGGTGAGCGGCGCCTCGTCCGCCAGGTGCGCCAGCAGGCCGGCCAGGGCGTCGCGGTCGGCCGGGTCGGCGGTCGACACGGTCACCCGGGTGCCCGAGGCGTGGAGTTCGGCGACGAGGTGCTCCGTGGTGTCGGAGGGGGCCTCCGGCGCGACGGTCAGCAGCAGGTGTTCGGCCCCGGCCCCGGCGAGCCGGCGGGCCAGGTGCGCGCCAGGTCCGTGGGTGCCCGCGGTGATCAGGACGGTGCCCCGTGTCGGCAGGCCGGCGGAGGCGGTGCCGTCACCGCCCCGCGGGGCACGCACCAGCCTGCGGGCGAAGAGCCCGTAGGGCCGCAGCGCCAGCCGGCTCTCCTCCCCCGCTCCGGCGAGGACCGCGGTCAGTCGGCCCAGGTCCCGCTCCGCGGGTGCCTCCGGCAGGTCGACGACACCGGCCCACAGGTGGGGCACCTCCAGCAGCGCGACCTCGCCCAGCCCCCATACCTGGGCCTGCACGGGGTCCTCAACGCGGGCGGCGGTGCCGGTGGCGACGGCCCCGCGGGTCACCGACCACACGCGGCGGTCGAAGCCCGCGTCGGGCACGGCCTGCAGGAGCAGCAGGGTGCCGGCCAGGCCGTGCGGCAGCGCGGGGTGCGACTCGTCGGCCGTGCCGTCCAGCGGCAGCAGGGACAGCACGCCGGCGGGCGGCTCGTCGCCGGTCTCCTCGCGCAGCCGGGTGGCGAGGTCCGCGCGGTCGGTGCCGGGTTCGACGACGACGGTGCGGGGGCGGGCCCCGCCGTCCTCCAGTGCCCGGACGACGGCCCGGACGAGCGGCCTGTCCGCGGCGCCGGCGGGTACCGCGACCAGCCAGGTGCCGGCGAGCGCCGTCGGCAGGGGGTCGCCGACGGGCTGCCAGACGGCCTTGTAGCGCAGGGAGTCCAGCTCCGCGTGCTGGCGGTTGTCCCGCCACCAGGACGCGAGGGCGGGCAGCACCGCGCCGAGCGGTCCCGTGTCCACGCCGAGCGTGACGGCGAGGGACTCCAGGTCCTCCCGTTGCACGGTCTCCCAGAACGCGGCCTCCATGGCGTCGGCGGAGGCGGGGTGCTGTTCCGCGGTGGCCTCCACCCAGTACCGGCGGCGCTGGAACGCGTACGTCGGCAGCTCCACCCGGCGGGCCGTGCTGCCGGCGAAGGCGCCGGTCCAGTCGACGGGGACGCCGCGTACGTGCAGTTCGGCGAGCGAGGCGTGGAAGCGCTCCAGGCCGCCGTGGTCCCGGCGCAGTGTCCCGATGACGGTGGCCTCGGCCTCGGTGCCCTCGGCGGTCTCCTCCACACCGAGTGCGAGCACCGGGTGGGCGCTCGACTCGACGAAGACGTCGAACCCGTCGGAGAGGAGCTTGCGGACCACCGGTTCGAAGCTGACGGGGCGCCGGCAGTTCTCGAACCAGTAGTCGGCGGTCAGTTCGGAGCCGTCCAGCACCTCCCCGGTGACCGTGGAGTACAGCGGGACGCGACCGGCCCGGGGGCGTACGAATTCCAGCAGTTCGGCGATACGGTCCCGGAGGCGGTCGACCTGGGAGCAGTGCGAGGCGACCGTGGCGGGGATGACCCGGGCCCGTACGCCCTCCGCGGTGAGGGTGGCGACCAGCTCCTCCAGGGCCTCGGGTTCGCCCGCCACGGTGACCAGGCTCGGACTGTTGATGCCGGCGATCGACAGTGCGTCGCCGTAGGGCTGGAGCCTCGGCTCCACTTCGGCCCGCGAGGCTCCGACCGAGGCGACCGCGCCCCGGCCGACGAGTTCGTCGGCGAAGAGCTGCGAGCGCAGGACGATGAGCCGGGCCGCGTCCTCGAGGGTCAGGGCCCCGGAGACGACGGCCGCCGCTATCTCTCCCTGGGAGTGGCCGACGACCGCGTCCGGCTCCACACCGTGGGAGCGCCACAGTTCGGCCAAGGACACCATCACCGAGAACAGCACCGGCTGGACCACCTCGATGCGGTCCAGTGAGGGGGCGTCCTCCCGCTCGCGCAGGACGTCCTCCACGTCCCAGTCGACGTGGGCGCCTACGGCCCTCGCGCACTCGCGCAGACGGTCCGCGAAGACGGGTGCACTGTCGAGGAGTGCGACGGCCATGCCGGCCCACTGGGAGCCCTGGCCCGGGAAGACGAAGACCGTCCGGCCGTGGTCCTGCGCGGTTCCGCTGACCACCTGGGCGCGGGTCTCGCCGGTCGCGAGAGCCGTCAGACCGGCCGTCACGGAGTCGCGGTCGCCGCCGATGACGACGGCCCGGTGGTCGAGCACGGCGCGGGTCGTGACGAGGGAATGACCGATGTCGGCGAGGTCGTCCCCGGGGTGCGTGGACAGGTGGGCGGCGAGCCGGGCGGCCTGGGCCTTCAGGGCGTCCCGGCTGCGCGCCGAGACCAGGATCGGCAGCTCGGCCGGTGGGCTTCCCCCGGTCCGCTGCTCCTGTGCCGCGGCGGGGTCTTCGGCGGGGGCCTGTTCGAGGATGACGTGCGCGTTGGTCCCGCTCATTCCGAACGCGGACACGGCGGAGCGGCGGGGGCGGCCGGTGTCGGGCCACCGCCGCTGCTCGGTGAGCAGTTCCACCGCCCCCGACTCCCAGTCCACGAACGGAGACGGCTCATCCACATGCAGCGTCCGCGGCAGCACACCGTGCCGCATCGCCATCACCATCTTGATGATGCCGGCCGTGCCGGCGGCGCCCAGGGTGTGGCCGATGTTCGACTTGACCGACCCCAGATACAGCGGCTCGCCCTCACGACCCTGCCCATAGGTGGCCAGCAGCGCCTGCGCCTCGATCGGATCACCCAACCGCGTACCCGTACCGTGCGCCTCGACCGCATCCACCTCCTGCACACCCAACCCCGCACCCGCCAGAGCCCGCTGGATCACCCGCTGCTGCGACGGACCATTCGGCGCCGTCAGACCATTGGACGCACCGTCCTGGTTCACCGCACTGCCCCGCACCACCGCCAGCACCCGATGACCCAACCGCCGCGCATCCGACAACCGCTCCACCACCAGCACACCCACACCCTCGGCCCAGCCCGTACCATCAGCCGACGCCGCAAACGCCCTGCACCGACCGTCCGGGGAGAAGCCCCGCTGGCGGCTGAAGTTCACGAACTCGGTCGGTGTGGCGAGAATCGTCACACCGCCCACCAGCGCCATGGAGCAGTCGTCCCGGCGCAGGGCCTGCGCCGCCAGGTCGAGCGCCACCAGCGAGGAGGAGCAGGCCGTGTCCACCGTCACGGCCGGGCCCTCCAGGCCCAGGGTGTAGGAGACCCGGCCCGACAGCACGCTGCGTGCGGCGCCCGTCATCTTGTAGCCCTCGATCTCGCCGGGGGCCTGCTGGAGCGTGAGCTGGTAGTCGTCGGTGACGCAGCCGGCGTAGACGCCGGTGCGGCTGCCGCGCAGGGTGAGGGGGTCGATGCCCGCCCGTTCCAGCGCCTCCCAGGCGACTTCCAGGAGAAGCCGCTGCTGCGGGTCCATCGCCAGTGCCTCACGCGGCGAGATACCGAAGAACTCGGCGTCGAACTCCGCCGCCTCGTACAGGAATCCGCCCTGCCTGGTGACGGTCCGGCCGGTCCGGTCCGGATCGGGGTCGTAGAGGTTCTCGTCCCATCCCCGGTCGGTGGGGAAGCCCGCGATCACGTCGGCCCCGGACTCGACCACGTTCCACAGGTCCTCGGGGGACCGCACACCGCCCGGGTAGCGGCAGCCCATCCCCACGATCGCGAGGGGTTCGCGGCGCTTGTCCTCGGAGTCCTTCAGGCGGCGGCGCGACTCCGTCAGCTCGACGGTCACGCGCTTGAGGTATTCCCGGAGCTTTTTCTCGTCAGGTGTGGCGTTCATTCGTTCCTCGCTGATGTCTGGCAGGTGTCCTGCCGTGCCGCCGGGTCAGGGGGTGCCGAGCTCGCTGTCGATGAAGGCGAAGATGTCCTCGTCGGAGGCCTCCTCCAGCTGCGCCGCGACGGCGGCGACCTCCGTGTCCTGGCCGGTCAGCTCCGCCAGGAGGGACTGGAGGCGGGCGCCGATCCGCTCCCGCACGGTCTGGTCGCCGGAGTGCGTGGCGATCAGGGACTGCAGCTTGTCCAGCTCCTCGTCGACAGGGGTGCCCGCCTCCGCCGGCGCGATCTCGGCGCGCAGGAAGGCGGCCACCGCGGCCGGGTTGGGATGGTCGAAGACGAGCGTGGCGGGGAGCCGCAGCCCGGTCACCACGCCCAGCCTGTTGCGCAGCGACACCGCGGCCAGGGAATCGATTCCCAGGTCCTTCAGGGCTCGGGTGGCGGGGACCGCCTCAGGACCGGAGTGCCCCAGGACGGCCGCGATCTCCGTGCGGACCAGGTCGGTCAGCAGACGTTCCTGTTCCGGCTCGGGCAGCCCGGCCAGGGACTGCAGCAGTGTGTCCGCGGCCTCGGAGGTGCGGGCCCCGCTCTCGCCCTCCGCCTGGCTCAGCGCCTGGTCGGCCTCGGGCAGTCCGCTGATCAGCGGGCTGGGCCGGACGGCGGTGAAGGCCGGGGCGAACAGCTCCCAGTCCACGTCGGCGATGACGTAGGCCGCTTCGGCCTGTCCGATGCTCTCGGCCATGGCGTCGAGAGCGAGGTCGGGTGCCATGCCGGCGAGTCCGCGGCGGCGGAGCTGTTCCCGGCGGAGCTGCTCGGTGGCCGGGTCCGGCGCCTCTACCGCGGTGGACGGGGTGTCCGCCCACAGGCCCCAGGCGAGCGCGGTCGCGGTCCGGCCGCTGTCCCGGCGGTGCTCGGCGAGCGCGTCGAGGTAGGCGTTGGCCGCGCCGTACGCGCCCTGGCCGCCGCTCCCCCACACGCCGGCGATCGACGAGAACAGGACGAAGGCGTCCAGGGTCTCGGCATCCACGAGGTGGTGCAGATGGGCCGCGCCCGCGGCGACGGCGCTCACCGTGGCGGCGAACTCCGCCGGGTCCGTGTCGGCCAGCGCGGCGGTGCGCGGGTCGCCGGCGGTGTGGAACACGGCGGTCAGCGGCTGCTCCGCCGGGATGCCGTCCAGCAGTGCGGCCACGGCGGCCCGGTCGGCGAGGTCGCAGGGGACCACGGTCGTCTGCGCGCCCGCCGCGGAGAGTTCTTCCAGGGTTTCCGGCAGACCCGGGCCCTCGGCGCCCGGGGAGTGGGTGAGCAGCAGATGCCGGGCGCCGAGGGCGGCGAGCCGGCGCGCGACCCGCGCGCCCATCCCCCAGGTGCCCTCGGTGACCAGCACGGTGCCGCGTGGCTGGTACGTGTCGCCGCCCGGCCTTCCCGTCGCGGCGCGTACCAGTCGGCGCACGAGCGTACCGGCGGGCCGGATGGCCAGCTGGTCCTCTCCGGCGGGCTCGGCGAGCACGGCCGTCAGGCGTCGCAGCGCGCTGTCGTCCGCGACGGCCGGCAGGTCGACCACGCCGCCCTGGAGCTGCGGGTGTTCGAGGGCCGCGGTCCGGTGCAGGGCCCACACCGCCGCCTGGGCGGGGTCGTCGAGCGTGTCCGATCCTCCCGTCGATACCGCGCCCTGGGTGAGGAGCCAGAGCCGGGGCGGCTCGGCCGTCTCGGTGACCGCCTGGATCAGCAGCAGGCTCGCGAGGATGCCCCGGGTCACCGTGGGGTGGTCGCCGTGTGGGGCGGTGTCCAGCGCGAGCAGCGACAGAACGCCTTCAGCGGGTGTGTCGCCGGCGGCCTCGGCGAGCTGCCGCGCGAGCGTGTCCCGGTCGGTTCGCTCCGGGTCGACGGTCACCCGGAGGACCCGGGCGCCCCGTCCGGCGAGTGTCGCCTCGGCCGAGGCGGTCAGGTCGGGCTCGGAGAGTGCCGCGGGTACGACGAGCAGCCAGGTGCCGGTGAGCGTTCCCTCGGCGGGCACGGCAGCGGGCCACCAGGCGGCCCGGTACCGCCAGGATCCGGTGACGGAGCGCCGGGCGCTGTCCTCACGCCATGAGGCGAGCACCGGCAGCAGCTCCGCGAGTGCGCCGGAGCTGCCGGTGCCGAGCAGGTCCTCCAGCGCCGCAAGGTCGCGCTCCCGGACCGCGCTCCAGAACTGCTCGTCCTGGCCGCCGTCGCCGTCGGCCTGCGGGGCGGGCGTCTCCAGCCAGTACCGATGCCGTTGGAAGGGGTAGGTGGGCAGTTCCACCCGCCGGGCGCCGGAACCGGCGAACAGCGCCGGCCAGTTCGCCCGGACGGCTCCGTTCGCGTGGGCCTCGGCCACCGCGGTGGTGAGCGTGCGGGCCTGCGGCCTGCCGCGTCGCTGGGTGGCGAGCAGCAGCGGCTCGGTGTCTCCGGTCCCGCTCAGGCAGTCCTGCGCCATGGCGGTGAGTACGGCGTCCGGTCCCAGCTCGACGTAGGTCTCCACCCCTTCGGCGTGCAGGGTCCGTATGCCGTCGTGGAAGCGCACCGCCCGGCGGATGTGGTCGGCCCAGTAGGCCGCGGAGCAGGCCTCGTCGGCGGTGAGGACGCGGCCGGTCACGTTGGAGACGATCGGTGTGACCGGCCGGGAGAACTCCAGCTTTCCGGCGGTCGCGCGGAACTCGTCCAGCATGGGGTCCATGCGGGGCGAGTGGAAGGCGTGGCTGACGTTGAGCCGGCGCGTCTTGACGCCGGCGGCGTCGAGTTCGGCGGTGATCCGCAGCACCGTGTCCTCGTCGCCGGAGATCACCACGGACGCGGGGCCGTTGACGGCGGCGACGGACACCTCGGCCTCGTGGCCCTTCAGCAGGCCGGTCACCTCGTCCTCGGTGGCCAGCACCGACACCATGGCACCTCCCGCGGGCAGGGCCTGCATCAGGCTGCCGCGGGCGGCCACCAGGGCGGCGGCGTCGTCCAGGGAGAGCACCCCGGCGACGTGCGCGGCGGCGAGTTCGCCGACCGAGTGGCCCATCAGGAAGTCCGGGCGCAGCCCCCAGGACTCCAGGAGGCGGAACAGTGCCACCTCGAGGGCGAACAGCGCCGCCTGGGTGTGGACGGTCCGGTTCAGCAGTCCGGCGTTCTCCGTGCCGTCCTCGGCGAACATGATCTCGCGCAGTGGGCGGGCGAGGTGGCTGTCCAAGGCGTCGCAGACGGCGTCCAGGGCTTGGGCGAACGCCGGGTACGCGGCGTACAGTTCGCGTCCCATTCCCGGTCGCTGGCTGCCCTGTCCGGTGAACAGGAAGGCCACCTTGCCGCTTCGGTCGGCGACGCCCGTGACGACTCCGGGAGCGGGTCGTCCTTCGGCCAGTGCGGCGAGGCCGTCCCGTAGTTCCGCCTCGTCGGAACCGAGCACCAC
This sequence comes from Streptomyces sp. GbtcB6, assembly GCF_019091475.1. Lineage (NCBI taxonomy): Bacteria > Bacillati > Actinomycetota > Actinomycetes > Kitasatosporales > Streptomycetaceae > Streptomyces > Streptomyces sp. GbtcB6. Next base: position 6,834 of record NZ_JAGXJL010000036.1, on the reverse strand, counting down.
GGCGCGGTGGTCGAACACCGAGCGCGCGGCGAGGCTGAACGCGACGTCCAGCGTCAGGGCGCCGGCGGCGGGCGTGGTGACGTGTTCGCGCAGCCGCCCGGCCTGGGCGGTGAGCGCCTCGGTGTTCCTGGCGGACAGCACCAGAGGCAGCACCGCCGGGCCGGTGTCGGTGTCGGTGCCGGTGTCGGTGCCGGTGCCGGTGTCGGCGTCGGCGGGGTCTTCGGCGGGGGCCTGTTCGAGGATGACGTGCGCGTTGGTCCCGCTGATACCGAACGAGGACACCGCGGAGCGGCGGGGGCGGCCGGTGTCGGGCCACCGCCGCTGCTCGGTGAGCAGTTCCACCGCCCCCGACTCCCAGTCCACGAACGGAGACGGCTCGTCCACGTGCAGCGTCCGCGGCAGCACACCGTGCCGCATCGCCATCACCATCTTGATGACACCACCGACACCCGCCGCAGCCTGCGTGTGCCCCATGTTCGACTTGACCGACCCCAGATACAGCGGCTCGCCCTCACGACCCTGCCCATAAGTGGCCAGCAGCGCCTGCGCCTCGATCGGATCACCCAACCGCGTACCCGTACCGTGCGCCTCGACCGCATCCACCTCCTGCACACCCAACCCCGCACCCGCCAGAGCCCGCTGGATCACCCGCTGCTGCGACGGACCATTCGGCGCCGTCAGACCATTGGACGCACCGTCCTGATTCACCGCACTGCCCCGCACCACCGCCAACACCCGATGACCCAACCGCCGCGCATCCGACAACCGCTCCACCACCAGCACACCCACACCCTCGGCCCAGCCCGTACCACCAGCCGACGCCGCAAACGCCCTGCACCGACCGTCCGCGGAAAGCCCCTTCTGCCGACTGAACTCCACGAACGTGCCCGGCGTCGACATCACCGTCACCCCACCCGCCAACGCCAGCGTGCACTCACCCCGCCGCAACGCCTGCACCGCCATGTCCAACGCCACCAACGACGACGAGCACGCCGTATCCACCGTGACCGCCGGACCCTCGAAACCGAAGGCGTAGGAGACCCGGCCCGACAGCACGCTGCCCAGCCCGCCGGTCAGCCGGTAGCCCTCGACGCCTTCCACCGGGTGGTGCAGCTGGGGGCCGTAGTCGTGGTACATCTGCCCGGCGTAGACGCCGGTGCGGCTGCCGCGCAGCGAGACCGGGTCCAGACCCGCACGCTCCAGCGCCTCCCAGGCCACCTCCAGCAGCAACCGCTGCTGCGGATCCATCGCCAACGCCTCACGCGGGGAGATACCGAAGAACTCCGCATCGAACTCCGCCGCCTCATGAAGGAACCCACCCTCACGCGTGTACGACGTCCCCGCACGCTCCCCCTCCGGGTCGTACAACCCCTCCAGATCCCAACCACGATCCACCGGGAACCCCGAAATCGCATCCCCACCCGACACCACCAACCGCCACAGATCCTCCGGCGACCCCACACCACCCGGATACCGGCACCCCATCCCCACAATGGCTATGGGTTCCTGGCCGGCGGCGGCCAGTTCCTGGTTCTTGCGACGCAGTCTGGCGTTCTCCTTGAGCGAGTCTCGCAGCGCTTCGACCACAGCGTCGGATGCCGTGTTCGTCATCATTTCTCCCGTTCAGCACTATCAGGTCTCGGAACTGGCACGGACCATGCGAATGAGGGCGTCGACATCCATGTCGTCGATGAGGTCGGCACCGTCCTCCGGCTCGTCGGAGCCACCGCTCCGCTCGCCGGCCGGGGCGTCGACGTCGTGGGCGAGCCGGAGCAGTCCGTCGAGCAGGCCCGCCTGCCGGAGGCTGTCCACCGGGACGGATGCGAGCACGCGGCGGATCTCTGTCTCGTCGGGTGTGTCGGCGACCGCCGTCGACGGCTCGGGGGCGAGCACCGTCAGCAGGTGTCCGGCGACGGCCCCGGGGGTCGGGTAGTCGAAGACGAGGGTCGCGGACAGCCGCAGCCCGGTCGCCTTGCCGAGTCGGTTGCGCAGTTCCACGGCGGTCAGCGAGTCCAGACCCAGTTCCTTGAATCCGCGCGTGGCGTCGACCGTGTCCGATGCGCCGTAGTCCAGCGTCGCCGCGATCTCGGCGCACACGAGGTCCAGCAGGACCTGCTGCTGCTCGTCCGCCGTGAGCGCCGTCAGCCGCTCGGCGAGGGTCGGCCCGGAGGGGGCCTGCCCGGTGGCCGGGCCGGCGGACGCGGCGCGGCGGGCCGGCGCCCGGACCAGGCCGCGCAGCAGGGGCGGCGCGTCGGCGCCGAGCGCCCTGAGCGCCGTCGTGTCGAGCGGCAGCGGCACCAGGGCGGCCGCGTCCGTCCCGAGTGCGGCGTCGAACAGTTCCATGCCCTGAGCCGAGGTGATCGCGACCATGCCGGTCTTCGCGAACCGGTTGCGGTCGGCCTCCGTGAGTTCGGCCGCCATGCCGCCTTCCGCCCAGGGTCCCCAGGCGAGCGAGGTGGCCGGCAGTCCCAGGGCCCTGCGGTGCTGCGCCAGGGCGTCGAGGAAGGTGTTGGCCGCCGCGTAGTTGGCCTGGCCCGCGCCGCCGGCGAGTCCCTGGATGGAGGAGTAGAGGACGAACACGGACAGCCGCAGGTCGCGGGTTGCCTCGTGCAGGTTCCAGGCGGCGTCGGCCTTGGGCCGCAGGACCCGGTCGATCCGCTCGGGGGTCAGCGACTCCAGGACGCCGTCGTCGAGCACGCCGGCCGCGTGCACCACACCGGTCAGCGGATGCTCGTCGGGGATGCCGGCGAGCAGTGCGGCCAGGGCGTCCCGGTCGGCGACGTCACAGGCCGCGACGGTCACCTCGGCGCCCAGGGCCGTGAGGTCGGCCTGGAGTTCGGCCGCGCCGCCGGCCGCCGGGCCCCGGCGGCTCGTCAGCAGCAGGTGCCGTACACCGTGGTCGGTGACGAGATGGCGGGCCAGCATGCCGCCCAGCGCTCCGGTGGCACCGGTGATCAGCACCGTTCCGTCCGGGTCCCAGGGTGCCGAGGCGTCGGCCGGGACCACGGCCCGCTCCAGCCGGAGGGTGCGCGGGGTTCCGGCCCGGACCGCGACCTGCTGCTCGTGCGCGGCCAGCGCCTCGCCGATCGCCTGCTCGGCGTCGGTGCCGGCGTCGGCGGTGTCCAGGTCCACCAGCACGATCCGGTCCGGGTTCTCGGTCTGCGCCGTGCGCAGCAGACCCCATACGGCGGCGTGCGGAAGGTCGAGCACGTCCTCGTCCGGGGCGGCGGCGACCGCCCGCCGGGTCACGACGGCCAGCCGGGACGCGGCGAGCCGCTCATCGGTGAGCCAGTCCCGCGCCAGTGTCAGGGCGCGGTGCACGGCGTCGCGTACGGAGGGGGCCCGTGTCGTCAGCGGCGCCACCACCAGGCCGGGAACCGGGGCTCCGGCGGCGACGGCGGCGCTCAGTGCCGCCGGATCGGTGAACCGTTCGGCGCCGGGCAGCTCCAGCGGGTCGTCGCCCAGGACGGTCCAGGGCCGGGCCGGCGTCTCGGTGCCGGCGTTCACCGCCACCCAGGAAGGCCGGAACAGCGCCTCATGGCTGCGCCCGCCGGCCGCGCCCAGCTGCTCGGCGGACACGGCCCGCACCGCGAGCGACTCGACCGTGGCAACCGGCATGCCCGCCGCGTCGGTGACCTCGATGGTCACCGCCCCGGAACCGGCGGGGGCCAGCCGTGCCCGTGCCGCCGCCGCGCCCAGGGCGTGGTGGCGCACCCCGCTCCACACGAACGGCAGTCGTGGTTCGCCGGTGCCCGGCAGCACCCCCAGCTCGATGGCGTGCAGGGCCGAGTCCAGCAGGGCCGGGTGCAGCCCGAAGGCGGACGCCTGTTCCTTCTGGTCGTCGGGCAGGGCGAGTTCGGCGAAGACCTCGTCGCCCCGGCGCCAGACGGCCCGCAGTCCCTGGAACGCCGGCCCGTAGTCGAAGCCCTGACGGGCGAGGTCGTCGTAGCGGCCGGTCAGGTCCACCGGCTGCGCGTCGCGCGGCGGCCACACCACCAGGTCGAAGCCGGCGGGCGGCTGCTCGGGTGCCAGCGTGCCGCCGGCGTGCCGGGTCCACGGTTCCTCGAAGGTTCCGCCCTCGGGGCGGGAGTGAACGGTGACGGAACGGCGTCCCGACTCGTCCGGTGCTCCGACCGCAACCTGCAGCCGCACAGAGCCGGTCTCGGGCAGGACCAGGGGCGCTTCGAGGGTGAGTTCCTCCAGTTCCCCGGCACCGCCCTCGGCGCCGGCGCGCAGCGCCATGTCCACGAAGGCGGTGCCCGGCAGCAGTACCCGGCCCAGTACGGCGTGATCGGCCAGCCAGGGGTGGGTCCGCAGGGAGAGCCGGCCGGTGAGGACGGTCTCGTCGGTGTCGGCCCGGGTCAGGATCGCGCCGAGCAGCGGGTGGTCGGCCGGGGACAGCCCCGCGTCGCCGACGTCGGCGGTACGGGCCGTGGGCCTGGCCCAGTAGTGCTTGCGCTGGAAGGCGTAGGTGGGCAGCTCGACCCGGTGGGCGCCGGAGCCGTCGAACAGCGCGTCCCAGGACGGGCTCAGGTGCCTGACGTGCAGTCGTGCCAGCCCGTGGGTGACCGCCAGGGTGTCCGTGCGGTCCTTGCGCAGCAGGGGGACGAATTCCGGTTCCGTGCCCTCCGCGTCCTCGACGCAGTCCCGGCCCATGGCCGACAGCACGCCGTCCGGGCCGAGTTCCACGAACGTCGTGACGCCGGCGCTCTGGAGCGTACGTATTCCGTCGTTGAACCGAACGGCCTGGCGCACGTGCCGGACCCAGTACTCCGGTGAGCAGACCTCCTCGGCCGTCAGGAGCCCGCCGGTCACGTTGGACACGATCGGGATGACCGGCGGCGCGAAGGCGAGCCGGTCGGCCACGGCACGGAACTCGTCCAGCATGGGGTCCATGCGGGGCGAGTGGAAGGCGTGGCTGACGTTGAGCCGCCGGGTCTTGCGGCCCCGGCTCTCCAGTTCCTTGGCGACGACGAGCGCGGCCGCCGTGTTGCCGGAGATCACCACGGAGGCGGGCCCGTTGACGGCGGCGACGGACACCTCGTGCTCGCGCCCCGCCAGCAGCGCCGCGACCTCGTCCTCGGGTGCGAGGACGGAGACCATGGCGCCGTCCTGCGGCAGGGCCTGCATCAGCTTGCCGCGGGCCGCGACCAGCGCCGCCGCGTCGCCGAGGGACAGCACGCCCGACACGTGGGCGGCCACGAGTTCACCGATCGAGTGACCGGCTACGTAGTCGGCGTGCAGTCCGAGGCTCTCGGCCAGCCGGAACAGGGCCACTTCGAGGGCGAACAGGCCGGTCTGCGTGAACACCGTCTGGTGCAGCAGCGGCCCCTCCCACTCCTCGGAGTCCGCGAAGATCACGTCCCGTACCGAGCGCCCCACGTGCCGGTCGAGTTCGGCGCACACGGCGTCGAGGGTCTCGGCGAACACCGGGAAGGCGTCGTACAGTTCGCGTCCCATTCCGGCCCGCTGGCTGCCCTGTCCGGTGAACAGGAAGGCGGTCCTGCCGCTCGCCGGCGCGCCGGTGACGAGCCGGGCGGACGGGCTGCCCGCGGTCAGCGCGTCCAGGGCCTCCAGCAGTTCCTGGCGGTTGTCGGCGAAGAGCGCCGCGCGGTGGTCGAATGCCGTCCGGGTGGTGGCCAGCGAGTAGGCGAGGTCCTGCAGGTCCACCTCGCCGGCCGTCTCCAGGTGTGCGCGGAGCCGGCGGGCCTGCTCTGCCAGTGCCTGGGGCGACTTGGCCGACAGCAGCAGCGGCGCCGTGACGGGCGTGCGTCCGTCGTCGGTGTCGGTGGGGTCTTCGGCGGGGGCCTGTTCGAGGATGACGTGCGCGTTGGTCCCGCTGATACCGAACGAGGACACGGCGGAGCGGCGGGGGCGGCCGGTGTCGGGCCACCGCCGCTGCTCGGTGAGCAGTTCCACCGCCCCCGACTCCCAGTCCACGAACGGAGACGGCTCGTCCACGTGCAGCGTCCGCGGCAGCACACCGTGCCGCATCGCCATCACCATCTTGATGACACCACCGACACCGGCCGCAGCCTGCGTGTGCCCCATGTTCGACTTGACCGACCCCAGATACAGCGGCTCGCCCTCACGGCCCTGGCCATAGGTGGCCAGCAGCGCCTGCGCCTCGATCGGATCACCCAACCGCGTACCCGTACCGTGCGCCTCGACCGCGTCCACCTCCTGCACGGCCAACCCCGCACCCGCCAGAGCCCGCTGGATCACCCGCTGCTGCGACGGACCGTTCGGCGCCGTCAGACCATTGGACGCACCGTCCTGGTTCACCGCACTGCCCCGCACCACCGCCAGCACCCGATGACCCAACCGCCGCGCATCCGACAACCGCTCCACCACCAGCACACCCACACCCTCGGCCCAGCCCGTACCACCAGCCGACGCCGCAAACGCCCTGCACCGACCGTCCGCGGAAAGCCCCTTCTGCCGACTGAACTCCACGAACGTGCCCGGCGTCGACATCACCGTCACCCCACCCGCCAACGCCAGCGTGCACTCACCCCGCCGCAACGCCTGCACCGCCATGTCCAACGCCACCAACGAGGAGGAGCACGCCGTGTCCACCGTCAGCGCGGGGCCCTCCAGGCCCAGGGTGTAGGACACGCGGCCCGACAACACGCTGGCCGCGCTGCCGGTCATCCGCTGGCCCTCGGCGCCCCCTTGTTCCGCGGTGTCGTCACGGAACATGAACGTTCCGGCGTAGACGCCGGTGTGGCTGCCGCGCAGCGAGACCGGATCCAGGCCCGCACGCTCCAGCGCCTCCCAGGCCACCTCCAGCAGCAACCGCTGCTGCGGATCCATCGCCAACGCCTCACGCGG
>NZ_JAGXJL010000344.1:0-258 GCF_019091475.1 Streptomyces sp. GbtcB6 | reverse complement strand
CTATACTTATATAACCTCTTCCCGCTAAACCCCTCTACCAAATCGGCCGAATATTACTAGATTACCTTCTTTTTTTCCTACTAGAACTACTAAAAATAAATTCTAATAATTTTAAATACTTTCTCACCCCTACTAATTTACTTAAAGGACGTCCTTATATTTTATCCTTCTAAATATATATAAATTTATTTAATATATTACTTCGGCTTCCAATTTTATATTTAGGCTGGGAGTTAATTACTATCCCTCTACTTTCTA
>NZ_JAGXJL010000343.1:0-258 GCF_019091475.1 Streptomyces sp. GbtcB6 | reverse complement strand
AAGATCAGGCGATCCTCGATCGGCTCGGCCAGCGTCTGGCGTGCCCCGGCATGGCCCGGTTTCGCATGGCTGTAGCTGCCGCCGGTCAACGGGACGTGCCGCCAGCGCGTGGCGTCCAGCGGCGTGAAGCGCCTCCGCCAGTCGCTACCCAGGAGGGCGACCAGTTCCTCGATCGCGAATTGTGCCGCTGCGCCGTCCTCTTCCAGCATCTCGGCACAGGGGCCGCCGAAAAAGCTCTCCACGATCGGCCAGCCAAAG
>NZ_JAGXJL010000342.1:0-258 GCF_019091475.1 Streptomyces sp. GbtcB6 | reverse complement strand
AACGGTTAAGTGCGAAGTTAAGAGCCAAAGAAGATTTTTGAGTAAGAGTCTGGCTATGGCTTGTTAGGGCCGGGCTGCAACTCTTTTCTTAGTGTGACGTTTAGTTTGTGTGGTGAAGTGGGGCAAAAAGTAGACAAACAGATAGATTGGAGCGACATAATCGTTTCAAGTCCAAGATTGGTGACTACAACGGAGGGAGTAACAATTTGCGGGTCGAGAAAGTTTTCTAATAGGACCCACGCAACTTCTAGGTTGGGT
>NZ_JAGXJL010000341.1:0-259 GCF_019091475.1 Streptomyces sp. GbtcB6 | reverse complement strand
ACCTGACTAGGAGGAGGACAGTTGGTCACTACGTTGTCCATCACCAAACCAGGGTTTAATATCCAGTGAATGATAGAATACAGTACAGTTTAGTTTACTGTAGCACTCTATCAAGCTGGTCCCTGCATGATGATCACACAATATGGGGGACAGTCTGCAGCAAAATAATGTCAAAGGAGATTTTTGAAACAAGCTTTTAGTTTTTTCCTTTCATGCTAAACACTCGTCTTCATCCTTGCCCACGACAGCTCTTTAAGAG
>NZ_JAGXJL010000340.1:0-259 GCF_019091475.1 Streptomyces sp. GbtcB6 | reverse complement strand
AATCTCGAGTTTTGCACTCTCCTAAATGCCATCGAAATCTATCTAAATTATTCCAAACTTTATATGACATATATATACCATATATACAACAGTCCCAATGTAATATAAATTAAAAACGAGCCCTTAAACAGAAAACATCATTAAAGCTCAGGCTTTGAGTTTTAAAAAGCTCAACTCGATTTATACTTCAAAACCATCTCAAATTCAACAACTAAACATCGAAACTAGTCCCATAGCAACCCATAAACATGGCCTTGAA
>NZ_JAGXJL010000339.1:0-260 GCF_019091475.1 Streptomyces sp. GbtcB6 | reverse complement strand
AAATTATTTTAAATCTTATGGGTGCAAATATAGAATTCAATTCTTTTTTTTTTTTTCGTTCTTATCGTTTTCAAATCAAAAATAAAAGCATATTTAATAAGGGAACAAACAAAGCTTATAAATTAATTGATTATTAATTATTACAAAATTTCTAATGAAATAATTTAATAAGAATAATAACCCAAAATGTGTCGTATTGTTTTATATAATGTAATCCTCAATTTTGTAACACTTCTATCTGGCCACCCACTAAAACAGTT
>NZ_JAGXJL010000338.1:0-260 GCF_019091475.1 Streptomyces sp. GbtcB6 | reverse complement strand
ATAATGCATAATGATGAAATTGTGTAATAAAAATATTAAACATTTTGAAACCATGTTTTAGTGTCATGCATATTGATCAAGCTTAATAAATCTCAAAATTATGCATGATGAATCTTACGATTTATGGTTTATTGATTTTTACTATGATGAAAGTACCTTATTGATCTTTGTTGTAATAAATCTTACTCTTTCGGTTTTAAACATGATACATGTTTTTATTTGGCATAAATGAAACAAAATCATATGTTTTGAAACAAACA
>NZ_JAGXJL010000337.1:0-260 GCF_019091475.1 Streptomyces sp. GbtcB6 | reverse complement strand
TAATAACACGTTCCTCTCTTGCTTTTCTGACTTGATAGATCGTCGTAAAGTCTTTGGTGGTGGTCCTTGGCTGGTGTAGAAGCAATTGTTGGCTCTTGAGGTTCCCATGGGCATAGGCGTTTATGCGAAACTTGCATTTGATCGGGTAAAATTCTGGATTCAATTTTATCTTTTACCTATTTGATGTATGATTGAGGATATGGGAAGAGTCCTTAGTGGTTTGATCGGTCCTGATACCAAAATTGATCTAACTCTTCGAG